>JBDUEM010000290.1:0-9395 GCA_040002435.1 Bryobacteraceae bacterium
CTTCATGATTCCGCCCGCGGAATGACCACCGGTCCCCAGCAACAGATGGCCCAATTCATGGGCTATCACGTGGCCAAGCACCGCGGCCTCGGGGGCTGTCGCACCCAGTTGTTTGACCCGGTCGTTGAATACACCGGCGCTTGAGCCAAAACATCCGTAGGCGGGGAGGACAGCAAACCCCGCCGCACCGGGTTCCGTGCGCCGCCTGGTAGCCCCTTGAGTCAAGATGTGAAGAACTAACATCAAGGGTCCTGGTGGCTCCCGGCACGTCCTCTCGACCGGCAGACTATCCGGCGCTTCCAGACAGTTAACCCACGCCACTTGGATGCCGCCTGATTCCAGGATGCGTTTGGTTTCTCTCAAACCCGCGTTGGAGACATCAGCAGGGACGCCGGCGTAATCGTAAACCAGCACCGAAATCACAGGTGTGGATGCTTCTTCCGCTAGACAGATCGTTTGAGTCCAGAGTGCCGACAGAACCGCGAGCGCCGCTGTATTTCCCATCCAGTTTCCCTCTGCTACGGAATCGGAAACGGTCGCGTAGAAGTGTCAGCCAGGCCAGGAAATTTAAGGGGATGAGGTGTATACTGATACGCACGTCACGAGAGGATACTTCGTAGATGGGCACACTTGCGCCAGGGGAGGTTACGGAACTCCTGCATGCATGGAGCCGCGGCGAGCAGTCCGCGCTTAACCAACTAGTGCCAGTTCTTTATACGGAACTGCGACGCCAAGCGCATCGGCACCTCCGGGCGCAGCCGCTGTTGATAAGCGTTCAAACGACAATGCTAGTAAACGAGGTGTATTTACGGCTAGCTGGCGCTGCTGAAATCCCGTGCCAGAATCGTGCGCATTTCCTGGCCCTTAGCGCGCAAACCATGCGGCGGATTCTGGTCGACTTTGCCCGGTCGCGGAGATCGCTCAAGCGCGGCGGCGCTGCGTACCAGATTCAGTTCGAGGAGAGTTGGCAGGCTGGTCCGATCCGCCCGCGAGATCTTATCCGGCTCGATGACGCACTAGTGGTGCTGGCGCGGATCGACTCGAGGAAAGCAAAGGCGATCGAATTGCGGTTCTTTGGCGGGATGAGTGTGGAGGAGACAGCTCAGGTGCTTGCGGTCTCGAGAGAGACCGTACTGCGCGACTGGCGAATGGCTAAGGCATGGCTCAGAAGCGAAATCAGCCGGGCAGGCGCCGATGGATGACAAAGGACGCTGGGCAATTCTCGAACAAGTCTTTCACGGAGCGCTGGCGCTCGAACCTGGCCAACGTCCCGATTACATCCGGAAAGTGTGCGGTGAGGATGAAGAATTGCGGCGAAGGATTCAGTCGTTGCTGGCGCGTGATGATTCGTCTTTAACCGTGGACTCAGAGGCCTGGGCGGACGCCACAATGCCTCATATTGGTCCCTATCGAGTCCTTTCCAAGCTCGGCTCGGGGGGCATGGGGAACGTCTACCTCGCAATTGATAGCCGGCTCGACCGGAAAATCGCGCTGAAGGTCCTGCCACCACAGTTTGTTACTGACTCTGAGCGCAAGGACCGCTTCCTGCGCGAGGCCAAGGCGGCGTCAGCACTGAATCATCCCAACATTGTGGCCGTTCACGAATTCAGCTCTGACGGCGAGCTCGATTATCTTGTGATGGAATTCGTTCCGGGCAAGCCGCTGGATCGGCTGATCCCTCGTGACGGGCTGAAACTGAGGGAAGCGCTCGGCTATGCGATTCAAATCGCCGAGGCGCTAGCCTGCGCACACGCTGCCGGGATTATCCACCGTGACCTGAAACCCGGCAATGTCATAGTCACCGAGACCGGAGTGGCGAAGGTGCTGGACTTCGGGCTTGCCAAGTTCACGTCAGGGGCGGTCCTCACCACGCAAACTGGCCGCGGAATGATTCTGGGCACAGTTGCTTATATGTCGCCGGAACAGGCTACGGGCGTCCCGGTGGATCCGCGGTCTGACATCTTCAGCTTCGGATTACTACTATACGAAATGACCACTGGCCGTCGGGCGTTCCAGCGCGATTCGACGGCGGCCACCCTGGCCGCAATTGCCAACGATGAGCCTCCGGCTGCCGACAAGATTGCCCAGGATGTGCCGCGGGCCGTAGCGGCAATCATCGAGCGGTGCATGCGCAAAGATTCGAGCAAACGGTTCGGCAGCGCAGTGGAACTGAAGTCGGCGCTGGCAGCCATCCGCGACACGCCTGCAGCCAAGAAGTGGACCCGGTGGATCGGGCTGGGCGCGGTCACACTCGGCTTTGGGATGGCGGGGACGGGGTTGTTTTGGTCGCTGAATTCGACTCACCATGTGCAGGAGCCCTCGAGGGTATTGGCCGCTGTCCCACTCACGACATATCCGTTCTTGGAGACCTCGCCCACATTCTCCCCGGATGGCAGCCAGGTGGCATTCGTTTGGCAAGGCCCGAAGGGCGATAACAGCGATATCTACATAAAGGTGGTCGGCGAAGACGAGCCTGTCCGATTAACGAGAGATCCTTTACGAGACGATGCGCCGGCATGGTCGCCAGACGGCCGGTGGATTGCTTTTCTGCGGCATCTCAATCGAATTGCGTTCTTGGAACAACGACCGGATGAGCAGAGCGCGGTGTTTGTTATTCCAGCGACGGGCGGCCCGGAACGAAGGATTGCGACCATCTACTCACCGGCGGGCTTTTTGCCCCGCATCTGCTGGGACTCTTCCAGCCGGTGGCTCGTTGTGCCAGACAAGACATCGCCTTATGATAGTGAATCGCTATACCTGCTGTCGGCGCGAGACGGAGAAAAACGGCGGCTTACGTCCCCAGTCGGCAACATCGTGGGAGATGAGGATCCTTCTTTCTCGCCCGACGGCCAGTCAATCGCATTCAGCAGGGCGATAACCAACGATACACGCGATATCTATGTAATACGACTGGCCGATAATCTCACGCCCACAGGAGAGCCAGTGCGTGTAACGTTCGACGGGCGTTTCACGTTGAGCCCAGCTTGGACATCCGACGGCCGATCAGTAGTGTACGCCTCCGGCACCTTTCACAATCCTCGTCTGTGGAGGACATGGCTTCCGCAACCGGGCATGCCACCCAAGCCGCCGGAATTATTGGCGTTTGCCGGCTGGGGCGCACGCACTCCGACCATTTCCCGCAACGGAAGATTAGCATTCACGACGGCACAGAAGGATGCCGACATCCAGAGGCTGGAGCTTACGGACTCCGCAGTGGCTCCCCATGCGTCCAAACCTCCGGTAACTGCGATCAGTTCAACTCGGATCGACCACACTCCCTGGTATTCGCCGGACGGTAGTCGCGTGGCTTTTGCCTCTGATCGATCCGGGAATCACGAGATTTGGGTATGCGACCGAGATGGCTCGAACGCGATGCCGCTGACTTCATTCAATGGCCCTTACACTGCAGATCCGTTCTGGTCCCCCGACGGGAGTTGGATCGCTTTTGGCTCGAGCCCGGAAGGGCTCCAGGCGACTTATCTGGTGAGTCCCAGTGGCGGCGCCTCGAAGCGGCTAACGGGGGCGGAAATCGAGGCGGCTCCGGCCGGATGGTCGCGCGATCACAAGTGGCTCTATATCTCATCCCGCCCGGCTGGCAATCGGATCACCGAGCGTCGTATTTGGAAGATTTCGCCAGATGGCCGTGCGCTGGTGCCGGTCACCAGAGGGCCGGGGCTTGGACGCGCCATCGAGAGTCCGGATGCGCGGTTTCTCTACTACCTCCAGGACGATGAGTCGATTGGCAGCCTGTGGAGGATGCCCCTGCCGTCGGGCGAGCCCGAGAAGATACTCGATGCTGTATTTGGCCTGAATTTCGACATCACCGACAATGGAGTGTTCTTTATCGCGAGTGAGAGTCAGGCTTCTATACAGTTTCTAAGGTTCGTAGACCGCAAGGTCATCACCATCGCTCAGCTTGGAAGCTCGACGCTTGCCTTCGGAATGTCGCTTGCTCCCGATCATCGGTCCCTGCTGTTTTCGGTGTTCGTCATGCATCCCATCGACTTAATGATCGTCGAGAATTTCCGCTGATACCCGCCCTGTCTTTGAAAGACATGCCCACCCGGCAAATCTGATCGCATTGGCCCACGGTTTTGGCTGCCGTCCGCTGGAAATCAGCAGATGTAGGATTCCTCCGTAAGTAGTAGAATTTGGCAAAAATCCAGTCAGCTGGTAGCTTAGGTCTGGCAGCGGACCTACCGCCTGCCAACACTCGCGTGATGCATTTAACCGCGTGACAATCTCCCCCCCCTTCGAGCCGCGCTCCCGGCCCGACGTTCGCGGTGGGCTTACACGCTTGCCCGTCGCGTCCGCTTCCCTGCTCGCCGAAGAGCGCGACACGCCAAGTTGCTGCGCGACCGCGACGATCTTGACGCTGCACCTTCCGCGCCCGCGTTCAACGGCGCGCCCGTGACTACCGCCTGCCGTGGCGGCGATTGTAATCCTCGCCAGCATGGCACCGGGGCGTCCGGCTGGGGGGGCCAAAAGTGTGACCTTTTGTGACATCTTTTCTTGCTGAAATCGCGAGGATCGATGACAGTTTTCGAAGGGCTTGGGGAGCGAATGCGGTCTCTCGCGCGCACGTAGGAGAGCCCGGCGCGGGCGAAGCCGGGGGAGTGTTTTCCGGGTTGCGCTGCAGTTCGGTCTCGCAGTACGTGACCACGATACAGATCGCAGCTTCTCGCCGCGCGCGGACCAGATGGCGCAGGAGAAGCATCGAAGCTCGATGGGCCCAATGCAGGTCTTCGAGCACCATGAGAATCGGCGAGTTGCGGGAGGCAGCGTAAAGAAGTTCTGTATAGGCTTCGAACATCCGGTAGCGACGGCCCTCAGCAGTGTACGGAAAGCTCACCGAAGGCGGCTTGAGATAGCGAGCGATCTCGGGCACTAGTTCCGCAAGTTCGGTGGTTCCGTTGATGTCTGGGAGCCAAGCCTCCAGTGCTGCTGGACGACAGGCCTGCAGCAGACATCGCAGGATCTCGACGAACGGAGCGAAGGGCAAAAGCGCCTCCTTGTCGCAACGCCCGACCAGCACCGTTGCCCGGCAAGACAAGGAGCGTGCAAACTCCAAAACGAGGCAAGTCTTTCCAATACCCGGCTCACCCGAGATGAAAACGAGTTGTTGCTCGGGCTTGCCCGTCACATCCCATGCAGCACTCACCATTTGCTTTTCGACATCGCGACCGAAAGGCTCTACCGGTAACCGGGAACGGTCGAATGTGGAGCAAACGGGAATTCGAAACCTCCATTCGACGCTTCCCGCGACATGGCCGGTCTGGAAGGGTGATCGAAGCTCCCTGGCCGCGTTTGTAACCAACGATCGAGCTCTCTTGAGTAAGCGTAGATGCAGCTCAACGTATTGTGTAGATGACGGTGACCGGAAGTCCTTCCTCCCTCTCCCAGCGGCGGACGGGGGTCACGTGACGCTTGAGATACGCTGCGATCTCCTTCCAAGACTCAAGGCGCGGCGCCCCCTGGTAGCCCGTCGACTCAGATGTTTGTGAATTGATCCGCATTCCATCCTGCTACGTCCGCCCATTCTCACCCCTGAGGCGCAACGATGCAACCAGTAGCAGCCTTATTTGCTCTTTCATGTTTTGCTCTCTCTTATCCGCAAGCCAAATGCTGTTGTTTGCTTCTCTTTGCTCCTCTTTGCTCTTCTTTGCCCATTGTCCCTGAAGGTCATGGTTCATAAACTTGTAGAGGCTCACCGGGAACAGCGGTTGACAGTGTACCGTCACGTGAGCCCGGCAGACTGGCTAGCCGTCTCCGATCCAATCGAGGACTAACCATGGAAGATCAGAACACCTCTCGTCGAACGCTGTTGAAGGGCGCTGCTGCATCTGTTGCGGGCCTAAGCGTGCTGCAGGTGACCGGGGGGCGAGCCTTCGCCCAAGCTGGGGGCGAGGTCATCCCCTGGCTCGATCAGCCGCCGCCGAACCCCGTTCCTGACGCCGTCGGCAACCTGCTGAAGTGGGAGGATCTCAACTCCTGGGCGACACCTGCCCACAACTTCTTCTGGGTCCAGCACTACGCCCGGCCGAACCTGGAGGGAGCCGCCTGGCGCCTGAATATTTCAGGTCTGGTTGCCCGTCCCCGCACGCTGACCTTAGCGGACCTCAAGCTACGCGGCCGTCATGAGGTGGACTTTACCCTCGAGTGCTCTGGGAACACGGGCTTTCCGTTCAATACTGGCGCCGCACTCCTGGGAAATGCCCGCTGGGCAGGCGCGCGACTGGCACCGCTACTGGAAGATGCGTATATCCTGGACGAGGGCACGGAAGTGGTCTTCTGGGGTGCCGATCGCGGCACCGTCACCATCCACGACAACGCCGGGGTACTCAGTGGCGGAAGGACCGGCACGGTAACACCCAATTCCGGCGGCGGACTTGACCTGACAATCACGGAACAGTTCGCACGCAGCATGTCAGTTTCCGAAGCGCTTCAGCGCGACAACCTGCTCTGTTACGAGATGAATGGCGAGTCGCTGCCTCCGGAGCATGGCTTTCCCGTTCGCCTCATTGCCCCAGGCTGGTACGGAGTGGCCAATGTCAAATGGCTGACCCGCATCGAGGTTCTCAACCAGCGGTTCGCCGGGCGTTTCATGGCGCGGGACTATGTATCCGTTCGCGAGCAGCAGCAAGGCGATCAGACGGTTTGGACATTCACTACCGTGAGCCGCACACGGCTAAAGTCGGCGCCGGCCAAAGTCACGCGCACTCCCAACGGCTACAGAGTAATGGGCGTAGCTTGGGGGGCACCCATCGCATCGGTGGAGGTCCAAATCGACGACGGGCCTTGGATGCCGGCCACCCTCGACAGCAACGGGCCACCTGATGCGCGACCCCGCCGCTACGCCTGGAGCTTCTGGAACTTCGAGTGGCCGTTACCCGCACGGGGCGAGCACACGGTCCGCTCGCGGGCATTCGACAGGGAAGGCAGCGTTCAGCCATCGCCGGACGATGCCTTTCTTTCGAGCAAGAGGACCTATTGGGAAAGCAACGGCCAGATAACCCGTCGGGTCATGCTCCCCTGAGTACCCGATGTGCTTGTCACGCCTATAATCGCCGGGATTGCCGCTGGCCCAGTTCTAAGTTTCGTTGAGATGTGGTATCAGTTCTTGGGTTCGGCATTCTGCTACGTCGCGATGTTGCGGAGGACTCAAAGTAAACACAGAGGGACGCCAGATCAGATTTACGTAAGTGCCAGCAGTTCTTTTGCAATGTCTGCCAGAGGCAGTATGAAATCAATATGGCCGGTTTCTACCGCATGGCGCGGCAACGCATCCGAACCTAATCGGCCCGCTGAGGAATCTTGCGGAGTTGCAGCGGCAACGTAACCGGCCTGCGGATGCTGCCGCATTCCTTGCACGCGCGTTGGAAATCAGCAAGTTTCGACTGGGACCGGAGCACGCGACAACTGGCGAGATCCTGCGTGCGTACTCAGCGATGCTGAGACGTGCCGGACGGAAATCGGAAGCGAGGGAGGCTGAACGCCTCGCCAAGCGAATTGAGGCATCGCGCCCACGCGAAGATTCTGAGCGCTATACGGTGGATATACACGATTTGCATAAATGACAAAACTTCGGTTCCATGAACACACGGCCATGACCTGTGTTCGCCCGTGTGCTTCCCGGCGCTGGATGCTCGAGCACGGTGTTGGCTTCCCTGCGCGCCCACGAACGGGACACGCCCAGCGGCGAGCGACTTCCGATTGGCCTTCTCTCGACCTCGTCCTCATCCCCTCACAGTCGAACGCCTCATTAGGTAACGCAGTGTACTGGCCCAATAACGCTGCCTCAAGGTGAACGCTACGGCAGTTTGGCGTCACTGGCGCCCCAAATCATCTCAACCGAGCACCAGCCCGGGCTGGCTTTCGGGTCCGCCCGGTTACGCCTACTCCCGGCGACCCGGACTGCAATCCTATTTCGCACAATTGTGTCGAGCAAAAGTTTGGCTTCTTCAGGAGCTCCAAGTGTCGCAGCAGTTCTTTTCTCCGGAGTGTCGATGACCACCACAGCCGTGGAGTACCACCCGATCTCCTCACACTTCCGCCCGTTAGAAAAATGAAGGATCGGATTGCCCGACAGCTCCACATTCGCCCACTGCATACTTTCGAGATGAACGGCCGGGCTACCCATATCAAGAGTGCTCGAGAGGTTATCTTCGACGGGGTGACGGCCCGGAGCTGGCGTTGTTGGAGCACGGTTCGCTCTGTTCGTAAATCGCGTGTACATCGGATACTGCCTACTGGCGTGTTGACCGTGGATAATGTGCCACCCTGCTTCCCGCGCCTCGTATAACGAGGTGATCCAATAACCATCGTCGAAACTCTGCCGTAATAACTCCGCCCTACCGTCTCCGTCGAGGTCCAATAGGTCCTTCAACCCATGGCTATCATCCTCGAAATACCCATCCATTTCCGAGGGAACCGGCCGCCCAGTTGAATCGAACATCAGAGTTAAAACGTGCATCGGAGGTGCTAAACCGTTGTCCCCCGTATAGCTGGTATAGATAATGTCGATCTTACCGTTGTGATCTAAATCAGCGGAGTATACCGCTCCCCCAATCCATCCATGTCTGGTTACTGTCCAGCTCTTCCCCGCAAGGTCCGTTCCGGAAAACTGAATCTTGTTAGCTTCATAAAAACGTACCTTAATCGAGCCGATTCGAATACCTTCTTGTGCGCCCCCTGGCAAGAACTCGCGCCGAACCGTATGCACCGGAAAGCGAAACGAAGCTCTTTTTCGTCTAACGGAAGATATCCCTTCATGTATCCCGAGACGTCCCCCGCCAACCATAACACCACGCTTATGCACTGGAGAGATTTTAGGAGGGGCACAAGGCCAGAATACCTAACAATGACCATGTCAGCGCGTTCAGCAAACGCGCCACCCCGCGTGACCTACCGCCTACCCGCGCTCGCGTGATGCATCAACACAGTAAACACTTTCACGGCTTCGAGCCGCGCGTCGTGATTCGGCCCGACGTCGACGAGAAGGCGGAAGGAACTTGCGTGTGCCGGGCCCGGCCTAGCTCCTGGCTGGGGCTCCACAAACTGTGACCGGGTGTGACATTTTGTTTCGCTGAATCTCGATAACAATTGTCCGCGCCACGCCGGCTCGCGCGGTGGAAACCAGTTCCGCGGCACTCGGCCTTCACGCCGCGCTCGGTTTCGAAGGGCTTTGGCGCGGACGCCTGACCACTGCGCAGCGTGACCGAGCCGATTGACACCTCCAACCCAATGGGGGAGATGATCTTCACTCTGCTGGCCGGTTTCGCGGCCGAGGAGCGGCGGATGATTATTCGGCGCACACTGGCCGGCAAGCGCGAGAAGGCGAGCCGCGTCTTCTTGGCATTCGATGACGCGGGCGTCCGGGATAAGGCCGCTGATGG
>JBDUEM010000291.1:0-9306 GCA_040002435.1 Bryobacteraceae bacterium
GATCAGATTAGGGGAGGAATTGGCGATCGGAATTCTCGAGGAGCAGAAGCTCTGCTTCAACGAGCGTTTGACTTTCTCTCTGACCAAGTTCGACGGAACAACGATTCGCATCTGAAGGCGACAGGAAAAAGGAGATCA
Source organism: Bryobacteraceae bacterium (assembly GCA_040002435.1). Taxonomy (GTDB): domain Bacteria; phylum Acidobacteriota; class Terriglobia; order Bryobacterales; family Bryobacteraceae; genus JANXXV01. Next base: position 139 of record JBDUEM010000291.1, read on the forward strand.
AAATGGAAAAACGGGATGCAGAAATCACTTTCTCACGGGCGGAACTCGACGCTCTGAAGAGTTTGTTAGGGTATGTTCTTGCCTCTGACGCGGTCCGTCCGCCCTATTCCGCAGTGGTTCAGTCCGTGCTCACGAAGCTCGGGCTCGTGAAAGTGGCGACACCCGAGATGGAACGATCGGCCGCTTCATCAGGGGCGCCGGTGCGGATGCATTAGTGAGTTCTCCGCCGTAAGGGCGCGTCAATCAGTTGTGGTGGCCTTCGGCCGGTGCCGCGGCTGCCGCGGGTGCGCCAGGTGCAGCACCAGGTGCGCCCGCTACTACCGGGGCTTTCACCTTTAAACCTAGCGGCTTCAGATCGTCACGAGTGGATTGGTCCCCATAACAGAAGCCGATAAAAACTGCCAGGAACGTGAAGCTGGCCACCAGGATAATGGAGTTCATGGCCTTGTCATGGATCAGGTGCATGAAAAACAGCGCTACCAGCGAGGCCTTGACGGTGGCGATGGAGAGGGCGATCACGACGTTGATCATGCCAGAGCCGAATTGAATTTTCGATGCTCCAACGGTAATAAAGGTCAAGATCAGTAGCGCGCCGAGCACGGCTGCATAGATCTTGGGCGCATTCGCGTCATGGTTGTCGTGAGTGGTGGTATGTGTCGTTTCGCTCATCGGAAGTCTCTCAACTAATCAGGTACAGCAGCGGGAACAGGTAAATCCAGATCAAATCGACCAAGTGCCAGTAGAGGCCCACCAGATCGATGGGAGTGTAGTAGTCATGGTTGAAATCTCCACGCTTGGCGCGGAAGAAGATCCATGTAATTGCCACCATTCCCCCCAGGATGTGCAGACCGTGAAGGCCCGTCATCATGAAGTAGAAGCTGAAGAATACGAACTGATGGGGCACCGTGTCCCCGACGTGCGTATAGAACTTGCCGGGCAGCAGGCCTTCGTGAAACTTGTGCTCGTACTCGAAATACTTCACGCAAAGGAAGACCGCCGCGCACGCGAGGGTGATGAGGAGATAAACCAGCACCTTCCGGCGCTGTTCGGTCTTGGCGCAGTGTACCGCCATCACCATGGTAAAGCTGCTTATCAGCAGGACGACGGTGTTGAGGAAGCCGAGATTTTTGTCGAGGTGATGGTGCGCCTGCACGAAGGCTTCCGGATACTTCGCCTGCATCAGCGCGAAGCCAACGAAGAGTCCACCGAACAGCAGAATTTCCGTGGCCAGGAAGAGCCACATGCCGATCTTGCCGGCATCCATCTGCTGTTCGTACGTCGCAAAATGATGCTGCAGATTGCTGTCGTGGTGCTCGTGCGAGTGCTCTTCAGGGATAACTGCGGCGATGTCGCTCATCTTCTATCCTTTTTTCTCCGGCCTGTAATCGTACGGACCGTGCAGTAAGACCGGGTCGAAATCAAAGTTGTGAGTGATGGGCGGGGACTGCGTTTCCCATTCAAATGTTCTGGCCCCCCAGGGATTGCGCGGGGCGTCGTAGGGTTTGCGGAGCGATGCCAGCAGGTATCCCGCGGTGAGGAACAGTCCGGCGCCAAGGACCCATGAGCCCACGGTTGAGAATGCGTGCAGCGGTTGGAACTGATCCAGATAGTTATAGTAGCGGCGAGGCATACCGCGGCTGCCCAGGATGAACTGGGTGAAGAAAGTCATGTTGAAGCCGACGAAAACCAAACCGCAGCCAATTCGTGCGAGGCGCTCATTGTACATACGGCCGAACATCTTTGGCCACCAGTAGTGAAGGCCGCCGAGGAATGCGATCACCGTGCCGCCCATCATCACGTAGTGGAAGTGCGCCACTACAAAGTATGTGTCGGTGAGGTGGATGTCCACCGAAAGCGCTCCGAGGAAGATGCCGGTGAGACCGCCGATGCCGAACAGCAACAGGAACGAGATCGCATAGAGCATGGGAGCTTCGAGCGTAATGGAACCGCGGTACATGGTAGCGAGCCAGTTGAAGACCTTCACCCCGGATGGAATGGCGACCAGGAAAGTAAGGAACGAGAAAATAACCGAGGCCAGGTTCGATTGGCCGCTGACGAACATGTGATGGCCCCAAACCAGGAAGCCGACCAGCGCGATGGAGATGCTGGAAAACGCGATGGCTTTGTAGCCGAAGATGGTCTTCTTAGAGAATGTCGGGATGATTTCAGAGATGATAGCCATACCCGGCACGATCATGATGTAGACGGCGGGGTGCGAATAAAACCAGAAGAAGTGCTGGAAGAGAACCGGGTCGCCGCCGATGGCCGGATCGAAGATTCCGATGCCGAACGAACGCTCCAACATCAGCAGAACCAGCGTGATGCCAAGGACGGGCGTCGCCAGAACCTGAATGACAGCGGTGGAATACATGCCCCATACGAACAGCGGCATCTGGAACCAACCCATGCCGGGAGCGCGCAGTTTATGAACAGTGGCAATGAAGTTGATGCCCGTGAAGATGGACGAGAAACCAAGGATGAAGGCCGCCATCACCATCATGCTGACTTGTCCGTTCGTCGTCGTGCTGTAAGGAGTGTAGAACGTCCAGCCCGTATCCACTCCGCCCGTTACCATGGCCGTGATGCCGAACAGTGCGCCGACCACATAGATGTAGTAGCTGAACAGATTCAACTTGGGGAAAGCGACGTCTTTTGCGCCCAGCATCAGAGGCAGAACGAAGTTCCCCAGCGCCGCCGGGATGGAAGGAATAATGAACAGAAAGACCATGATGACGCCATGCAGTGTGAAGACCTTGTTATAGGTCTCGGCGGTCATGATGGTTTCCTTTGGCGTTAGCAGTTCAATGCGCAGCAGCAGGGCGAAGATTCCGCCGAGCAGAAAAGCGCCCAGCACTGCCCAGAGGTACATGATTCCGATTCGTTTGTGATCGACCGTAGTCAGCCACGACATCAATCCCTTCGGCGAAGTGATGTAATTAACGCTGACGTCTTCCTTCACCGGCGGGTGGAGTGCCTGGGTTGTCGGATGATTTGCCATTTTCTAATTTAGCCTCAGGGTACTACCTACTTTAACGTTTTGACATATTCGATCACGCCGAGGATCTCGCGCTCACGGAGGAGACCCTGAAACGTCGGCATGATTCCTTCATATGTCCTGACAATATGCTTTTGCGGTTCGAGGATGGATTCACGAACGTAGTTCGCGTCTACAAGGATCTTCGACCCATCGGACATCTCTTCCATGGTGCCCCAGATGCCCTTCCAGCTCGGTCCACCGTTAGGCGTGCGCCGGCCGTCGAGCGAGTGGCAGGTCTGGCAGCCCTTCTCCTCATAGACCAGTTTTCCCAATTGCGGCAGCGGCATGGTTCTCAGGGTTTCGTCCCCCTCTTCCACCCACTTCTTATAAGTAGCGTCGTCGTCGACGTGAACCTTGGCAAGCATGTCGGAGTGTCCCTTCCCGCAGTATTCGGTGCAGAAGACCTGGTGGACGCCTAGCTTGGTGGGTTCGAACCAGACTTCGGTGTAGCGGCCGGGAACAACGTCGTGCTTCACGCGGAAGGCGGGCACGAAGAAGCTGTGCAGCACATCCTCGGAAGTCATCACCAGGCGCACGGGTTTGCCGATGGGAACGTGAATGTCGTTGATGGTGCGCGTGCCGTCCGGGTATTCAAACTGCCACTGCCACTTCTTCGCCGTTACCTGAATCTCCATGGCATTCAGGGGCGCGACATTGGCGCGGACGAAACCGTTGAAGCCCCAGAAGAATACCACCAGACAGAGCAGCAGCGGGAGAACGCTCCAGGCAATCTCCAGGTTCAGATTGTGTGTGATGTGCGGAGTGATATCGTTCGGTCCCTTGCGCCGGTAACGCAGCAGGAAGAACGCCAGCAGCCCGACGATCAGAAAGAAAAAGAACGCGCTCAACAACACGATGAAGATATACAGGTTGTCTATATCGCGCGCGGTCGTGGACGCTTCTATAGGTAGAGTCAGATCACGGAACCATTTCATTTTACAGTCACCAGGTTGTCCGGGACGCGGCGATTGCGCTCGCCCCGCCAAAGACCGAGAAGTATTGCGCCAAGGATAAAAATTGTCAAAATTCCACCGCCGCGCATGACGTTTCGCGCAAAGAGAACATAAGAACGGGCGGACGGATCGTAATGGAAGCAGAACAGCAGCACCTTGTCGACGGTGATGCCGAGCTTGGATTCCGAAGCTTCCGTGAGAGCCAGGCGAACGTCGCGGGCTTTGAAGCGGATGCCGTAGAGATACCGCGATACCTTGCCTTCCGGAGTCAGAAACATGATGGCAGCGGCGTGGGCGAACTGATGGGTCCGTTCGTCCCAGCGGTACTGAAAGCCCACCTGTGCGGCCAGCTTTTTCACATTGTTCTGATAGTCGGTGAGGAAGTGCCAGCCTAGCGCCGGCTTGCCGAAGCTTTCCAGGTACATCTGCTTCTTGCGCACCGCGAGGTCAAAAGCTTCCATGGGATCGATGCTGACGGTGACGATCTCGTACTCCTCGCCGGGCGTCCAGGGCACTTCGCGCAGCACCTGCGTCTGCCCGTTCAACACCAGGTTGCAGAGCATCGGGCAGGCGTAATAGACCAGGTTCAGAATGACCGGCTTGTCCTTATGGAAGAAGCTCCGCAGCGGGACCTGGTAGCCGCGTTCATTGGTAAATTGCAGGTCCAGGTCGATCTGGCGCCCGAGCCTCTCCTCGATCCCGATCCCCTCCAGTTGAGGGGGCAAGTTTGGTTCGGCGGAAAGGGCAAAAACCGCGAGCAGCCCGATCCCCAGCACCTTACTTAGCTGGCGGAGGTGTAGCATTCGTTGTTGCAACTCCCTGTGTATTTGGTGCACCAGCCGCGGCAGGCGCTGCCGCTCCGCCCCCGGCGATTTGCTCCGGGGTTTTTACGGGGTAAGTCTTAGACGCGTAGGTCAGCCGGTTTTCAGCGGCTTCCTTGGCGAGAAGGTCCATGGCGCGGTCAATGGTGAGCCGCACGGTGCCCTGATTGCGATCCACGTATTGGTAGGAATACAGCTGCGTGTCCTCCATCGCGTGGAGATTTTTCAACTGGTCGCTTTCCGGCGCCAGAACCTCGTTCTGAGTCTGCTCTTCAAACGCCTGATCGAAGTAGTACTGAATTCCGAAAATGGTCGCGACCAACGTGATAACGGTCAGAATGGCGAAGATGGCAATGAACCCGCCTTTCGGCTCACTTGTGTCAAAGCCGTGCGGGTGGTCCGAATGGTCGTCGAATATTTCTCTGTGATCGCCGTGTTCCATCTACTTATTGGATTCCCAGTCCTTCCATTTGCCTTTTAATTCCTTAGATATTTTCAAATTCCAATCCGAGTTCGAACCGCGGATCGCCCAGCGGAAGCAGCGCATGCCGCTTCATCTCAAACCAGAAGATGAGTGCGAAGATGCTGGCGATTGCCACAGGACAGGCTATGTCGAGCCAGTGAAACGAGACGCCCTTGGCGTGGTAAAACGTCGGCATTACCTGCCAGTACACGTCGACAAAGTGCGCCGCTACGATCCAGATCGCCATGGTGGTGAGGATGCGGAAATTCCGTTTGCTGGCGCGGAGAACCAGGACCAGGAAGGGAATGATGAAGTGTCCAAACAGCAACACCCAGCTCCAGATTGCCCAACTACCTTCAAACCGCTGGCGGAACCAGATGGTCTCCTCGGGCAGGTTGCCGTACCAGATCAGCAGATATTGAGAGAACGCGATGTATGCCCAAAAAATGGTCATGGCGAACAGCCACTTGCCAAGATCGTGATAGTGCTCCACGTTGATGGTATTGCTTAACACGCCCTTGCTGCGCAGAGCCATGCAGATCAGAATCCATACAGCGATGAACGACAATCCGCCGCCGGCGAATACATAGAGTCCGAAGATCGTCGAGTACCAGTCGGGGCTGAGAGACATGCTCCAGTCAAAGGCAGCCAGCGAGACGGACAACATCAGCATCAGCAGTCCGGGAGCGCACCAGCGCGAAATGGAGTGCATGTGCTCGATGGAGCCGTCCTTATCCTGGCGTGTGGAGTGCGAGTAGATGCGGTTGGTCCAAAGAGTCCAGAGGACGAAGAAAATGGCTGCGCGAATCAGGAACCAATGTGAATTTAAGTAATTGGTTCTGCCGCCGCCGAGCTTGGCGATGTCGGCCTGGATCCACTCCGGATGCGCCCATTCATAGAGGTGCGGAACTCCGGCCAGAATCGGAAGAAACAAGATGGCGCCAACGGGGATGGTGACCATCAGATTTTCCGCGATGCGGCGCATGGGGACGCTCCACGCCGATCCGGTGAGGTACTGGATCATGACGAAGAATGCCGCTCCAAACGGGATAGTGATGCAGAAAAGATAGCCCATCAGGTACGATTCGAAAAACCGGTTGGGATCGGCGATGAAACCGGCGATGCAGGCGATCCAGGCTACCAGGGCGATGAAAATAATCCCGTTCCGGCCCCGGTTCCATAGACCGTTGTCGATGAAGTAGGAATCAACGGCGGTTTTGTGTGCGTGTTCAGCTAATTTCATGATTACCTCAGGTCCGCCCTGAGCTCCTGCGGCACATCGGCCAGTGTTCCGCTCGTGGTTCGCTGCAGCGCTCTTACGTAGGAAATGATGGCCCAGCGGTCTTTTTCGACGATCTGAAAACGATAGGACGGCATGGAGCGCCTGCCCTGCGTAATGATGGTGAAGATCTCGCCATCCACCATCGCCTTGACGCGGTCTTCATGCAGATTCGTCGGCTGCCAGGTGGGCTCCTTCATCGGCACAATGCCCTTCCCGTTGCCGATGCGGCTGTGGCAGGGCGAGCAATACGTGTTGAATTTGGTCTGCCCGAGTTTGATGAGATCGGCATTCAATGCTTCGGGGTTGCGCGCTACGTACTGGCCGGCGCTGACGCCGGTGAAGTAAGCGTCGTCTTCCTTCAGGAATCCCCGGGCGACGGTGCCGGGAACGGGCATGCGTGTGGCGCGGTGGTCGGCAAAGAAGAGGCTCTCGGTTTGCGGCTTCGATTTGTCCTGGCGCTTCATATCGGGCCAAACTTCAATGGCCGTGCTGCGCGTGGTCTGCCCGGCGCACCCGGTGAGGGCGACCGCGGCCAGAGCCAGTAACGATGTTTTCCAGTGATTCATCCTCTATGCCTCAACTATGCCTCGACCAGCTCGGTCTTCTTGGCGCCCAGCGACTCGAGCAGCCGCTGCGTGTCTACAATGTCGAATTTGGGATCGGTCGCCTGGACCACGAGCAAGAAGCGGTCGTTGGTGACGCCCGGAAACCCGGCGTAATTCATCGTCGGATGGTAGAACTGCGGCAGCTTATTCAAACCGAACATTCCGAAGACCGCCATGAACGCGCTGAGCAGGACGGTGCATTCAAAGATGATCGGGATGGACGGCTCAAAGGCAAAAAACGGCTTGCCGCCGATAACCAGGCGGTAGGAAATTGCGCCCGCGTAGTAGATGAGTGCGATGGCGCCCAGGAAGCCGACGGCCCCGGTGCAGAACACCATGTAGCCGAGGATGGAACGCGGGATACCGATTGCATCGTCGATTCCATGGACGGGAAACGGAGAAAGTGCGTCCAGCTTGGTATAGCCGTGGTCGTGGTGAATCTTCCGGCCGGCTGCCACCAGTTTCTCCGGCACATCGAACTCTGCTACAACGCCATAGATTGCTTTGTCTGTCGACATTATTGCTTCACCGCCTCGGCGTGATGAGCGTCGTGCATTGCCTCGGTCGCCACCATGCCCTTCACTTCCGAGATTGCGATCATCGGAAGGAATCGAACAAACAACAGGAACAGCGTCAGGAAAAGGCCGAAGGTTCCGAAAAACGTCAGCATGTCCACCGCGGTCGGCCGGAAATAGCCCCAGGAGGAGGGCAGGAAGTCCCGGTGCAGTGACGTAACGATAATCACGAACCGCTCAAACCACATTCCGATGTTCACCACAATCGAGATAAAGAACATGAACGGAATGCTGGTCCGCAGCTTCTTAAACCAGAAGAACTGGGGTGAGATGACGTTGCAGGAAACCATGCTCCAGTAGGCCCACCAGTAGGGGCCGAAGGCGCGGTTGATGAATACGAAGCGCTCGTACGGATTTCCGCTGTACCAGGCGATGAAGAACTCGGTGGCGTAGGCGTATCCTACGACGGTACCTGTGGCGAGCATGATTTTGCACATGTTCTCCAGGTGCTTTATGGTCACCAGGTGCTCGACGGCGAAGACCCATCGCGCGATGACCATCAATGTGACCACCATGGCGAATCCGGAGAAGATGGCTCCGGCGACGAAGTACGGCGGGAAGATGGTGGTGTGCCAGCCGGGGATGATGGACGCCGCAAAGTCGAAGCTGACGATGGTGTGTACGGAAAGCACCAGCGGCGTCGAGAGGCCGGCCAGAATCATGTAAGCCGCTTCGTAGTTGCGCCAGTGGCGGGCCGAACCGCGCCAGCCGAGGCTTAGCGCGCCGTACACGTACTTACTGACATTCTTCGCCCGGTCGCGCAGTGTGGCCAGATCGGGAACGAGGCCGACGTACCAGAACAACGCCGATACCGTGGCATATGTACTGACGGCGAACACGTCCCAAACCAGCGGGCTGCGGAAATTCGGCCACATGTACAGGTCGGTGTTGGGAATCGGGAACAGCCAGTAGGCGCGCCATGGCCGGCCGGTGTGGAAGAGCGGGAAAATGCCGGCGCAAGCCACAGCAAACAGCGTCATGGCTTCGGCGAAGCGGTTGATGGAGGTTCTCCACTTCTGGCGGAACAGGAACAGAATGGCCGAAATGAGGGTGCCGGCGTGACCGATACCGATCCAGAACACGAAGTTAGTGATGTCCCACGCCCAACCGACGGGTTGGTTATTTCCCCAGACGCCGATGCCGTGGGAAACCAGGTAGGCCAGCATCAGGCCGAGGATTCCCGTGATGCTGCTGGTCACCGCGAGGGCGATGTACCAAGAATTTTTCGTGCGCGACTCAACAATCTTACTGACGGTTTCGGTGAGTTGACCAAGGGAGGGGCCTCCCTCGACCAGTCTCGGCCGGATATGTGGGTCTTGCCGGGTGGCGAGATCAGCCATTGTGCTTCTCCGCTAGCTCTTCGTTTGGATTGCGCAGCTTTGCAAGATAGGTGGTGCGCGGCTTGGTATTCAGCTCTTCCAGCATGCTGTAG
>JBDUEM010000292.1:0-9242 GCA_040002435.1 Bryobacteraceae bacterium
CCTGTTCCGGTCCCCGTGCCAGTGCCAGTTCCCGTAAAGTTACCCGAAGTTAATCCTCCGCCAGCGATCAGATTCAAGAACGAAGCATGCCGCGCTTCGACCGTCGCGATGGTTGCACCGGTCTGTATCAGCAGCGGGTTAGTCAACATATTAATGGCGCCATCGTAGGCCGCCACGCCGGCGTTTTCCAGTGTCTGGGCCACCTTAAGAAATTCGGCGAAGCTCGTAACTGGAAACGTGTACGCGCACGGTGCAACAGGATTTCCGCCCAAGCCGCGGATCGCTTGCAGCAGCGCGGCGACATGGGCTATTTCGTGATCGCGAATCTGCTGCAAAAGAGCGAATAGTCCTGTTCCGAACTGCGTCGGGAAGCCCGCGAAGCCCCCCGAGCCAGTCAGGTCGGCCGCGGTGTACGCCTTGGGATTGCCCGTGACGGTGCCGGTTAGGCCGGTTAGCGAGGTGGAGCCACTGGGAGGTGACCCGGCCCCAAGGTACTGCGTATAAAAGGTGGCCTCCAGGAACTCCAACGTGAGCGCGTAGTTCAAGATCGTCAAGTCGGCAGCGGTACTGGTGGTCGTGGTGCCAGTGCCGGTAGTCTGTGCAATGGCCACTGAGGCAGCCGCTCCAGCTCCTGCAGCCTTGGCGGCTACTGAGAGGAACTGGCGGCGTGATTTCGCAGAAATGTACTGCTCCAAGAGCTCAGTCTTGAGCGTTGTCATGATAACTCCTTCAGAGGATCGGATAAACAGGACACCAGAAGAGCTAAGGTATGTACCTTAGCTCTCGGTCCGCCGGTTAGAGGAGTATCGATGCAGATTGTTACGCAGCGTACAGAATGATTTGTTGTGCAGCGTACACTGTCAGGAAGATTTTGTTCCGCTTTGCGTGAATGTGGCAAAATTTCCAAGCGATGTGTTAACATGACGAAGTACGTCAGCAAGCAAGGGGACGTAGCTCAGTTGGTTAGAGCGCCGGCCTGTCACGTCGGAGGTCGCGGGTTCGAGCCCCGTCGTCCCCGCCACCCTACCTCCCTTTAGATCCAATACTTATCTCCTTCTTGTCTCGTCGTAACGCCGAAGTGGTGTGAGTCGGAAGAATGGTGAAAAATAACGAAGCTGTCAGATCTGACGTTCTTTGGTTCCGAAAGTTATCTGGCGCTTGTGCAGTGACGGCGGTTTTTGAGTGGCGGCATCTCAAATGAAGGCTGAAGCAGCTAGCCTCTCGCTCTTGCTTGACGACTTACTGAAGTTCATCCTGGCGCATGAGGTCGACTATGCGAAATACCTCATCGATATTCTGAAAGAGGATTACTTTTCGAATGGCGCCGCACGGAAACTGATCGGCAGCTCAAACCCCTTGCTCCTGGACAAGATCGGATTGTTGATCGGTGACGTCAATATTGCACTGCTGGTGAACCCGCCACTGGTGGGACAAGCCACGAGCGACATTCGCAAAATCATCGAACATTGGAATTGTGCCGTTGGTGACGCTGTTGGAAGCCAACCGGATGCCTGACCGCTTGCTGTGATCCTGCCTGACGAGAATCCCTCTCTTTGAGGTTCTGCCTGAACGCAGGCGGGCCAGAGACTGAACCAAAGAACTTCTTTCCCAGAGCGCTGCAGCCCTGATTGAGCCTGCGGGTCATGGACTCGATTCGAGCGGGGAGGAAACTTTTTTGAGATTCTATTCGCCATGTCAGGCTCCCGTGTATGGAAATGATTACAATTGGAAGTATTCACTGATCCTAAAGAGCGATAAGGCGGCGGCAAAGGGAAAAGATGTCAACTCTCCCCTCCACGATTCTTGAGTCTAGTAGTCAAGAATCCGCGCGATTTAAGAGGCAAAGACAGCGACAGCAACTGATCATTGTTTGCGGTATGACGGTGATCATTTTGGCCGTTGATCTTTCTACTCCCGCCGACATCGATATGGGGCTTTTTTATGGGCTGGGGATTGCAGCGTGCGCCTGGACCAATTCATTTCGATGGCTTTGGAGCATCACGGGAATCTGTGCCGCTTTGACCTTGTTGGGTGCATACTTCGGATCTTCCGCACATACTAACGTTCCCGGGTCGACTGTGTTGATCAATCGAATCATGATCAGCGCTGAACTAATTCTTGGCGGCATTATCGTTCACGGATGGATTCGAAGCCGGCGAACGGCAGAACGCTCGAATAATCGCCTCGCCGCTATTATCGAAACCGAGCCGGGTTGCTTGAAAATTGTGGATAGCCAAGGCCGCCTTGTGGAGATGAACCCCGCGGGTCTGAACCTGCTGGAGGTGGAATCGTTGGCCGAGGCGCAGAAGCTTTCCCTGTTGGATTATCTGCTTCCCGAATTCCGGGACCCCTTTCTGCAATTCCATCAAAAAATCATGAACGGGGAAAGCGGGAGCATTGAGGTTGAAATTCGGGGTATGCGAGGAAGGCGCCGCTGGCTAGAGACTCACGCGGTGCCGATGCGGGCCGCCGCCGGTCATGTGGAAGGTCTCTTGAGCATCGCCCACGACATTACTGAGCGTCGACGGATGGAGGAGGCCCTTCGCGAGAGTGAAGCGCAGTTTCGAACGCTGGCCAACACCATTCCTCAACTCTGTTGGATGGCGAATGCCGACGGCGGGATCTTCTGGTACAACGAACGGTGGTATTCGTACACCGGGCTCACCCCGGAGCAAATGGAAGGCTGGGGCTGGCAACAAGTTCATGATCCTACCGAGCTCCCCCTCGTATTGGCGCAGTGGAAGGCTGCGATTGCGGCTGGGGAACCGGTTGAAATGGTGTTTCCGCTGCGACGGAATGATGGCGAATACCGTACCTTCCTAACGCGGGTGATGCCTCTCAGGAACTCCGACGGTAAGCTCGTCCGCTGGTTTGGCACCAATACCGATGTCACCGAGCAGTACCGAACCCAAGAGGCGCTCCGCGATAGAGAAGAACGGCTCCAACTGGCGCAGCAGGCGGCACTAGTCGGTACATTCGAGTGGGATGTCCAAACGGGCGTGAACCGATGGACGCCGGAATTGGAAAGGCTATACGGCCTCCCTCCCGGAGGGTTTGCGGGTACGCAACAGCACTGGGAACAGTTGGTGTATCCCGAAGACCGGGAAGCCGCCAGCCGTAGTGTACAAATGGCAATCGAGGCAGGCGGCTTTGAAGGGGAATGGCGTGTCGTTTGGCCCGACGGAACGCAGCATTGGCTGTTCGGGCGAGGTTGGCTTTTTAAGGATGACTCCGGTCAGCCGCTGCGGCTGATTGGGGTGAATGTTGACATTACCAGCCGTAAAAAGGCGGAGGAAGAGCTGCGTGAGAGTGAAGCCCGCTACTGCCTGCTTGCCGAGGCGTTGCCAGCTATCATCTTCATGGGCTTGCCGAACGGGCGCGTGGAATATGTGAATCGGCGGTGGCAGGAATATACGGGGGCGTTCACGCGAAGTGTTGATCGCGCCGCGATCCTTCATCCGGATGATTACGAGGGCGCGCAGAGAGCGAAGATGGTATCCCTCGAGTCGGGCATTCCCTTTGAGATGGAAATTCGCTTAAAGCGCCACGATGGTGCCTATCGGTGGTTCCGCGCCCGGGCGAATCCGGTGCGCGATGAACGCGGACAGATTGTTAAGTGGTTAGGGATTGCCACTGATATTGAAGACGAGAAACTGGCGGAAGGACGCGCGCGTGAATCGCAAAAGATGGAGGCTATCGGACGCCTGGCGGGTGGCGTAGCACATGATTTCAACAACTTGCTGATGGCAATTAGCGGCTACAGCGAAATGGCGCTCGACCAGTTGCAGGATAACCCGCCGCTTGTGGCGCATTTACGGGAAGTGAAAGGAGCCACCACAAGAGCGGCGGACCTGACACGGCAGTTGCTGGCTTTCAGCCGGCGGCAAGTAAACCAGCCGAGGCTGCTGAACCTGAATACAGTGGTCGATACCATCAGCAAACTGCTAATCCGCTTGATTGGAGAAGACATTCAATTGGAATTGAGTCTCGCTTCTGAACTGGGGACAATCAGGGCAGACCGCACTCAAGTAGATCAGATCATCATGAACCTTGCCGTGAATGCGCGCGATGCCATGCCAAATGGCGGGCGGCTGGCCATTGAGACGGGAAATGTTTCGATTCTGGAGAATCAACCGGCTTACGGGGAAATTCCGGCCGGCGACTACGTGGTGCTGAGCGTGAGCGATACCGGTACAGGCATGGACGAAGTCACGAAAGCGCGACTTTTTGAACCCTTCTTTACCACCAAGGAAGAGGGGAAAGGCACTGGCTTGGGCCTGGCGATTGTATACGGAGTGGTCACGCAGAGCGGAGGCTCTGTCCTGGTGGAGAGCGAGCCCGGACTCGGGGCGACATTTCGATTGTATTTCCCCCGCTCGTTGGCGGTGGAGGAACTTGACACACCCACCGACGCAGTGGCGCCATCGACGTCCAGCGGCGAGACGGTACTGTTGGTGGAGGACGAGGAGGCGGTGCGGAAGCTTGTCGAAACAATGTTGAAGCGGCGGGGTTACTCTGTGCTGCAGGCAGCCACGCCACGAGAAGCGATTCGGCTCGCCGGCGAGTGTCAGGCGCCCATAGATGTGCTTCTCAGCGACGTGCTTATGCCGGAAATGAGAGGATCCGAAGTCGCTAAACGCATTCGCGCTTTGCATCCAGGGATCGCGGTGGTATTCATGTCAGGCTATGCCGACAGCACTTTTCTCGACCCGGCTGCGCTGGATAAGGCCGTATATATGCAGAAGCCGTTCACGTCAGAAGAATTGGGCAATCGAATTCGCGAGGCACTCGACCGCGGCCGCGCCGGGCAATTACAGTAATCGTCAGGAAGCTGCACTGGGCGAGGTTAGTGCTTGCGCCACGACCACAGCTGCTTCCAGGCAGTTACCAGTTGCTGGATTGCTTTGGGGCTTGGCAGCCGGTCGCCATCCATCCGGCATCGCTTGTGCGCTTCGCGGTACATCTCCTGGACGCTGTAGGTGCTCAGCATCGACAGGTTGCGTTTCAGGCTTCGTAGTTCGTTCTCGGTTAAAGGCGGCTCGTCTGGCTCCACTAGAAGAGTCTACCATTTTGTTCGCCTTTTGTTCGCCCAAGGGAGAAGGGACCTGGCGCACCTCCCTCCGCAATGCCGGGCCGATATTGGTTCGCTCCGTGTGCTATCATGAGGTCCGGGTTCGAGTGTCGTCCGAACCTACTAATCCTCCCCAGGCAGCGATGCCATGGAAACCCATGAACGATCCCCTCAATCAACCGAAAATCCATCTGGTCAACACGGCGGAATACCGCGAAAACTATGCCAACAGCGTGCAAATCCGCGCCAATCTGTGGGACTTCTTTCTGCTGTTCGGTACGCTGAGCCAGACATCGCCTGAGGCGGTTTCCATCCAGAATTTTCAGGGAATTTACTTCAGTCCGCAGCAGGCCAAGGCTCTGTTGAACGTGTTACAACAGAACATTTCGCAGTACGAATCGACCTTTGGCGAGATTCGGCTTGAGCCGCAGACACCGGGCGGCTCCATCCAGTAAGAGCCGGGCCTGATGCCTCAGCGTCAACCGCGGCTGGGCTCTTATCTGCTGTTCGCTTTAGGATTCGGCGCGGTCATTTTCGGTGCGCATCTGCCGTTTCTGCACCTCCCCTATTTCTGGGATGAATTGGGGCAATACATTCCGGCCGCGCTCGATATTCTGAACGGCGGCGCCTGGATTCCGCACTCCACCACGCCGAACGTTCACCCGCCTGCCGTGATGGCCTATCTGGCGCTGGTTTGGCGCCTGGCCGGCTATTCCATTGAGGCAACACGGGTAGCAATGCTGCTGCTGGCGACCGCGACGACCCTGGCGGTGTTCCTGCTGGCGATTCAGATCTGCCGCCCGCTGAAAGGTGCGCCTGCCTTTGCGGCGGTGGTCCTGCTGCTTGCCTCCCCGCTCTTCTATACGCAGGCGATGATGGCGCAGCTTGATATGCCGGCGATGCTGTTCACGACCCTTGCTTTGTTGCTGTTCCTGCAGGATCGGACGCGCGATTGTGCGCTGGCCTGCGTGGCGTTAGTGATGACGAAAGAGACCGGTGCGGTGGCGCCGCTATTATTCGGCGCCTGGTTGTGGAGCGAAGGGCGCCGCCGCGAGACGGTCTGGTTTATAGCTCCCTTTCTCGCCCTCGGCGCCTGGCTTGTGTATCTGCGCCATGGCACCGGGAACGCGCTCGGTAACAGCGATTTCGTAAGCTACAATCTGTTCTACCCGCTCCATCCGGTGCGCCTGTCCATGGCCCTGGTCCGCCGCTTTTACTACCTCTTCATCGACAATTTTCACTGGGTTGGCAGCGCGGCGCTGGTATTCGCATGGAAGCGGACCGGGATGTTTCGCAGTCGCGCGTGGGCAGTTTGCGGCGCGCTGTTTGTGGGCCACGTATTGACCGTGAGCGTGCTGGGTGGCGCGACGCTCGAACGGTATTTGCTGCCGGTGATTCCACTTTTCTATATTGCGGTCGGTGCGGCGTGGTCTGCATTGTCCCTGTCCTGGCGACGGGCCTCGCAGGTCGTAATGACCGCCGGATTAATTGGCGGCCTTTTCTGGAACCCGCCCTGGCCGTTCCCATTGGAAAATAACCTCGCGATGGTCGATTTTGTCGCGCTCCAAAAGGATGCCGCTGGCTTTCTCGAATCCATTTATCCGAACGAAACCGTGGTGAGCGTCTGGCCCTTTACCGACGCACTGCGGCGGCCCGAGTTCGGCTACGTCAGCCGTCCGATTGCGGCGAAGGGCATCGAGGACTTCCATTTCCAGACCGTCGCCGGCTTGCACGATCTTCGGGTACTGGTGGTCTATTCCCGCACATGGGAACCGGCTGTGAGTGTGCTGCGAATTCCGGCCGTCGCCAGGTTCCTGGAGCGCTATTACTCCTACGACAAACAGATCACGTCCGGAGAAATCATGGATCGTCTGGGATTGACCTCTGCCGCGCGGTACACCCGGCGAGGCCAGTGGATTGAAGTCTACGTCCGCGGCCGTTGAGTCATACTGATTCCTGATGATGAATTCTCGACTCGAAGAACTGCGCCGCCGTCACGCCGCTGCAGAGGAAGGCGGCGGAAAGGAACGCCGCGAACGGCAGCACAAGGAAGGGAAGCTCTCCGCGCGTGAAAGAGTGGAGTTTCTGCTGGACGAAGGCACCTTCGAGGAACTGGATAAGCTGGTGCGCCACCGCTGCCGCGATTTCGGCATGGACGATCAGGTGATCGATGGGGACGGTTTCATCACCGGATACGGGCTGATTCACGGCCGGCAGGTATTCGTTTTCGCGCAGGACTTCACGGTGTTCGGCGGCTCGCTGTCCGAAACGAACGCCCTGAAGATCTGTAAGGTGATGGACATGGCGCTGAAGACCGGCGCTCCGCTGATCGGCCTGAACGATTCCGGCGGGGCGCGCATTCAGGAAGGCGTCGTGTCTCTGGCCGGGTACGCGGATATTTTCCTGCGCAATACCCTGTCGAGCGGCGTCATTCCTCAGATATCGGCCATCATGGGACCTTGCGCGGGCGGGGCTGTTTATTCCCCGGCGATGACCGATTTTATTTTCATGGTGGACCGCACCAGCCACATGTTCGTTACAGGTCCTGACGTCATTAAGACGGTGACGCATGAGGATGTCACGAAGGAGAAACTGGGCGGCGGGCTGACGCACAATTCGGAAAGCGGCGTGGCGCACTTTCTGGCGCAGGACGATGCGGACTGTTTGCGCAGCGTGCGGGAGTTGCTGGAGTTTCTGCCGCAGAATAATCGCGACGACGTGCCGCGGCGCGCCTCGGCCGATCCCGCCGATCGCGAAGACAAAGCGTTGGATACGCTGGTGCCGGCGGAATCGAACCTGCCGTATGACATCAAGGACGTGATTCACCGCGTGGTGGACGATGGGTATTTCTTCGAGGTGCAGGAGCACTTCGCGCGAAATATCGTTATCGGCTTTGCAAGGATGGATGGGCGCTCCATTGGCATCGTCGCCAATCAGCCCGCGTTTCTGGCTGGATGTCTGGATATCAATTCGTCAGTAAAGGCGGCGCGCTTTGTGCGGTTCTGCGATGCGTTCAATATTCCGATTCTGACATTCGAAGACGTCCCCGGATTTCTGCCCGGAGTGGACCAGGAGTTCGGCGGGATCATTCGCCATGGCGCGAAACTGTTGTACGCGTACGCCGAGGCTACTGTGCCGAAGATTACCATCATCACGCGGAAGGCCTATGGCGGCGCCTACTGCGTGATGGGCTCCAAGCACCTGCGGACGGACATCAACTTCGCCTATCCCACCGCGGAGATTGCGGTGATGGGTGCGGAGGGCGCCGTGAATATCGTCTATCGCCGCGAGATTGCCGCAGCGGAAGATCAGGCTGCCGCGCGGCAGCAGAAGACCGCCGAATTCCGCGAGCGTTTCGCGAATCCGTTCATCGCCGCCGAGCGCGGATATATCGACGATGTGATTGAGCCGCATGAGACGCGGCCAAAAGTTATAAAGGCTTTGCGTATGCTCGAAAATAAAGTTGATACGATGCCGCGGAAGAAGCACGGCAATATCCCGTTATAGATGGACGAACTGGCAAAGCTCTATGGCACGCTGGAACTGGAACCGGGTGCGACCGCGGAAGAGATAAAAGCGGCCTATCTTGACTTGGTAAAGGTGTGGCATCCGGACCGCTATCAGAACGAGTCTCCGCGCCTTCGCGAAAAGGCGGAGCAGAAGCTGAAATCGATCAACCTGGCCTATGACCGGCTGCGGGGCGCCGTGCCGAAGGTGGCATCCGATTCTTGGACCGCGCCGCAACAACCGGCAGCGCGGGTTTCGCCGGACTTGTTCGCGTGCGATTTCGGCAGCGCCTGGGGTTATGTGGATCGGGAAGGGAAGCTGATGATCCGTCCGCGCTTTGAATCCGCGGACCAGTTCTCAGAGGGGCTGGCGCATGTGTCGGAATGCGGCCGTCATGGATTCATCAACTGGCAGGGCGAATACATTATCCTTCCGCACTATTCGAACGCGCGGAACTTTTCCGAAGGGCTTGCCGCGGTTGTTTTCAGTATGAAGTGGGGATACATCGACGCCTACGACCGCTACACGATTACGCCGCTTTACGATGACTGCGGCGATTTCTCAGAGGGTTTGGCGATGGTATTGTGGCGGGGCCGGTGGGGCTATATCGACCGGACGGGTAAGTTTGAGATCTCGCCGCGATTCGATGAAGCGCGAAAATTTG
>JBDUEM010000293.1:0-9224 GCA_040002435.1 Bryobacteraceae bacterium
GCGAATGGGGCATGAGCGAACTGGGCCCCATGAGCTTCGGCAAGAAGGAAGAGCAGATCTTCCTCGGCCGCGAAATCGCGCAGCACCGCGATTACAGTGAATCCACCGCGATTCGCATTGATGAGCAGGTGCACAAGCTGGTACAGAGTGGCTACGCTCGGGCGAAGGTCCTGATCGAGGAACGCGCGGAAGCACTGGAACGGATTGCTCTGGCACTGCTCGAGCGGGAAGTTCTGGATGGCGCTGAAGTGAAAATCCTGATTGATGGCGGTACGTTGAAGCCGGTGGACACGCCGCGGAACTCGGAAGATCCGAAGCCGCAGCAGATCCTCCGCTCCGACGGCGGCGTCCGCATGCCGGGTCTGACGGAAGGACAACCTCCTCTTCCTGCGTGATTCCGGCGTTTCCGGTTTACCTGTTTGATGTGGACGGCACCCTGGTTGACTCCGCAGCCGATATCTGCGGAGCCATCCAGACGGTGCTGGCCGGTACTTCCCAAAAAGCTGTCGAAGACTCCTTCCTGCGCCGGTACATCGGCTATCACCTGATTGACCTCTTTCAGGATCTGTTTCCTGAGAAATCCCCCGAAGAAATCGAAACCCTCGTAGTGGAGTACCGCGCTGTTTATCCGGCGCGCAACCACACTGCCACGCGCCTGTATCCTGGCGTTCCAGAAGCTCTGGCACGCCTCGGGGGGCGGAAGTCCACGGCAACCACCAAGGGCACCCCGACGACGCGCATCGTGCTCGAAACGTTTGGGCTCCTCCCCTACTTCGATCACGTGCAAGGCACCGATGGCTTTCCCTGCAAACCGCAGCCGGACGTCATATACAAGTCCCTGGAGAAACTTGGCGTGCGCGCCGAAGATTGTCTGCTGGTCGGTGATGCGGCTCCGGACATGGACGCGGGCAGACGCGCCGGGGTCAAAATCTGCGGAGTAAAATACGGCTACGGCAATCTCGAAGCCATGGCTCGTTTCGAGCCGGACTACTGGATCTCCGACTTGCGCGAACTGGTGCCCTGAACATGGAACGAAGAGTCTCAATCACACGCCTCAGACCGGAGTGCCGCGAGCAGTACCTGGAGGCGCACCGCAACGTGCCGCAGCGGGTTCTGGCCCGCTACAGTGAACTCGGTATGCTCAATTGCTCCGTATTTTTGCATGGCGTAGACTTAGTGCTTATCACCGAGGCGCAGAACCATGAGGTTCTGGACGCAGCCCTCGCCGATGATCCCGTGGACCGCGAGTGGCAGGACTTTGTCCGTCCAATGAAAGAGGATGGAGATTGGCAGCACATGACCCAGATCTATCATGTCGACCTGAGGCGCTCAGAATGAACCGGCGATCCGTTCTCGGCCTTCCCCTTCTAGGGGCGCTTCCCTTGCAGAGCCGCGCCGTAAGCGATACCCGCAGAATCCGCATCTCGCTCGGCCAATGGTCGTTGCACAAAGCAATGGGCCGCCGGCTGCTTTCGAACCTGGACTTCCCTCGCGTGGCTCGCGAACAGTTTGGGATCGAAGGGCTGGAGTTCGTAAATTTTCTGTGGGAAGCGCCCACCGCCGACTACGTGCAGCGAGTGAGGCGCGCAATGGCCTCAACGGCTACCAAGGCTGTTCTGATCATGTGTGACGGCGAAGGGTTGATGGCGCACTCGGTAAAGGAGCGACGGCTGCAGGCCGCCGCCAGCCACTATAAGTGGGTGGACGTGGCGGCCGAACTCGGCGCACAGGCCATTCGTGCAAACTTGAGCGCGGAGAAAGAGCCCAAAACACCGGCCGAAGTGGACGCGGTTGTGAACTATTCAGCGGAGAGCTTTCGGAAGCTCGCCGAGTATGCAGCGCCGCGAAAGGTCAATATAGTAGTAGAGAACCACGGCGGAGTGTCGTCCGATCCGGCCGCCATGGCACGCATTGTGAAAGCGGTGAAGCTGCCGAATTTCGGACTGCTGCCGGATTTCGGCAACTTCCCCAAAGACGCCGACCGCTACGACGCCATCGCCAAGCTGATGCCCTACGCCAAGGCGGTAACCTTCAAGTGCGTCGACTTCAAGGACGGCAGGGAGACGTCCATGGATATGGACCGTCTGATGAAATGCGTGCTCGATTCCGGCTATCGGAACTGGGTCGGCATCGAGTACGACGGCGACCGCCTGACCGAGTACGAAGGCATCCAGTCAGCGAAGAATTATCTGGATCGCTTTACCTAGCCTGCTGCCAGCGGGCGAGATCCGCCAGGTTCAAACGGCCCGTATAGATCGCCATTCCCAGGGCCGCATCCACGCGAATCTCGTCCAGCGCTTCGATATCTTCCAGCGTGGTGATACCGCCGGCTGCGGTGATTTCGTGGCCTGTGGCGGCGCGGAGGCGGCGAAACCAGTCCAGGTCGGTTCCCTGCATCATCCCCTCCTTATCCACATAGGTACAGAGAAAGCCTCCGCAGTAGGGTTCCATCTGCTCAATCACTTCCTCAGCGGTAAACGTAGTTGCTTCGCGCCAGCCCTTCACTACGATCTTTCCTTCCTTTGAGTCCAGAGCGATGAGGATCCGCTCTTTTGGCACGGCGCTTGTCAGCTCCTCCAGGAACACGTAATTGGGGCCATGCGGGTCGAAGGCGGCCGTTCCCACAATGACCCGGCCGACACCCAGCTTCACCAATTCCGCGGCTCTTTCAGCGGTTCTGACGCCTCCGCCCACGCGCGTGGTGGCGCGGCCGGCGAGGAACTCTACCAGTTCACTATTGGCTCCGTTGCCGATGGCGGCATCCAGATCGATGACCTGTATCTGGGGGAACGCGGCAAATTGATCCAGCATCTCCTGCGGGCTGCCGCCCTCCAGCGCCTTCTCGCGGCCCTGCACCAACTGAACCACTTTGCCGTCCATCAAATCGATGCAAGGCACAATCATGACTGCACTCTCCTGGTGGGAATCCCGTGGGCGTCGAGGAATTGCTTCAGGTCGTCTACCGTGTACGACCCGTAGTGGAAGATAGAGGCGGCAAGCGCGGCGTCGGCTTCGCCCTCGGTCAGGACTTCGAGGAAGTCTTCCGGCTTCCCGGCGCCGCCCGAGGCGATCACCGGAATGTGTGTGGCGCGCGAGACGGCTCGCGTGAGTGGACAATCGAACCCTGTCTGGACGCCATCCGTATCCATGGACGTCAGCAGAATCTCGCCCGCCCCCATCGCTTCGCCGCGCGCTGCCCACTCGATGGCGTCAATGCCTTCATCGTCGCGTCCGCCGCGGGTATACACATTCCAGCCGCCCGATGACCGCCGCCGGGCATCGATGGCCAAGACAACGGCCTGGGCTCCAAATTCCTGGCTCAGCTCCGTAATCAGTTCGGGCCGGCGCACGGCAGCCGTATTGATGCTCACCTTGTCGGCGCCGGACATAAGGATCCGGCGTGCATCGCCGATGGACCGGATGCCTCCGCCGACTGTGAGCGGGATAAATACTTTCCGCGCCGTGCGGGCAACTACATCAGCCATGGTGTCACGCTGATCGCTGGAAGCTGTGATGTCGAGGAAGACCAATTCATCGGCACTCTGCTGGTTGTAGCGGTCGGCAAGTTCGACGGGATCGCCGGCATCACGGAGGTTCACAAAGTTGATGCCTTTCACAACGCGGCCGGCGGTGACATCGAGACAGGGAATGATTCGCTTGGCTAACATACGATTTTTCCTGGACGGCGGACGCCTCCGTCCGCGCCGGACCCCTGGTCCGGCTTCCCAGTGCTCCCGAAAAGGCCGGCGAGGGCGCCGGCCGCGGTCCAGGGGGACCGCCGTCCCTTGCTTGAAGACATCAGATCAACTCCACAAAGTTCCGGACAATCTGCAGTCCGATAGGACCGGACTTCTCGGGGTGAAACTGCACACCGAAGACATTCCCATCCTCGAGCAGGGCAGTATAGGGATGCGTATAAGTACAGGATGCGGCCGTCTGCGGCGTCAGCGGCACATAGTAGCTGTGAGCGAAGTACACATGCGGATGGGTACCGAGCCCCGTCAAAAGCCGCGCCGGCTTTACGGAATCGAGAGTGTTCCAGCCCATGTGTGGAACCCGCGCATCCACGGGAAAACGCTGCACCGTACCCTCAAACACGCCGAGCCCTTCTTGTTCCGGCGCTTCGTCGCTTTTCTCGAATAACGCCTGCAAGCCAAGGCAGATTCCAAGGAATGGAGTCTTCGCAGCAATCCCATCCAGCAGCGCCTGACGAACATCCATCTCATCCAGCGCCCGCATCATCTGGCCGAAATGGCCTACGCCCGGAAGCACAATCTTCGATGCCCTCCGCAGTCCTTCGGCGTCATGAACCAGCTCATACGTCGCGCCGATTTCATCCAGCGTGTTCTGAACCGACCGCAAATTACCCGCGCCGTAGTCGAGAATCGCAATCATAGAAGTCCTTTGGTGGACGGTAGCTGATCGCGCAAGCGTTCATCCGTAGAGCAGGCATAGCGCATGGCACGCGCGAAACACTTGAAAATCGCCTCGATCTTATGATGATTCGACCGTCCATAAAGAACCTTCGCGTGCAGGTTGGCCGCCGCATGCTGCACGAAGCCGCTGAAGAAATCCTCTACCAGCTCGGTTTGCAAATCTCCCACCAGGCGCACGCGAACCAGATCCTTGTACACCAGCGCGGAGCGGCCGCCGAGATCGACGGCAACCACCGCCAACGTCTCATCCATGGGCAGTACGAAGTAACCCGCACGGTTGATTCCGCGCCGCTCGCCAAGAGCCTGTGAAAACAGTTGGCCCAGAACGATGCCTACATCCTCTACCGTGTGATGCTGGTCCACATCGAGATCGCCGGCTGCCTTTATCGTGAGATTGAATCCACCGTGTTTGGTGAATAGTTCCAGCATGTGATCGAAGAATCGAATGCCGGTGGAGACATCGTAAATCCCCTGGCCGTCAATTTCCAAAGTGCCGGAAATCTGCGTCTCCTTCGTGATGCGCTCGATGGTCGCGGTTCTCATAAAACAGTCTCCAGTTCGTTGATGCTTTCCAGCACAGCCACGGCGTTCTCCTCTTGCAGGAGCCGGACCACTTCCGCGCGCCGGGGATTCTCGCTGCCCGCAATGCCGATGAAGGAAACCTGCGCGCTCCTGGCGCTGCGCGCATCGTCCACGGTGTCGCCTACGTACCAGATCTTCCGGCCGGGAAACCGCGCCGCGACCATGAGCAGTCCATCCGGGGCAGGCTTCGGATTGGCGACATCGTCGTCGGCGACGATCATTTCAAACTTCATCCCGGGTACGAAGCGCTGCAGCGTCACGTCCGCTTCCGCGCGCAACCGGCCCGTAAAGATACCGAAACCGAATCGCCGGTTCAATGTCTCGAGGAGCCCTTCCCGCGCTATCCACTTCTCGCGGAGAATCAAGCCACCGGATCCATTTCCGAAGAAAATCGATTGGAAGTAATCAACCACTGTCTGATAGTCGAGAGCGGTGCCCAGGTCGCCGATGATCTTCTGCGACAGGGCCCAATCGTTATTCCACCCTCCGGAGTTCTTGTAGTCCTGAATCAATTCCTTGGTGATCTGCCGGCCGGTGAAGTGATGTACCGTCTGGCAGATGGTCTCACGGTAGGAATCGGTGACGTCCACCAGCACGCCATCCATGTCGAACACGATCATGTCGTTGGTCATACCCAGAGCTGTTCCAATGCCGCGAGGAATGTTCGCATCTGATCGCGTGTGCCTACCGTGACCCGCACGGTTCCCGGAATCTCATGTCCTCGATCGCGCACCAGCATTCCGCGATCTCGCATGCCATCCCGAACGTGAGAGGCCTTGGCGCCCAATTGCATCAATACAAAGTTTCCCTGGCTTTCAAAGTAAGGAATCTTCAGCTTCTCCAGGCCGACGTAAACAAGTTCGCGGGCGGCCAGCACCTCGGTGACGTACTTCGTGATGTAAGAGGTATCCTGAACGGCTGCGCGCGCCGCGAGGGCCGCCAGCATGTTCACGCTGTACGGAGATTGCGACTTGTGCAGATATTGAATATTGGTCGCGCTGGAGAACAGGCATCCGATGCGCATGCCAGCCATGCCGTAGACTTTCGAGAACGTCCGGCTTACGAACAGGTTTGGAAATTCGGTGATGTACCGAATCGCCGTGATGCCGCAGAATTCATAGTAGGCTTCGTCGATCAACACCGCTGCACCGGACGCTTTTCTGAGGATCCTCTCAATTCCTTCAATGTTCACCGCGGCGCCGGTGGGGTTGTTCGGATTCGAAATCAACACGGCGCGGGTTGACGACGTGATGGCTTCCAGCAACTCCTCCAGCGGAAACTGCAGCGTACCGGCGCGGTAATCAATTTCGTGAATAGTCCCACCCGCAATCTCGGTGTAGAAGCGGTACATGGCGTAAGACGGGCGCAGGATGATGACTTCATCCTCATCGTCCACATAAGTATTCACCAAAACCTGAATGGCCTCGTCAGTGCCGTTGGTTACTAACATCTGTTCGTTCTCTACGCGGAAGTGCGCCGCCAACTCACGCCGCGCGTCGCTGTACTCCGGATAGGTAGCGAGCTGATTCTCGCTCAAACGGCCCTTCAGGAATTCCGTGACCTTCGGTGAACAGCCGATGGTGTTCTCGTTGAAATCGAGACGGAGTTTGTCCGTGCGGCCGCCGCTAGGCGGCGAGTAAGGCGCCATGGACAAGATGGCTTCGCGAGGTCGCAGGCGCCTAGCCACGGAAACGAGCCTCCACCGAACGCGCATGAGCTTCCAAACCTTCAGCGCGGGCCAGCGTGGTGATGGCGGGCGTCAACTTCTTTAACGCCTCGGGACTGATCTCCTGTGTAGAGATTACCTTCAGGAAGTCCGTTACGGATAGGCCACCCCGAACCCTCGCGGCGCCCGTCGTGGGAAGAACGTGATTCGGGCCCGATGCATAATCTCCAGCCGCCTCGGGACTGGTTGGTCCAATGAAGACGCTGCCCGCGTGCTGGATGAGCGGCAGCAGTGCCGCGTCGTGAATGCTCAAATGTTCGGGCGCGAAGCGGTTGCTGAGATCGACTGCCTCCTGCTTCGACTTCACCAGAATGATGGCGCTATTCCGATCGATGGCCTTCCGCGCAACTGCCGCGGTGCTGAGCGTAGTGAGTTGTTTGTCGATGGCTTTCGCCACGGCTTGCGCCAGGCGTTTGGAACGGGTCAGCAGGATGGCCGAAGCCTCGGTGTCGTGTTCAGCCTGCGCGAGCATGTCGGCGGCAATCCACTCCGGATTGCCCTCGTCCGCAATCATGAGAATCTCCGTGGGGCCGGCCACGAAATCGATCCCAACTTCTCCCGCAAGTAACTTCTTCGCCGCCGCCACATAGATGTTACCCGGGCCAACGATCCGGTCTGCGCGCGGGACGGTCTTCGTTCCGAATGCAAACGCCGCAATCGCGTGCGCTCCACCCATCAGGAAGAATTGCGACACGCCCAGTACGGAGGCGGTGCCAAGCACTTCATTGACCGGACGCGGAGAGGCGGCGCAGACATTCGGGACGCCTGCCACCTGGGCGGGAATCACCGTCATCATCAGTGTGGAGGGCAGGGGATAGCGTCCGGATGGAATATAAGCTGCCACCGTCTCCAGCGGCCGGACAATTTGACCGACGCGAAGCCCAGGTGCGATGACTTTGCTCTTCTCCTGCGGCATTTGCAGCTCGGCGAACGAACGAATGTTTTGCGTCGCCACCTCGATGGCGGAGCGAAATTCCTTGCTCAAGCTTTCTTCAGCGGCCTTCAGTTCGCCTGCGCCTACGACCACTGTCTTGCGGTCGAACTGATCAAACTGGCTTGCGTATTCGAGCAGCGCCTTATCGCCCCGCTTGCGAACGGCTTCCAGAATGGGTCTAACCGTATCCTCGGCCCCTGAGAAGCGTGCGGCCTTTCTGGCCAGCAGCTTTCCTACGTCACTCGACTCTAAGATTCGGATCATTGGGGTCACATTACGATCTTGTTCAACGGGTATTCGACAATGCCCTGCGCCCCGGCTTCCTTGAGGCGCGGAATGATGTTGCGCACCGTCAGCTCATCCAGAATGGTATTGACGGCCAGCCATTCTTCGTCGCTCAGATGCGAAATCGTTGGCTTCTTCAGAGCAGGCAGAACTCCGAGCACAGCTGCCAGATCCTCTTTGCGCACATTCAGCATCAGGCCAACTTTGCCAAGCGCGGCGATGGCGCCTTCCAGCAGCAGTTTTATGTCAGACAGCTTGCGGCGCTTCCATTCATCTTTGTACGACGCCTTGTTGGCGATCAACTGCGTATTCGATTCGAGGATGGTCTCCACAATACGCAGCTTGTTGGCGCGCAGGGAAGATCCCGTCTCGGTGACTTCCACGATCGCGTCCGCCAGCACCGGAGGCTTCACTTCGGTGGCGCCCCAACTGAATTCCACTTTGGCTTTCACGCCGTTCTTCGCAAGATAACGCTTCGTAGTGGCCACCAGTTCCGTCGCGATGATCTTGCCTTCCAGGTCTTTCACGCTATTGAAAGGCGACGATTCGGGCACAGCCAAAACCCAGCGAACCTTGCCGAAACTCTGCTTGGCATAGATGAGATCGACAACCGTCTCCACTTCCGCTTCCGATTCGGCAACCCAATCCAGGCCGGTGAGGCCGGCGTCCAGAATGCCGTCTTCCACGTAACGTGCCATCTCCTGTGCGCGGATCAACATGCATTCAATATCCGGATCGTCAACGGAAGGAAAATACGAACGGCTGCTGGTAGTGATGTTGAACCCGGCACGGCGAAAGAGGTCAATGGTCGCGTTCTCCAGGCTGCCCTTGGGAATGCCGAGCTTCAACTTCACTTACTGCCCCCGTACACCGCGTTCGGATCGTACGTTTGCTTCTCAGATTCGGTCCATTCGCCGTCTTTCAGGGAACGATAAAAACAGCTCTCATATCCGTTGTGGCAGACACCCGGCCCCACTGCTTCTACTTTGACGAGCAGCGCATCCTGGTCGCAATCGGTGGCGATGTCTTTGACAATCAGCCGGTGCCCGGACGATTCGCCCTTCAGCCAAAGCTTGTTCCGCGAACGGCTGTAAAAGGTGGCGTAACCGCTCTCCACGGTTCTTCGAAAAGCCTCCTCATTCATAAAACCCACCATCAGTACACGCCCCGAGGCGTTGTCCTGAATTACGGCGGTGATCAGGCCGTCCATTTTCTTGAAGTCGAGATCCATATGTGTCCAATAAAAAAGCCCGCCAGAACT
>JBDUEM010000294.1:0-9176 GCA_040002435.1 Bryobacteraceae bacterium
CCGGCGGGTTTCCCTTCCGGGCATGGTGCCAGACGATTCATTTGTTGCACAGCTCTTCGCAAAGGCCGCGGGCGCTTCGTGGACCAATCCACAGGGCGGCCTCAAGGATGACGCACAGCCGGCGACTTACGCGGGTACCGGCAGGGACTGGCTGATGCTGACCGACCCCGGAATCGGGCTGACTCCGTTTTATGAGGAAGTGCAAGCGGTAGGAGCCGTTCGTGTAAGCGTGAAGGGCTCCGCTCCAGGATCGGCGGAACTGGATCGCACAGTGGAAATCTGCCTGACCATCGATGGCGTTTCCTGCCGCGGCGAAATTCGCACCGTAATCTTGGACAACTCCGAGAGCGTTAAAACTCTGGGCGCGGATTCCGGCGTTGATACCTGGGGTGACGCACTCTGGACTTACGATATCAGTTCGCGGCTGAATAAGTCGTTCGGAGTGATGCTCCGTCCCGCCAAAGCCGGGGCGCCGGTATCCATCCAATTCGTCACCCTGAGCATGACGTTCAACGACCAGGCGGCGATGCCGGAAGCGGGCTTTTACAAGACATGTTCGCCGCAGAAGTCGAACGGAGGCTACCACTGCTCCTACCCGGGCCCAGGCCACAAGCCCAACCAAATTTACTGGATTCAGCCGGAAACGGGTGAAGTCCGGTTTCTGGGTATAGCCGTAGCAAGTGGCTGGGGTGGATCAAACGCGCAGTGTTTCTCCAACGAAGCGCTTTGGGATCCGTCCGACCCGAACATTTACTATTGCGTAGGCTACACAGCGGACGGCAAGCAAGCACTTTTGAAGGGAACCTATGCCGGGGATGATAAACCGGCGGCGCCGGGCTTCGGCGTAAATATGTCGTGGACGAACCTGACTCCATCCCCCCTCACTCTTGAAGCGGTGATGAAGAGATTTAGTGTCGATTTTGATCCAACGAAGTTCGGCTGTAACATCGTTCAACTGACCACACATCACGTAGTTCTCAAATGCCTGTCAGGACCGCAGGATTCGGCTGGCTGGATTGCCGCGTTCGATTTAGGCAATAAGCAACCGCTTGGTTCGGGTGGGACCGGTTGGGTTGTCGCCTCGCAGAAGACATACGCCTCTCCTCAATCGCGATGGTGCGGCGTGCACTCGCTGGAGCCCATCACCGGGATCGATTGGATTGGGTGGAATCCGCAGCTACTACGGGATTCCAACGGGAACCTGATGTACAACGTGACGCTAGCTTCACCGATCCCTGCTTCCAACGGCCGGTACACCATTCAAGTCTCCGGTGAACCAACTCCCGCACTGATGGATGTGTTGGCCGGTGACGTGTTTACGGGCTCAAGCGCAACGCTGCGAATCGTACAAAAGAACAGCAGCACGGAATGGGTTGTGGACCGGACAACCGCCAGCGGGCAGCCTCAGGCCTTGGACCCGGGAGTGAAATTAGGGGCATTCTGCGGCGCCTACGTGGGAGTTACCGCCGCTCCGACCATCTACTGGGATTTCGTCCATGATCCCACGGGCGTGGACGCTACCGGTAAGTTGATTACACGCGAAACCATCCTCATCGGAAGCCACATTGTGCAGCGCGGTGATTACCGCCTGCAGGAATGGTGGCAGGACGGATTTCAGATTGTCACGCCCGGCGCTCCCAAGAGCTTTAACAGCCCGATCACCTACAAGATCGAGAGCAATCCCAAGTTCAACGGCAGCCGGGTGTGGTTAGGCCTGAGTGAGCCTGCAGCCGGTATGGAAGGCTACCAGACGCATCCCAGCTACGAGAACTACCTGGCGCAAGGGCCCGGCCGCGGCAACTGGTTTACTGACATTTTTCCGCTCATCGGCTCGGGCAAGATACATGGCGGAGTCTCGGCAGTTGCCGGGGCATCGCAGGTGTACAAGGTGCCCAACAACAACCTGCATCCGGGCACGTTTCCGCCCTTTGCGCGATGCGGCGGCCGGCAGTTGAAGAACATTTCACCCGGGCCGATTGCGGACAAGGACGTGTACAGCTTTTGCATCGGCGCTGCCTGTTTCAGCGGGGCTGGCGGGTCAGATGTCTTCGTAAACTGCCCTGCGCCCGTTACGGCAAAGAGCATCTGCAGCGATAACTACTATGGCGATGAATCCACGGTCTGTGTATCGGAAGGCACGGCGTACGGACAGGCGGTAAGCCAGTTTTATTTCGATCCGTCCGGACGGCGGAGCCGGGTGTTGACGAACGGGTTGATGGCTCTACACGCTCCCCGGACTTTTATGTTGCTGGATACGGCATCGCCCCTGCCGGATGGAAGCTGGATTGTGTTCCCCTCGTTTGCGAACAATGCGCGGCGCGATCTGTACATGGTGAAGGTTCCGGCCCAGCCTGTGTTCGATCCGGACACAAGTGCTGGCGCGAATCCCGTGACAGTCACCGTAGTGGTGTCGCCCCCGTCGGACCCGCGCTTCCAGAATGCGTCACTTCAGTTCGGCGCCAGTCCCAAGCTGGAAAGCAGCACTGCGGCACAGAGCTGCTCGAGTGCCTCGCCCTGTTCCATTACGCTGTCCGCGCGCCCGATGGACCTGGTGTTCGTGAAGCCCATCTATCTGGACTCGAACAAGCAGAAGGTGGGCGAAGGCGCCATTAGCGTGCAAGCCGCCCTGGTGAGCGCTGGTGTGAAGCAACCGCCGCAGATCACCGCGCAGGGTGTCGTCAATTCCGCCAGTTATCAACTGCCGATTGCGCCTGGGGCTTTCGTGTCGATCTTTGGCCGCGCTCTGTCGGCTTGCTCCAACGAAGTCGCCAAATCGATTCCGCTGTCGGACAACCTCTGCAGTACGCAGGTGTTCTTCAATGGTAAGGCCGGGCCGATGTACTATGCGAACGACTCGCAAGTAATTGCCCTGGTTCCTTACTCCATTACACCTGGCCAGCCAGTGAAGGTGCTGGTGAACAATAACGGGATGCAGTCAGACGAGGTCACCATAGCTGCCGCATCTGTCCTCGAATCCGCGCCGGCAATTTTCGTTATCACTTCGGGAGATGGTGTGGCGATTGATGCGAAACGTCCACTGCGGTTAGGAGAAACCGGCGTGATCTATGCGAATGGGCTGGGTCTGACGAATCCCCCGGTGGGAGATGGGCAGGCTGCTCCGTCCGATCCTCTGGCGCGAACAGTACGCAACGTGGAGGTTCTGGTGAACGGTACAGCGCAGCAGGTGCTGTTCAACGGTTTGACGCCCGGCGCTGTGGGGCTCGCTCAGGTCAACTTTGTTCTTGGCTCCGGTGCGGCGATCAAGGGTGATGGGACGGACGAAGTGAAGCTGCGGGTGAACGGCATCGAGAGTCCCGTGCTCTGGACCTTGCTCGCCAATTAAGAGTAAATGCCGGGGGCTTCGTGCCCCAGCGCCTGAACGTACTCCACGTAAGTCCCCGGATAGACGCGCGGAACGCGTTCGGTTCCAGTTTCACCGCCCAGTTCCAGCACTCTCGATCCCAGTCCGCGGAGGAACACGCGGTCGTGGGAGACAAAGATCATAGTGCCCTGGAAATCCTTCAGCGCCTCCACCAGCATCTCTTTCGTGGCGAGGTCCAAGTGATTCGTAGGCTCATCCAGGACCAGGAAGTTCGGTGGATTAAAGAGCATGCGCGCCATTGCCAGCCGGGACTTCTCCCCACCCGAGAGCGACTTGATGCGCTTATCCACATCGTCGCCTGAAAATTGAAAGGCACCGGCGAGCGAGCGAAGCGAGCCGATTCCGTCTTTCGGGAAGTCCTGCTGCAGGTGTTCGATAATGGTCAGCTCCGGATCCAGCACATCCAGCGACTGCTGCGCAAAGTAACCCATATTCAGGCTTGCGCCAAGGCGAACAGTACCCGAGTCGGGCTCACTGGCGCCGGCGATCATCTTCAGCAGCGTGGTCTTTCCCGCGCCGTTGCGGCCCATTACGGCCCACCGTTCTCCGCGGCGAATGGTCAGGCTGAAACCGTCGTAGATTACGCGCGAGCCGTATTTCTTATGCAGGTCTTCAATCACGGCAACCTGGTCGCCCGAGCGTGGCGGGACGCGGAAGTCGAACTTCACCACCTGGCGCTTCTTGGGAAGTTCAATCTTGTCAATCTTGTCGAGCGCCTTAATGCGGCTCTGCACCTGCGCAGCTTTGGCCGCATGAGTCTTGAAGCGTTCGATGAATCGCTGTTCTTTGGCGAGCATCGACTGCTGCCGGGCAAAGGCGGCCTGCTGGTTGGTCTCGCGGATGGTCCGCTCGCGCTCATAGAAATCGTAATTACCCGAATAGGAGATGATCTCGCCGGCGTCGATCTCCGCGATCTTCGAGACAATGCGGTTCATGAATTCGCGGTCGTGCGAAGTCATCAACAACGCACCGGGGAACGACTTGAGGAACTGCTCGAGCCAGACAATGGATTCAATGTCCAGGTGGTTCGTCGGCTCGTCCATCAGGAGGACATCAGGCCGTCCGAGGAGCACGCGCGCCAGGGCAACACGCATTTTCCAGCCGCCCGAAAGCGCTCCCACGTCGCCGTCAATCTGATCGTCTTTGAAGGACAGGCCATGTAGCACTTCGCGCGCCTGCGCCTCCAGCGTGTAGCCGCCCAGATGCTCGTACTCCTCCTGTACCTCGCCAAAGCGTTCGAGGATCTTGTCCATGTCGTCGGCGCGAGCCGGATCTTCCATGGCCCGCTGCAGATCTTCCAACTCGTGGTGCAAGTCGCCCGCGCGGCCGCTACCCGCGATGGCTTCGTCCAGAACTGAGCGGCCCTTCATCTCCTCTACATCCTGTCGGAAGTAGCCAATGGTCAGTTTCTTGGGCACGGTTACGTCGCCTTCGTCCGGAGACTCTTCGCCCACCACCATGCGGAAAAGCGTGGTCTTGCCGGCGCCATTCGGGCCCACTAAGCCCACTTTCTCGCCAGGGTTGAGCTGAAACGAAGCTTCTACGAAGATGAGCTGTTTGCCGTACTGCTTGTTGATGTTTGAGAAGTAAATCATCCGGAACTACCAAGCTAGCAGAGGCACAGGAAGTATCTGAGGGAATGTCGTGTTAACATAACGATGTAGTTTTTAGACAACACTCATGCTTTATCGCCATGTCCTCCTGGCCTTGATCCTCACTTCCTCCATTTGTCTGGCCCAAGGCGGGCGCGCGGAGCTGTTTGGCACCATCCACGACCCCGCCGGCCTCGCAGTGCAGAAGGCTAAAGTCGAAGCCGAGGATCAGTCAACACGAATCCGGTATTCCGGCTCAACCGGCGAGCGGGGGGAGTATCACATTCTCGGCATACCCGCAGGCCGGTACATATTGACAGTCGAGCTGCCGGGGTTCCGCACCCATCGCCAGTCGGGGATCGTCTTGCGCCTGGGAGACAGGACAGAAATTAACGCCCGGCTCCAAGTTGGGCAGCCCTCGCAATCGGTCGACGTGACTGCTGCGGCTTCCCTGCTGCAAACGGCGAGCGGCGAGGTGAGTCTGAATATGGAGGAGAAGAAGATCGTCACCCTCCCGCTGGACGGCCGCAATTTTATCCCGCTGGTCACCCTCTCTCCGGGCGTTGCCCTTCCGAATGGCCAGTTTCTGCCTCGCATCAACGGCAGCCGCCCGCGCACAAATGAATACATCTATGACGGTATCAGCGTGCTGCAGCCCGAGCCGGGACAGGTGGTGTACTACCCCATCATTGACGGAATGGCTGAGTTCAAGCTCAACGTCAATGCCTACTCGCCTGAATACGGCCGCTCCAATGGCGGAACCGTGATGGTTGTGGGGAAGTCGGGAACCAATGATTTCCATGGCAGTGTCTTCGAGTTCTTCCGGAACGAGACGTTAAACGCGCGGAATCTTTTTGCGCAAGCCGGTCCGAAACCCCAATTCCGCCGCAACCAGTATGGCGTCACACTAGGCGGGCCCATCCAGAAAAACAGGACGTTCTTCTTTGCGGATTGGCAAGGTACCCGGCTGCGCACCGGTATCACTCGATTCAGTGTGGTTCCCACGCTCGCGCAGCGTCAGGGCGTGTTCACGCAAGCCATCTTCGATCCTGCAACCTCGCCTCGGACGCAGTTTCCGAATAACACGATTCCGCCCAGCCGGTTCGATGCGATCGGTGCGCAGGTGCTTCAACATTACCCACTGCCGAATGTCAGCGGCGCCAATAATTTTGTGCGGACCGCCACTGAGCCAGATAACCAGGATCAGGCCGACTTTCGCTTCGACCGTTACTTTGGGGAGAAGCACCGGATCTTCGGCCGCTATACTTACTTCCGCGACGATGATACACCGGTCAGTCCTCTGCCGGATGGGAGTGGCAGCCTCACAGCCGGCGTGATTGGGCACGCCATCACACGGGGCGATGCGATTGCCGCGGATTACGACCTGGTGTTATCCCCTTCGGCCTTGAATCAGTTCCGCTTTGGCTATTCCAAGCGTGACCTGAATCAACGATCTCTGCAGGATGGCGGATTTACGGTGCCGGGTCTACCGGTGAATTCTTTCGCTTCCGTGTTGCCGGTCTTTGCGGTTGCGGGATTGCAGCAAGTCGGTCCCACCACGGCGGCGAATTCCAATTTCACCACATCGATTACGGAGTTCCTCGACACCTTCACTCTGGTCCGCGGCCGTCACACGATGAAGGTCGGGGCCGACGTCCGGAGGGAAGCGCTGGATGTTTTGAACCCTCCGAACCCGACGGGTTCGTTTGGCTTCTCCACGACTGGAACGAACAGTTCCGCGGTGGCGGAGAGCGGAAATGCGCTGGCCTCCCTGTTAACAGGGCAGGTGAACGCGTTCACCATCGACATTCAAAAGCAGGTGATTCAACCTCGCGCGCAGATCGCAGAGTTTTTCTTGGGCGACGATTGGAAGGTCACTCCGCGTCTGACCCTGAACATCGGCACCCGCTACACGCTGAACTTTCCGTCAACAGAGAAGAACGATCAAGGCGCCATCTTCGATCTGAACTCGCAGGTTCTCCATTTTCCGCACACTGCCCGCGAACTGGCCTGTTGTGATTTTGGCCCGCGCGTGGGGCTAGCCTATCGGCCCGGCGATAGCTGGGTAATCCGGTCGGGATATGGCATGGTTTACTTCGAGCAATCCGGCATCACAACGCCTTTCACCATTCCGCAGTTTCCGTTTGTGCAGACGGTAGGGCAACAATCACAGGACAATGTGAATGCCGCTTTCGCGCTGTCTAGCGGGCCCTCGTTGCAAGTCACGGCCCCAAATCCGAATTCCGGCCTGGGGCAAGGTGTCTTTGGAGTAGACAGGAACAGCGGCTCAGGGTATTCGCAGCAGTGGAATCTTACCGCACAGAGAACATTCGGGCAGGATTGGAATGTGGAGGGGATGTACCTGGGTTCAAAGAACACACGCCTGGGAATACCAGACGCGAATATCAATCAACTGCCTTCGCAGTATCTTTCCATGGGATCTACTTTGTTGACGAGGGTTCCGAATCCATACCTTGGGCAGATTCCGGCATCGTCGTCACTGGGGGCGCCCACCATCGCGCAACAGCAATTGCTGCGGCCCTATCCGCGGTTTACCAACGTCGCGTTGTTCCGCAACAATGTGGGGAACTCCGCCTACAACGCAGTTGCGGCGAAGCTGGAGAAGCGGTTCTCACATGGACTGACAATCAACGCGTCCTATACTTTTTCCAAGCTGATTGACGACGCATCCAGTGTGTTCTCACAGACTATCTTCACCGGACCCATTCTTAACACTACGGGCGCGGCAGATGCCTACAATCGCCATTTGGAAAAAGATGTTTCAAGCGGTGACATTCCGCGTGTGTTTTCGATTGGTTGGGTCTACGATATTCCGCGTTTTTGGAAGATCGCCGGCTGGCAGATTGCGGGGCTGGTGCGCGTGCAGTCCGGCGACGCTGTTGCGGTAACTCAGGCGACCAACAACAACTCCAGTTTGGGATATGCGGTGCAAAGGCCCAATAGAATTGGCGACCCGAATGAATTCGATGGGCGGACGGTCGCCAGATACTTCAATCCCACGGCGTTCACGGCAGTACCGCAGTTTGTGATCGGCAACAGTTCGCGCAACCCCATTCGCGGACCTGGTTTACAGAATGCGGATCTGATGATCGGCAAGACTTTCCGTATCACGGAGCGGCTGGCATTGGAATTCCGCGCCGAGGCATTCAACGTGTCAAACACTCCGCCGCTGAACGATCCAAACGGCAGTTTCGGCAGTCCTGCATTCGGGTCCATCACCAGCGCGGGAAATCCCCGCGTTTTCGAGTTTGTGGGCAAGGTTCGCTTTTAAAAAGGATGCCTATCCCTTCTGCAGCAGCACTTCCGTTGACTTGATGACCACGTGCGCCATAAGGTCGCCGAGCGTCACCTCCACTACCTTTCCTTCCAGTTGATTTCGAGCTGATATTGGCATGAAGCTACTGCACTGCGACAGTGATTCCCGTCTGCGTGGGCGTATCGCCGATTTTGAGGGTGAGAGGAACCGCCTCTCCAGGCTGCACCGATTGCGGAACCACGACATTTACCTGGAACAAGCCAGAAACAGCTTGCGGCGCTGAACCCGAATACATCACTTGGGCGTCCACGCCGCCGATGCTGGCGGTGGTGCGCTGCAGAGGATTCTTTGTATTGCTCTGGATCACCGTTCCGGTCACTCCGCCCGGCACCGTCTGTCCCTCACCGGTGGCGAAGATCTGAATCACCGATCCGCGGAGAGCCGGGTTTGCAGCGCTGTTCGCCGAGTTGTCCGCATTGAGTACGGCAGCCTGGCCGCCGCCCGAAGAGTTCGCGCTGAAGATGGCCGGGACGGCCGCACGAACAGGGAGTGCAGGTGCGTCGTATAGGGTACCGTTCGATTCGATCTGCATCTTGACCGTTCGCTTGCCATCGATTTCGTAGGGCACGATGACGTTCGTCTGAAACAGCGAGGTGTAGAGCAGAGGCGCCGCTATGCCGTCAAAGAGGACGCGAAATCCGCCGAGATTCCGGGAGACATTGCCCGCGGTGTCGACGACGATGCCAAGTGGAACTGCGGGCCCGATGCCGACGCCATGAATGGCAAGGATCTCGCCCGGGGAGACGGCGTCGCTGAGACTCGATGCGGCGCTGACGGTCGATCCTACGATGGGCGGGGTCGTGAGCCCGTGATAAGCACCTGGGGCGATGTGGATGGAGACAGGAACCACGATGGAACTGGTCCC
>JBDUEM010000295.1:0-9160 GCA_040002435.1 Bryobacteraceae bacterium
GCGGCACAATCGCGAACTTCAAACTATTCAATCATTTATGACCCAGTAGTACTAGAACGTTCGTCAGAGGTTAATTTGGCTTGGCTTCCCGGCAGCTTACTTTCACGATTTGAATTTAGACGGCATATCGGGATCCACAAGGCCACGCACCAGGGCAAGCAATTGCGATGCAACAAATGGCT
This sequence comes from Bryobacteraceae bacterium, assembly GCA_040002435.1. Classification (GTDB taxonomy): domain Bacteria; phylum Acidobacteriota; class Terriglobia; order Bryobacterales; family Bryobacteraceae; genus JANXXV01. The sequence continues at coordinate 183 of JBDUEM010000295.1, forward strand.
TCGCCAGGAAATGCCATCCTTCGTTGAGAATCAGCATGCCCTCGGGAAAGCCGGACATAAGAAGCACCTTCAATCGAGGTCTTTCCAGTGTCACTTTCATAGCTAGCTCCACTCCGGACCTTTCCGGCATTTGGAAATCCGCAGCGTCACCACTTGGGGAGGTCATCACTTTGTATCCAGCGCCTGACAGAATTCTAAAAACCGAATCCAGGATATCCGCATCATCATCAACCAATAAGACCGTTTTGCCCTGCCCAGATTGACGGATTGGCATGGTTTTCCTCTGTCGGAGAAAGAGGAAAGAACCACTGCCAAGGTGGAAGAGTCTCTTAGTACGGCAGAACGAGGGTACCAAAAAGCGGACCGGCGTGGATTTAGAGCGTTCCGATACGACCTGAATTTCACTGGTTGCGCTTGGACATCGGTTAATCTAGTGATAGACAGAGTTCTCTTGCCGGTAGACCAACTTTACAGCGAACTGGAAGCCAAAGTTCGGGCGTTGCGCCCGCAGGAAGACCTTGTGCCACTCCACGACGCATATACGTTCGCGGCGGAACATCACAAGACGCAGAGCAGAGATTCGGGCGAACCGTACATGGTTCACCCGCTCACCGTCACGCTGATTCTGGCGGACATGCAGATGGACATGATCTGCCTGCAGACCGGGCTGTTGCACGATGTGGTGGAAGATACCTCGGTTAGCCTGGACGAGATCCGCAAACGCTTTGGCGCGGAAGTGGCACGCTGCGTTGACGGTGTCACCAAGCTCAGCAAACTGAATCTGCATTCCCGCGAGGAGCGCCAGGCGGAGAGCATGCGCAAGATGCTGCTCGCCATGGTGACCGACATCCGCGTCATCATCGTGAAGCTGGCAGACCGGCTGCATAACATGCGGACGCTGGGCAGTGTTTCCCGCGAGCGCCAGGAACGCACTTCACAGGAGACGCTCGACATCTACGCGCCGATTGCGCACCGCCTGGGCATGGGCAAAATCCGCGGCGAGTTGGAAGACCTGTCGTTCATGCACCTGGAACCGGATGCTTACGCCGAACTGGTGCGGGAGACGGAGAGCAGGCGGCAGGCAAACGAAGAGTCGCTGCAACTGATTCGTCACGACATTCAGGTGAAGCTGGCTCGTGAGGGTATACCCGCCCGCGTGGAAGGGCGCTTGAAACGGGCCTACTCCGTCTATCAAAAGCTGAAGCGGCAGAAGATCGCAATGGACCAGGTTTACGATCTGCTGGCGTTGCGCATCATTACCGATTCGGTGAAGAACTGCTACGGCGCGCTGGGGGTGATTCACAACGAGTGGCACCCGATTCCGGGCCGCATCAAGGACTTCATCGCCATTCCACGGCCAAACCTCTATCAGTCCCTGCACACGTCTGTGATGGGGCCGGGTGGCCTGGCATTCGAGGTACAGATCCGCACCGAAGAAATGCACCGCATCGCCGAAGAGGGCATCGCGGCGCATTGGAAGTACAAAGAAGGCCGGAAGGGCGCCAGCGCGGCCGAAGACGACCAGCGCATGGCGTGGCTGCGGCAGCTTGTCGAATGGCAGAAGGAGATGCGCGATCCCGGCGAGTTCATGTCCACGCTCAACATGGACTTGTACCCGGAGGAAGTTTATACGTTCACTCCGCTGGGCCGCGTGATTGTGCTGCCGCGCGATGCAACGCCCATTGATTTCGCCTACGCCATTCATAGCGATGTAGGCAGCACCTGTGTGGGCGCCAAGGTGAACGGCCGCATCGTTCCGCTGAAGTACAACCTCAAGAATGGCGACGTAGTGGAGATTCTGACGCAGGCCGGCCACCTTCCAAGCAAGGATTGGCTGGCGCTGGTGAAGACGTCCCGCGCGCGGAACAAAATCAAGCACGATATCAACGCCACCGAACGCGAAAAGGCCATCGACATCGGGCAGAAGTATCTGGAGCGGGAAGCACGGCGTCTCGGAGTGGCGCTGAGCCGCGTATCGAAGTCCGATCTGGAACGTGTGGCTTCCGATTATGGTTGCAGCAAGATGGAAGACCTGCACGCAGCGCTGGGATACGGGAAGTATTCCGCCCGGCAGGTTTTGCAGAAGCTGGTGCCGGAATTGGTCCCTGAGGCCGTTCCCGAGCCGGAGCCGGCCAAGCCGCAGACGGGCGCGGTGGACGGACGCATTGAGGGCGCCAGGGAAAACGGCGACCTGGTTATCAAGGTCAAGGGCATCGACGATCTTTTGGTGTATCGCGCCAAGTGCTGTAATCCCATCCGCGGCGAATCCATCGTGGGCTACGTGACGCGCGGAAAGGGCATCGCCGTTCACTCGACACAGTGCCCGAATGTCCAAAACCTGATGTATGAAGTGGAACGCAAAATTGAGGTGGAGTGGGCGCGCAGCGCGTCCGAGCAATTTCCCGTAAAGATGGTGATCTATACGGACGACCGTCCGGGTATGTTGAATCAGTTGACATCAATCCTGTTTGCCGAGAACAGCAATATTCGCAGCCTGGAAGCCAGGTCGGACGAGAAACACAATGGCGACGGGGCGATAGTGGAAATGACGGTCGAAATTAAAGACAAACGGCAGCTTGAGAAAGTGACAGGCTCTATGCGCCGCATTCCGGGCGTACGGGACATCGAGCGGGTTCAGTAGAGCATGAGTGAGCGCAACGATCCGGAACACATTGCCATCTCCAAATCGAAGGGTATTCAAATCGATTGGAAGGACGGCCATCACAGCGATTACAGCCTCGGGTATCTGCGCGATGAATGCCCGTGCGCATCCTGCACAGGCGCGCACGGCACCGAGCCGCAGAAGACAAACTATTCAGCGCCGGCGGACGCAAACCCGTTTCAGATGTTTAAGCCGGCAATCAAAATGACCAACGTAGAGCCCGTGGGAAACTACGCGGTCCAGATTTTTTGGAACGATGGTCACAGCACCGGCATTTATTCCTACGACCATCTACGCAAGATTTGCCCGTGTCCGGTATGCAAACCAAAATAGACTAGGCGAACGGCGGCGGATCGAACACCGACATGATGGTCCTGACCATTTCTTCGCGTGACGAAAAGCGCGCCGGCTCGTAGCATCCCAGTGGATTTTCAATGACGTTCACCAGGCACTTATTGCAGTAAGTACACGGCTTCTCCGGTCTGTCGAGTCCGGCCGCGAACTGCTTGACCAGATCCGGATTCGCAACCAGCGAGCGGGCGATCGACACCGCGTCAACTTTGCCGTCCGTCAGTGCTCCTCGAATGAAAGACGCGGTTTGAAATCCGCCGGTGCAGATAACCGGAATTCCCACCGATTGCTTCACCGCGGCGGCGTCGGCAAGGTTCACGCCTTCGAAGACTTTGCCCGCTTCCTTCCGCCAGCGGTCTTGGAAGAACCCGCTTGTGACTTGTCCCTTGAAAAAAATAAAGTTGCGGAACGTCTTCGTACCACTGGAGATCATACTGTCGTAGGACTTCACAAACTCGTCGATTGGCAGATCGCCCACCGGATTGCGCGGATGAGGAAAGAAGGAGCCGCTCGAAACATGCAGTGCATCGGCCCCAGCCTGCTCCAGCCACTTGCACACTTGTACCGAATCGTGGATGGTATTGCCCCGGGGTTCGCCGGGCACCATCGCGTTCGCCATCTCGGTGGTGCTGATCTTTACCTGCAGGTGAAAATCCGCGCCGACCTTGCCGCGGATGGCTCGCACGATATCCAAAACGAATCGCGCGCGGTTTTCCAGCGACCCTCCGTATTCATCTTTGCGGTCGTTGATCGCCGACGAGAGAAATTGCGTGATCAGGTAGCCGTTCGATCCGTGCAATTCCACGCCGTCCAGTCCGGCCTCGCGCGCCCTGCGTGCTCCTTCGGCGAACGCAGCGATCGTCTCCTGGATTTGTGCGGCCGTCATTCGCTCACACTCAAATCCGTGCAGCGGATCGGCGCGGTCCGTCGAGCTCAACCCTTTTTCGAACTCGATGCCGCCGATGTCCCGCTGCCGTCCTCCATGGCTCAGTTGCATGATGAATTTGCAATCATGCTCATGAACTTTCTTTCCCAGCTCGCGCCAGAATGGAATTCGCTCGTCGCGGTCGATGGTGGCGTAGTTCGGCACAATGCGCCCGCGCATCTGGACAGGCACAAAAGACGACAAGATGGCTCCGACTCCGCCCCTGGCAAACTTCTCCTCCCAGTTGATGCGCGCCTGGTTGCCCGAACCATCGTAGTTATCGAACCGGCCGGAAATGTTGGATCTCAGGATGCGGTTCTTGATTGTGAGGTTGCGAAATTGCAGCGGTTCAAAAATTGGGTCCGGCATAAGCCCTCTATTCCACAGCCCGCCAGGGCTGGAACGCATTCTCCACACCATCCAACGCCCTCGCCACTCCGGGAAAATGCCGTTTCAGAACCGCGAGCATCGAATTCTGCTTCACCCATTCGATGCCGACCGGCGTATACATTTCCGGTGTGTAATCGTTAGTGAAGAAGCGGTCGCTCTTCAGCCTTCTGGACGCCATCAGCACAAAGACACGGAACGCGGTCTCACTGAAGCCGAATCCATCCGGCAGTGGTTCAGCGAGCAAACCCACCATCAGATCCACCTGCTCAATGTCATTGTTGTAGACCTTCCGGATCTCCTCGCGCCACTCCGCGTTGTCAGTCAATTCTTCAAAGGATTTGACCGGGTCTTTGTGGATGAGTCTGCGAAAGCGGTTGTACCTGGGAACACCTCGCTCGCGGTCGCGCAGAATGTCGATCGTCGCTACGTCCAGCCGCTCGCCATTGTCCCGCACCAGATTCTGCAGATGCTTCGGGTAGTTGTGAAGGCGAATCGCTCCCGGATTCATGCGGCCGAAGGAATAGAACAAGTCCGTGAACGTGGTCTTGTCCAGAACCTTCAGGCCCGCCAAGCCGGCCACCTCGGGCAGTTCATACTGGCCGATTACCTTGTTGTCCACCGCCGACCGGATGGTGAAATCGTCGGGCATCAGCGGGTGCATGCGGTACACCGAGACAAACTCCTCGGTGAGCGAATAGGGCGCGGTGTGATGGTCGGTAGCCGAACCAATGATCCCGCCGAGAATCTCGCTGTCGTTTAGAAATTCGAAAACATCCTGCAGATCCTGGCCCGCAAGCCCGCTCCAATTGGTGTTCATCGCGATCTTGATCACGGGATGCGGAAGAATTGCGGGGGTCCACTCGATGGTGTGGATCTTGGCCATCAGCGCGGCGTTAATAAGCCGTGCCTTGGCGAAAAGCCAGTCGTCGGCTGCATCGGGGTATTGCGCGCGCAAAGCGTCGCAGATAGCGTTATGCTCCAGCGCGAACAAGCCATGAAGCATGCTCAGGCCGATCCAGGTGTTCTCGGTGAATCCCGTGGTTTCCAATCCCGTTTTCGGATTGACCGGCAACCGGCCATCCGGGTGGATCGCCAGCTTGCCGTGTTCCAGCGTCCGCACGCTCGCCGTAGTGTCCGTGTCGCAGCCATAAATTTGCGAGCCGTCCCACCAGTGCGAATTTTCATTGGCATAAGCCGGTGGATGCGTAGAACCGGCCGGTGCGGGATCTACCGGCGTGCGGACCACATTCATCGGACGGTCCGGCCATGGGTCGGCCGCGTCGAGCGGTATCTCGACCACGTCCTCGGGCGCGCCTTTCTTGTGCGCAAACCAGTCGTGAACCATAAATTGAATCCACGATGCCGCCAGCAGATTCAGAATAGTGGCTGGCTGGAACGAGTGCCTGGTCATCAATTCCCGGCTGACGGTGCGTGGATTTGGCTGCAATAGATTTACGGTATCCGGGAAGGTTTCCTGGACCGCGAAGTTGCGGCCGAAGCGTGCACCCACCGCGCCCATGTGCGGACATTTTAGGTCGTTCCAGTTCCCATCATTCGTGCGGCCGATTCGTACAGCTTCCTCAATGGGTCCGCCGTACAGCGCGAGCGGTGGCTCCTCCGTATCGTGAAGATTTTCCTGCCGCAGCTGATTTCGAATTTCAATCAGCTTGGGCATGGCAAGCAACCGAGGCAGCTTGTACCAGGGACGATTCGAGTGAAGAAACTCACCAATTTTCGAAAGTAAAGATTCCCCCAATATTCCTCCTCCACCTTTTTCTTTCCATCAGGTGTTCGAGTAGTATTTTGCGATAAGAATCTTAGTTGTGCAAGTGCGGTTTCCGGCTAGCGCAGCCACGCGCGAAGCACGATGGACGCCTTCTCCAGACCCGAGAGCCGGATGCGCCGCGACATCACATCGAAGTTGGACGCTTCAATGCGCTCAAGCAACCGCCGGTAGATCTCGATGAGAGCCCACAGGGAAGCCCGGCTTTGCTTGTGAACCATCTCGATCAGCGGCCGTGATTCCCGGTAGTATTCCCGCGCGCGCGCTGCTTCGAAGGCCATCAGAGCATGGAAGTCTGGAAACCGTTCCCGGTCTTCACGAGGCAGATACACGCGGCCCCGGTCCTGATCTTCTTTCACATCGCGAAGAATATTGGTGAGCTGGAAAGCGATGCCGCACTTCTCGGCCAGTCGCAAAGCCGCCGGATCCTCGAACCCGAAGATATGGATGATGGTCAGCCCGACTACAGAAGCCACCTGATAGCAGTACCTGTATAGTTCCTCAAACGTCTCGATCCGGCGTGGCTGCAGATCGCTACTCACACCGTCGATCATCTGATGAAAGTATTCCCGCGGGATGCTATACCGACGCACCGTATCGTGAAAGGCCGGCCAGCAGGGATTCGGCCCATAGGCGCCATCGAGCGCTGCATTCAGTTCGGCGCGCCAGTGCTGCATGGTCTCCAGGTTTGCGGTTTGCGGTCCGTCGCTCAGATCATCGCAATAACGCATGAAGGCGTACACGGCGCACATGGCGTCCCGCTGCTCATCCGGCAGCAGGACAAAAGAATAGTAGAAATTCCGGGCCTGTGTCCGTGCCACGTTGCGGCAATAGGCGTAAGACTCGGCAACCGAAATCATGCCGCTTTAGAGAAGGCCACCCGCACCAGGCTGCCCAATAACAGACGCAGCCGCTCCGTCTTTGAAATCGCCGGCCGCCGCCCGAGCACCAGGTAGTGCTGCCGCTCAATTTTATCCAGCACCATCATGCCGCCGCGGCTGAAGAGATCGAGATCGAGTGAAAGACGCCGGTTCACCATATTTACCAGGGGCAGCCCTTCTTCAAAAAGCAGGCGCGTGCGCGCAGTCACTTCCTTCATCACCGCCTGAAACGCCTGCGTCTCGCGGTGCGCGAACAGTTCGTCCTCGGTATAGCCGTGGCGTTCCATTGCCTCAAGCGGAATATACACGCGATCCTTGAGAAGATCTACAGAGACGTCCTGCCAGAAATTGGCAAGCTGCAGCGCAGTGCACGTGGCATCCGATAAACGCTGCCGCTCCTCATCGGAGTAGCCGCAGAGATACAGCACCAGCCGGCCCACAGGATTGGCTGAGTATTTGCAATATTCGAAGAGATGTTCGTAGGTGGGATACCGGGTGATGGTCTGGTCGCGCTCAAAGGCGGTGATCAGGTCGTCGAACGGCATCCGCGGGAGCTGGTGCTTCGCCGCCGTACCCTGCAGCGCGACAAATACCGGATGGGTGGCTGAATCCTCATACATGCCGTGCAGCTCCCTCCGCCACCACGCGAGCAATCTCAGGCTCTCGTCCGGGTCACCCATTTCGTCGCCCAGGTCGTCGGCCCAGCGGCAAAAAGCATAGACATTGTAGAAGTCCTGGTGCAGGTGCTTGGGCAGCAGGAAGCTGACGATGTGGAAATTCTCGTAGTGATTCGTGGAGAGCCAGCGTGTGTAGGCCTCGGCTTCCGCTACGGTGTAAGCCTTTGCCAGCGCTTCCGGCGAATGTACGAAGTCCTTTGGGGCAAGCACTAGGGAATAATAGCGGTCTTCAGGTGGCCGTTGTGGCTCATCAGGTGCCGCATCACTTCCAGCAGGTTGGTGAGCGGTTCTTCGCGGTTTACGAAATCCCTGGCCGTTATGTCGCCATGGCTGACCGATTCCAGCGCTTTCCGGATATGCATGGGAGTGTGGTGAAAGCTGGCCTTGCAGGTGATTTCGGAGTAGTGCAACAACGAGGTATCGAGCTGAATCTGGCTTTCGTTCGGACAGCCTCCGAAGAAATTCACGGTGCCGCCGCGGCGCACCATCCGTACCGCAAGCTGCCAGGTGTCGGGCTTGCCCACCGCTTCAATGGCTACATCTACGCCGCGGCCCTTTGTGAGGTCGCGCGTCGCGGCTATCAGGTCTTCTCCGGTGCTGGTATTCAACAGCTCTTCCGCGCCCATGCGCGCCGCGCGCTCCAGTTGTGTGGGCCGCCGGCCCACGGCAATCACACGAGCACCGTACACCTTCGCCAGCCGCACGAACATCAACCCGATGGGCCCCAACCCGATCACCGCCACGGTGTCACCCGGACGGATAGCAGTTTCTTCCAGCCCGCGCATCACGCAAGCCAGGGGCTCAATTAGAGCGGCATCCTGGTATGTCACATGAGCGGGAATTTCATACATATTCCGTTTGACGATTCTGCCGGGAATTCGAATATATTCCGCATAGGCGCCGTTATTAAATAGAAGATCTTCGCAAAGATTCTCCAGGCCCCGCTTGCAGTAATAGCATTCCAGGCAGGGCGCGGAGTTTGCCGCCACTACACGCTGTCCCACACGGAATCCCTTTACATCGTCCCCCACCGCAACGACATCGCCTGCCAGTTCATGCCCAAAAAGGGCGGGTGGAACAATCATCCGCGCATGATAGCCACGCCGGAACACCTTCACATCAGTGCCGCATGTAAGCGCTGCTTTCACGCGAACCAGGACGTCCGACTTTTCAATCTCGGGTACGGCCACCGGCTCTACTTCTAAATGCTCTTTCCCGTAGAGTACGGCAGCCATCATCTGCGTTTTCACTAGGACCACCTCTGTGGCTGGACGATAATCTTTAACGATACCTCATCAGGATGCCTCGC
>JBDUEM010000296.1:0-9105 GCA_040002435.1 Bryobacteraceae bacterium
ATCGCATGTCGCCCGGCGCGGCGGCCACGGGTTGCGCTTTCAGATGCGTAATCCAGTTTTCGATTTGTGCAATATCCGCGTCGGGAAGCGCCGCGCCGAACGGCATGCGGGGGGACAGATGTCCCTTGAGAATTTTTATTAAAGGACTGTTCGCTGCATCGCCCTGGATCACTGCGCGGCCGTGCTTGTTCCCACCTGCAATTACCGACTCGGCGTCGGTGACCGCGAAACCACTGGTCTTTGTCTTACTGGAATGGCATGCCTGACAATTGGCGGCGAGGATGGGGCGGATTTTCTCCTCGAAAGCCGCGTCCGGTGCGGCAGCGGACAAGAGTCCAGCCGCGCACGTTAAAACAGTGATGAGACGTAAATTCATACGCTACTGCGAAGTCTATCATGCAGGGTGCCTATTATCTCCGCGTCATCAGGTTGCGAAAGGCTGCGGTAACTAACCGCCGGTTGTCCCTGGTATCGATGTATTCGTTATAGATCCACGGATCTCCCAGGGCGAAAACGGAGCCTTTGCTCGCGGGCACCAGAGCCATCAGGGCTGTCCCTTCTTCCGCCAACATCACTTGAGCGCTCACGGGCACCTTCAGCGGGGCGACGTCCACGGCGTAAAAGGTCCCCGGCGCGCCAAGGAGCGGACTCGAGGTTAATATTGTGAGCTTGCTCTTGCCTTCTTTATTCCTGTAAACAGTCTCTTCAAATTCAATGCCAAAGCGCGCGGCCAGTTGGTTGAAGTGCCGGAACTCGGCGTTGCCCTTGTCGTTTCCCAGCAACACCAGTCTCCCCCCGCCGAGCGCCCATTTTTCGACAGCGTCTATCTCGTCTTTCTCCAGATACTTTGGGTCGGACGTTTCGGCAGGGGTGTCGGGGTCGACGATGATCAGGCAGTCGATGCTGCCCAGATTCTTCGCGTTCAATCGCTCACCGATCGATTGCAGTTCTCCACCCATTCCCTGCAGCACCTTTCCGAGTTCCGAAAAACCGCCCTGGTTGGTACCCTCCCAACGATAGTGTTGCGGCATCTTGTCTTCGTTGTTGTGATAGGCATCGACCGCGACTTTGAAGTGCGCCGGCTGTGCCCCGGCAAGCACGCTCACCGAGAGGAGAAGCAGAAATCTCATGAACACAAGAATACGCGAAAAAGTGTGCGGCCCGCCGTATTTTTGGGTATCGTTCCTGCGCTTTCCTGCGTCAACGAGGAAAGAGTTGGAGACTCTAAATGACTCATACAAACCGACGGAAGACTAGCCGGTGGTAGTGCTGTTGTGGATCTTAATGTGCAGTGCAGCTTTGGCGCAGTCGGCCAGCGATGGGGGAGGACCGGACCCGGGTATTTTGCCGATTGTTATCCAGCCCAACCCCGAGCCGATACGACAGTACGGGGAACCGTGGATGCAGCCGGGCCAGGGGGAGGGAGTGGATTGGGACGGGTTGGTGAAGACCTCGGGAATGTTCCTCGCGGCGCAGCATTCGTTCCGGATAGCGACGGAGCCAGGGACCCGCGAATTCATGAAGGGGTCGTACTGGAAGGGGTACATGCAGGCCGTGGGAAATTTGCACGGCTGGTCGGATGGAGACCCCTTCTACGTGAACTACGTGGGCCATCCGATGCAGGGCGCGGTGTCCGGCTTCATCTGGGTACAACATGACCGCGATTACCGCGCGGCGGAATTTGGGAGAAACAGGCTCTATTGGAAGAGCCGGCTACGAGCGGCGGCATTCTCCGCGGCATACAGTTCCCAATTCGAGATCGGGCCCATTAGTGAAGCGTCCATCGGACAGGTCCAGCGGATATATCCGCAGCAGGGGCTGGTGGATCACGTCGTAACGCCTCTGATCGGAACGGGATGGATGCTGACTGAGGACGCCATCGACAAGTATGTGATCCGCCCCTTGGAAGCCCGCATTCCAAACCGGCAGTTCCAGACACTGCTGCGAGGGTTCCTGAACCCAACCCGATCATTCGCCAACATGATGGCGCTAAAAGTTCCATGGACCAGAGAGAGCCGCCCGAGCCCGTGGTCGGGCGAACTGCAAACGTTCCTCACTGCGCAGCGCGCCGGTTTGATTCAGGTTCCAACGATTGATGCACCTCCGCTGGATGGCGAGTTTGGAGTGGCCTCAGCGGAACTCGTCGTAAACGCCAGGGCCGAGAGCCTTTCGGTCGACGGAGAATCCGTAGGCTGTGCCGGCGGGGGAGCCGAACTCAATTTCCGCGTGAACCCGGAATTACAAGTGGTGACGGACGTAAGCGGATGCAAGCTGGTAGGCCTCGACGGCCGCTGGAGCGGTGACGCGCTTTCCTATATGGCGGGCCCGCGCTGGACTCCACGCTCAAGTTCCCGCTGGAGTCCGTACGCGCAGGTGCTGCTTGGCGGAATGAAGGTTACCGCAGAGCGGGACCGTACGGGCTTATTGGAGCAAAGCACCGCGGAAGTGAAAGCCTCGAACAACTTTGCCATGAAGATGGGCGGCGGCGTCGACTATCGGGTGCATCCGGCTCTGGCATTCCGCCTGGCAAACCTGGAATATAAACGCGTTTGGAACGGGCAGCCCAATCCGGCCTCCGACGGCTTCAGCATGTCGTTGGGTGTGGTGCTGCGCTATGGAACCTGGTAGCCGGGCTCGCAAGCTAGAACAGTCTTCCGATTCGGAACACAAAGCGCCGATTGCCGTCCGTGCCGACGCTGTAGCCTAGAAACACCACGCCGATCGGGGTCTCGGATATGATGCCGGCCACCCCGTCGTGCTCCGGCTTGCCCTGATCAAACTCATGGAACGCTTTTCCCATTTCGTAACCCAGCAGTGCGAAAACCTTATTGGAGAACGAGAACGGATCGGCCGAGAATGCTCTCAGGCCCAACAGGGATCCGCTGTAATAGCGGTCTCCCCGTAGTTGTCCGCGTCCGAATGCTGTGAGGCTGGCCGGCCCCCCCAGGGAAAAAGGCGGAAACACCGCCGAAGGACCGATGATGCTTCCGCCGGCAAGATTACTCAGCACGACGTAGCGGGGACCGTAGGATTTAGAAAAGCTGGATATGCTTTCGAGAACGCCATACTGAGATGCGCCTCCGGTGGAGAAATTCCATTTCGCATCTGACACGGAGCGCAACCCGCGGCGTGCGATGACATTACTGTCCTGTCCGTCGTAGGCGAAACGGACGCGAAAAGCGTGAAAACCGGCGCGGGACAATCCTTCCAGCGACCCTCCGGTGGCGACTTTTCCGTTGATGGAATCGTAGGCGTAACCGAGGCGGAGTTCCGAGAGTCGTGCGGTGTATCCAAGATCGCCGCCAAAGCCCGCGTCCCGTACCTTGATCTCATTCGTACGTTGCCCTCCGCTGTAGAGATCCTCCCGGCGCTGTGAGAATAAGGCGCGTGGCGCCAGGAACCACTTGGTGTCCTTCAGACGCCAGTAATACTCCGTTTGGATGGAGTTGTTGAGGCCGATCGTGAAATCGGTTCGCCACTCGGAATTCTGCAAGCCGGTGTTCATGAACGTCACCCGGCCACCCAGGCCGAATCGAATGTTGCTGGTATCCGCTCCTTCAATGTTGATACCGGTATTCACAAACGGCGGGCCGTACGGCTTTTCGCGCACCCTCACGGCAAGTCCGGCTTCCTCGCCATGACGCGCGAACGTATAGCTTGCGCTTTGATAAGGCCCGTAGCCGGTGATGGTCGTCAAGGCTTTGTCCACCTCTGCCTGATCCAGCGGCCGGTCGGCGAGGGAACTTTCCAGGCTATTCTGAATTCTGTCCTTCGCCGGCCCGGTGATTCCCTCCACGGCGACGAATGTGGGCGTAATCTGGATGGACCTTCTCTTCCGCTGACGCTCTGCCACATACTTCCCGTACTCTTCCTCGCTTACTGCCAGTGTCATGAGGAACTGCTTCTTTTTCTCCGCGGCTTCGTAGCCTCGCTTTTCAAACTCTTCAAACTTGAAAAAGTCCGTTGATTCCAGACCCGTCAAATCCGGCGCAATCAGAAGGTCGGCCAGGGCCATGTTGCGCTTCGCGTTGTCGTCGATCATCACGGCCAGTGTCCGGCCGGCCACGGCAAGCAGCGACCGGATCTTTGTTTTGTCCACCGGCTTGTCGATCAAAGGCACGGCAATCACGATGGAAGGTCCCATGGCTTTTACGATGTCGACGGGAAGGTTATTGAGCGTGGCGCCATCCACCAGCAGCATGTTTTCGGTTTCAAACGGTGTGAAGAGAGCCGGCAGGGACATGCTGGCTCGCAGCGCCGAAACTAGTGAGCCCTTTGAGAACACGACCTGCTTGCCTTGTAGCAAGTCCATTGCCACGCAGCGGAAAGGCGTGGGCAGGTTGTCAAAGCTTTCCATGTCTCCATAGGGTGCTGCGAAGTGGCTCAGGATCAGTCCTACTTCCTGTCCCGGCGAGAGCCCCGACGGCAGGCTAAAGCCGTTCTTGAGACCGAATTCGAGAGAATTTGGAAAGCTGCGGCGGTCTTCCTTGCGGCGATACGCCAGATCGTAAAATGGAGCCGATCTGCGGAAGGCGCCGTTCCAGTCGATCTGCTGCACCAGTTTCTTCAATTCAGCGGAGTCATAGCCGCTGGCATAGATTCCGCCAACGAGTGCCCCCATGCTGGTGCCGCCGATATAGGAAATGGGGATTCTGTGCTCTTCCAGCCACTGAATCACGCCGACATGGGCCAGTCCGAGGGCGCTTCCTCCGGAGAGAGTCAAGGCGATGCGCGGTTTTGAGTCAGCAGCGGAAAGACAAAGCACGGCCGTAAACAACAAGCACAAAGGCCGCGACGAATTTCCCATTCCCTATACTGGCACGGGCTCAGCTTAGGATCGGTTTGATCACCTGTCCGTGAACATCGGTGAGGCGGAAGTCGCGGCCGCTGTAACGGAACGTCAGACGTTCGTGATCGAGGCCGAGCAGGTGCAGGATGGTGGCATGCAGATCGTGAATCATCAACGGATTTTCAGTGACCCGGTAGCCATATTCATCGGTGGCGCCGAAGATGGTCCCCCCGCGCAGGCCGCCTCCGGCCATCCAGAGGGAGAAAGCCGATGGGTTGTGATCCCGGCCATCCTTGCCCTGTACGAACGGCGTCCGCCCGAACTCGCCGGACCAGATGACGAGGGTTTCGTTGAACAGTCCGCGCGCCTTTAAATCGCGGATCAGTCCGGCAATGGGCTGGTCTACGGTGAATGCGTTTGCCGCGTGGCCTTCCCGCAACTTGCTGTGCTGATCCCAACAATTACCGCCACCCAGGTCCTTGGGCGGTACCATTGTTAACTCCACAAACCGCACACCGCGTTCAATCAGCCGCCTGGCAAGCAGGCACTGCCGCGCGTAGGCGCGGGTATTGGCGTCCGTCGAGTCCATTCCATAAAGCTTCTTAGTGGCTTCCGACTCGCCGGCGAAATTCACCAGCTCCGGCACCGCTGTCTGCATGCGGTACGCCGTTTCATAGTTACGAATCGCCGCTTCCACTTCCGAGTGATTGTGAGTGCGCTCGAGGAAGTCCCGGTCCGCGGCGGCCACAAAGGCCAACTGACGGCGCTGTAACGCGTCGGATTGCTTTGGCGCGATGTCCTGCAGCGGTTCGGGTCGCTCCGGGAAAAGGAACGATCCCTGGTGCACTGCCGGAAGAAACCCGTTGCCGTAGACATTGATTCCGCCCAGCGGGATCTCTCCGCTGCCGAGCACCACAAATCCCGGCAGGTTCTGATTTTCAGTGCCCAGGCCATAGGTGGTCCAGGCACCCAGGCTGGGATAGCCGGTGAGCGGATTGCCAGTGTGGAAGTAATTGTTGGCCTGGGCATGCTCCATGAACTTCACCGTCATGGAACGGATGAGGCAAAGGTCGTCGGCAACCGAACCCATGTGTGGAAACAGTTCACTCACCGGCATGCCGCACTGCCCGTAGTTCTTGAAGCTCCATGGGCTGGGCATGATGTTCCCGTTGTTGTTGAACATGGTTCGATCTACGGGAACAGGCATGGGCTGCCCGGCCTCTTTCTGTAAGCGCGGTTTGGGATCGAACGAATCCAGGTGAGAGACGCCTCCGGACATGTAGCAGAAGATGACGTTTTTTACCTTCGGCTGAAAATGCGGTTTCGCATTTGCCAGGGCGGCGAAGGCGAGCAAACCGAAGCCATTGGATGCTCTTGCCAATATGTCGCGGCGCGTGTACTTAGCGAACATAGAGAAACTCCTTCATGTTGTACATTGCCTGCACCAGGCTCGCCGTCGCCTTGCGCGCCTCTGTTTCCTTCGTCAGTTCGGCCAGGTAGCTTTGCGCCTTATCAATTTCACCGGTAGTGGGGTGACGTCCAAAAATGCGCAGGTACAGATCGTCTACCGACGGGGCTGCTTCCGCCCACTTGGCCGATTCGTCCACTACGAACGGACTGTTCATCAACGTGAGTGACTGTCCTGG
The DNA here is from genome assembly GCA_040002435.1 of Bryobacteraceae bacterium. Lineage (GTDB taxonomy): Bacteria > Acidobacteriota > Terriglobia > Bryobacterales > Bryobacteraceae > JANXXV01. The sequence continues at coordinate 6,436 of JBDUEM010000296.1, forward strand.
CACGTTCGTGACATCCCGCTTGCCGCGTGTGCTTGCCGGTTTATAAACGTCAAACGCATCGAGAAACGGATTTGTGGCATTGCGGCGAATTTCCAGGTAAATGCTTCGCCGGCCCTTTCCATCCAGCGGACCTTTTGGACGATCTCCCTTGGTAGCGCCAGTGTCATGCGCATAATAGACGGGCACGGAAGGCCCGTACATTGTCAAATCCATCTGTCCGGAAGACGTGAGAATCGCGTCCCGGATCTCTTCCGCCTCCAGGCGCCGGATGGGAAGATCGCTGGATTGATAGGCCTGCGATGTGACCAACAGCCGGAGCAGTTTCTTAATAGACCAACCATCCGCCACGAAGCGGCTGGCCAGCCAGTCGAGAAGCTCTGGGTTCGACGGCTTCCCGCCGAGCTTTCCGAAATTGTCGGGCGTGGCGACGATGCCGGTGCGAAACGCGAACTGCCACAGCCGGTTTACCATGACGCGCGCCGCAAAGGGATTTCGCGCGCTGGCCACATCTTCGGCCAGTTGCAGCCGCATGGTGAACGGATCGGAATATCGCGGCCCTCCCAGCGCAGTCAGGTAACCGCGCGGCACGGGCGCGCCCAGCCGCTTGTGATCCCCGCGCACCAGCAGAGGATGATCCGGAGGACCTTCTTCCATCACGCCGGGGGCGCGCCTTGGGACGGCGATCTCCTGTTCCAGTCTTCTGTATTCTGCGATGAGCGGAATGGTGTCAGCGGAATTCGGGAGCAACCCCTGACGGATAAAGTAGTCCAGGAAAACGGCTTGGCTGTCCGTGAGGCGGTCCGCCTCCCAAGCGTCAACTGCCTGCTTTAGAAGTTCCTGAAGACGCTGCCGCACTGCCTCGCCGCTGTAGCTTGCCGGAGGCGATTCCACCAGCAGCCGCGCAGGCACAAGCTCCTCTTGCGGTGCCTTCTTGCCGTCGTGGAAAACCACACCGCGCGCGCCGAACCACGATCGGCCGTCCTCGACCGGCACAGGTTTCGGCTTGCGCCGGTTATCCTCGTCATCGAGTTGGAACAGGGTCACTTCGCTCTGTGTCGCAAACTCGAGGTAAGCCGTGAAGCCCTTCCAAAACGTCGTATCCCAACGCACCCACCCCAATTCGTCGGCCTTCGCGCTATAGCGTTGGTTGTAGATTCCGCCGCGCGGCACGGCGTAGTTCTCTATGATCAACTGAGCAAGGCTGAAGTTTCCTCCCAGCATTTGAAAGCTGATGGAATCGGTTGCGATCTTGAATCGAGGCGAGGTAAGGACCGCCCCGTGCTTCCGCGACAACAGGCCCGAGTACACCCCGGCCGGATAAATCCCATTGATCGCACGGCTGCCGGATGGCTCGATCGCGAATTCACCGGGAAGCGATGGAGCATCTGGTATTCCGGTCCCCTCCTTCGGCCATTGCGCGAAGGAAGCCACTGCATCCCAGCGGACCGGGAAGTTCTTTGCGTTCAATTCAGCCCGGCCGGCAAGATCCTTCTTCCACTTCTCAAACCATGCTCGGGACTCTTCTTCATTCGCCGACAGTGGGAATAGAGTGCCGGCCCCGTTCACGGCCTGTTCGACGGAGGTGCGCCACTGTGCGGCCAGCGCTGCCTTGATGCGCGGTTTCAGTGCCGCCAGTTCCGTCTTGTTCCGCGTCAGAGTGTCCGGCGAATCGATAGCTACCTGCGTCGGCCGCATGCCGGAGAGGATCCCGAACATGGAGTAGTAGTCTTTCTGTGAGATTGCGTCGAACTTGTGGTCATGGCACCTCGCGCACGAGATGGTGAGGCCCTGAAATGCCTTAGAGAATACGTCAATCTGGTTGTCCGTCCATTTCACGCGGTCTTCCCAGGGCTCGACCGGTTGAAAGCCGTGCTCCACCATCCGGAAGTGAGCGACGCCAAGCAGCGACTCATTGATGTTCTCTTTGCGATTGATTCTCGGATGCGGCAACAGATCGCCGGCCAGTTGTTCGCGAATCAGTTGATCGTACGGAACGTCGGTGTTGAATGCGCGGATGAGGTAATCGCGAAATCGCCACGCCATGGGAACGTCGGGATCGCCCTCCGATCCGTGCGATTCGCTGTAACGGATGACATCCATCCAGCGCCGGGCCATGCGCTCGCCGAAGCGCGGCGAGGCCAATAACCGGTCCACGGCTTGTTCGTAATTTCCGTTCCGTGCCAATGCTTCTATATCCTCTGGAAGAGGAGGCAAGCCCGTGAGGTCGAAGGTAACGCGCCGCAGCAGAGTCGCCCGATCGGCTGGCGGCGCCGCAGTTGGAAGGAAGTGATCGATCGGATTAGGCGCCGCGCCTGGGGGCAGGGAAACGGTTCGCACAGGCTGCCAGCTCCAGTGATCCCGGCGGCGCTGTTCCAGATCGAAGCCTGCACTGGTAGCCGGCGCCTGGTTCTCTGGCCAGGGAGCACCCATCTCAATCCAGCGAACCAGTGTCGCGATCTCCTCAGGCCGCAAAGGCCCTGTGGGTGGCATCCGCTGCATCCCCTCGCCGCGGACAGCGCGGATCAACTTGCTCTCGGCCGGCATTCCGGGAACGATCACCGGACCGCTATCGCTGCCCTTCATCGCCGGGGATTTGTCGTGTAGCCGCAGGCCTGCGAAAGCGCTTCTAGCCCCGTGACACGAGTGGCAGTTCTTTGCCAGAATAGGGCG
>JBDUEM010000297.1:0-9070 GCA_040002435.1 Bryobacteraceae bacterium
CTTTCTCTATCCATAGCATTCAAATCTGAATATGATTGTGAATACGGAATATCTGTAGTCAATGCCTTTGTTCCTGCTCCTATAGCATTCGATATAGTATTCTGATCGAAAGTATTTTCAGATTCTTGACCATTGTATAAAGTAGGGAGTGGCTTATAGTTATCCTTTACTACACTACCTATCGTATTTAATACTGGATTTAATAGTCACTCTCAAAGTGTTTTATCGAGAGTATTTAATATACCTCTTGTAGCTTGTTCTGGAGCTCAAACTGCAAATTGTGCAACGCCTCATATTGTTCTTGGTATTGCTTTTCCAGCTTGTTCTATTATTCACTCATCTTTATGTTGATCTCAGAAATAACTTTTTTTATCATACCAATTCTGACTCTCTTCTTTTCTTTTCTTTTGTATGAAATCAAATGTTGCTTGCTTATCCATTCACTTTGCTTTTGCTGTTTTAATGAAATCAAGCTGCGGAAAATTGCGGATCAGATATTCATTCCCCATTGCCTGGATCTTGATAGGATCGGGGCCGTTTCCATTCGGACTCATCTCTCCGTAACCCGCGTAGAGTTTCCCCACAACATCCATGCCTTCCACAACCTTGCCGAACGGCGGAAATCCGCTGCCGTCCAGAGATACGTTATCCGCCATGTTGATGAAGATCTGCGTCGTGCGTGTATTCGGACCGCGCTTGGCGAACGTAACCGTTCCTTTTACATTCGACTGTTTGGAAGAATCGTCCACAATCTGTAACTGGCTCCATAATTGCGAAGCCTTCGGATCACCATTAATTCCGAACTGGATCACAAATCGTGGCAGAACGCGGAAAAACCGGGTCTCGTCGTAGAACTCGGCCTTCACCAATTCAAAGAAGCGGTCCGTTCCCCGCGGCGCCCAATCCTTCCGCGCCTCAATCACAAATGGGCCTTTGCTGGTGTCGAACCGTACGCGGAACACGTCAGGGGCTTTTTCCTCCACGGGGGCTTTTTTCTCCGCCGTAGTGGGCGTCGTGTTGGAAGAGCAGCCTGCCAGAGAGAGAGCAAGGAGTAATATGGACAGTTTATTTTGCATCACGCCAATTTTCACCAACTCCTATTTCTACCAGAAGTGGTATTTCAAATTCATGAACGCTTTCCATTTCGCGTTTCACTAATTCCATGACCGCATCCACTTCTTCAGGAGGCGCTTCAAAAACCAGTTCGTCGTGGACCTGCAGCAGCATCTTCGTAGCCATCCCCCGTTCCGTCAGTAGCCGGTCGATGCGGATCATCGCCACCTTGATCAAATCGGCTGCCGAACCTTGTAGCGGCGTATTTACGGCGGTCCGTTCTGCAAACGACCGGGCGCTGGGATTCCGGGAATGCATATCGGGAATGGGCCGCTCTCGACCCAGAAGCGTCTTTGCCACACCCGACTTTCTCACCTCTTCCATAGTTGCCGCAATAAAACGCTTTACGCCGGAGTAAAGCTCAAAATAGCTCTTAATGTAGCGCTCGGCTTCTTTGCGATCGATGCCCAACTGGCCGGCCAGGCCAAACGGCGTCTGTCCATAAACAATTCCGAAGTTCACCGTCTTCGCATCGCGGCGCATTTCCGCCGTAACCATTAAAGGCGAAACATGGAATACTTCCGCCGCCGTGCGCACATGAATATCTTCCCCGCGGCGGAAGGCATCCACCAAAACGGCATCGCCCGACATATGCGCCAGCAGGCGGAGTTCGATCTGCGAGTAATCCGCCACCACAAGCTTCCATCCTTCCCTCGGAACGAAGGCTGCCCGGATCTCCCTGCCCAGCCCGGTGCGGATAGGAATGTTCTGCAAGTTCGGGTTCGACGATGACAATCGCCCGGTCGCCGCTCCGGCCTGGTTAAAGGTAGTGTGCAGCCGTCCGGTTGCCGCGTCGATCAGCGCAGGCAGCGCATCCACGTACGTCCCCTTCAGCTTCGAAAGCTGCCGGTATTCCAAAACCAGGCGTGCCACGGGATGTTCCAGCGATTCCAGAATATCGGCCGCCGTGGACTGCACTTTCCCTTTTCCATACTTCACAGGAACGGTCAACTGCAGGTCTTCATACAGCACCTTGGCCAGTTGTTGCGGGGAATTGATATTGAAATCGCGGCCGGCCGCCGTGAATATTTCGCCGGATAGCCGCTGCATTTCCGCGTCCATCCGCTCGGACATCACGCCCAGTTGGACCGGTTCAATCCGGATGCCCGTCTGCTCCATCCGCGCAAGCACGCAGGTTAACGGAAGGTCCACTTCCTCGTAGAGTTTCCGGAAGCCGCGCGTCGCCACGTCGCCAACCACCTTGGCATGCAGTTCCAGAACGCAATCGGCGCGCTGCTCCACCGTCGGCGCCAGTTTGCGGTCCAGATAGTTTTCTGACATCAGGGCCAGCCCGCAGGCGCCGGGGTCGGCCTTCAACAGGAAGCCATGTAGCATGACATCTTCCTGGAAGCACGCCACGTAGATTCCGTGCCGCCCCAACTCCATCAACGCGGACTTCGCGTCATGTGTGACCTTCAGCCGCGAGGGATCTTCCAGCAGTGGCTTCAGCAGCGGAAGGAAGGCGAACGGAATGCCCCGCGCCTGTCCCGGCACCCACGAAAGACCTACGAACGGAGCATTCACCACCACGGCAACCGTTGCGGTCGCCGGAATTTCCGCCAGGAAAGCCTCGACTTCGCCGGCTTCGGTGAGAGTCTTATAGTCCCGGTCCGCCGCGCTTTCCTGCGGCCCGGCTTCCTTTAAGAGGCTGAAAAATTCCAGTTCCTTGTAGATGGTCTTCAGTTCGGGTATATTCGGCGGCTGCGCTTTAAGCGCCTCGAGGTTCCATTCCACCGGGACCGTTACGTCGATGGTCGCCAACTGCTTACTCAACAGAATCTGGTCGCGATTGTTCAGCAAACTCTCGCGATACATCTTCCGCTCCACTTCGGCCGCATGTTCCAGTACATTCTCCACCGATCCGAAGCGGAGAATCAGATCCCGGGCGCCTTTGTCCCCGATCCCGGGCGCACCCGGAATGTTATCGACGGAGTCTCCCTTCAGCGCCAGAAGATCGGCCACTCCCGAGGGCGGAACCCCCATGAATTCCAGCGTCTTCGCGGGATCGTACCAGGTATCGTCCTTCATCGGATTCAACATGGAAACCTTGTCGGTGACCAACTGCAGCATGTCCTTATCGCTGGACACAATGACAACGTCGGCGTCCGCCTGAGCGCCGCGAGCGATGGCGCCTATCACGTCGTCCGCTTCAAAGCGTGGAAACTCCAGGATGGGAATCGCCATGGCCTCAATGACCCGCCGTACATAGGGAATCTGCTCTCCCAAATCGGGCGGCATCTCGGTACGATTGGCTTTGTATTCCGCAAAAGCGTCGGAACGGAACGTCGGTTCGTCACTCTCAAAAACGGCCGCAATATATTCCGGCTGGTAGGTGGCCAGCAGCTTCCGCAGCATATTGTGAAAAATATAGACCGCTTCGGTGGAAAGTCCGGTCCCCGTACGCATCGGGGGAGCCCCGCTCCTGGCTCGCGCATGGTAGGCCCGGAAAATGAATCCAAACGTGTCGATCAGAAAAAGCCGGGGTCTGGACATAACTGCCATCATGATACCTTAACTTAACCTCAGTAGACGCGTTTTTACCACAGCATCTCCGGATAAGTGTGGCGTTTCAGCCACGAATTGCATTATCAATTCGCAATGTAATGAACACTTTACATTTCCCACTCGGAAAATGAGCCCTAGGAGGTTCACTCGTTGTTAGGATGTATAGTATGCTGCTACAGGCGAAACGGAAATGACATCAAACCTGGAGAGCCCTGTTGAGATTTGAAACTACCGTACAACGGCCGGTGGAAGCATCCGGCGTAGGTCTCCATAGTGGCGTTCCGGTTTCCATTCGAATTCTTCCCGCCCCACCCTCCACAGGCATTGTCTTCCTCCGGTCCGACTTGGAAAACTTCGCCATTCCCGCCAGTTGGCGCCATGTAGCGCGGGTGAGCTACGCCACCAGCCTGATGCGGCAGGGCGTGCTGATTTCGACGACCGAACATCTGCTGAGCGTCCTCTACAGCATGGGGATCGACAACGCGTATATTGCCATCGACAATTTGGAAGTTCCCATCCTGGACGGCAGCGGCCTGCCGTTCGTCAAACTGATCCAAGAAGCGGGCATCCGGACTTACCGTCGCAGGAAGCGATACCTGCGGATTCGCCGGCCGGTGTCGGTAGAAGGCGGCGGCAAGCGGATCAGCATTCTGCCCTCGGACAGTTTCTTACTTACCTGCGACATCTTCTTCGACCACCCAAAGGTGGGACGCCAGACGATGGATATTGAAGTGACGCCCGCGCGATACGCCACCGACATCGCACCAGCCCGCACGTTTGGCTTCGCTTGGGAGCTGGACCAGATGCGGGACATGGGGTTGATCAGGGGCGCCAATCTGGACAACGCGGTCTGCTTCGACCGGACATCCGTCATGAATCCGGGCGGACTGCGCTTTCCGGACGAGTGCTGCCGGCATAAGGTTCTGGACCTGATCGGCGATCTGGCACTCATCGGCAAACCGCTGCTGGGGCACGTTATTGCCGAACGCGCGGGACACGCCATGCATGCCGCCCTTGTGTCCAAGATCATGTCGGATCCGTCTCTCTACGAGATCCTGAGTTTCGACCAGTTGGCCACCCGTGTGGCTCACGCGCTCGTTTCCTGAAGTGTTCAGCCTCCCTAACCTGATCACAGTCGCGCGGCTGGCGCTGATTCCGTTCATCGTCCGCGCCATCATGGCACAGGACTGCGCCGCTGCCCTCGTGATGCTCGCGATTGCCGGCGCCAGCGACGGCCTCGACGGATTTCTGGCCCGTCACTTCGCGTGGCAGACCCGGGTTGGCGCCTATCTCGACCCTCTCGCCGATAAGCTGATGTTGACCTCGGTCTACGTATCCCTGGCCGCTGCCGGCCTTGCGCCGGTCTGGCTGGTGGTTCTGATTGTGGGCCGGGATGTGGTGATTCTGTCCATGGTGGCTGCCGCACTGTCAACGACGCGATTCCGCGATTTTCCTCCGACAATCTGGGGAAAAATCAACACGGCGCTGGAAATCTTCACTGCCTTGACGCTGGTAACAAGCTGCGCGGGAATCGTTCGCGTGCCGCCGGCAGCCGCCGACGGCCTGGTTTGGATCACCGCGGCCAGCACGGCTTGGAGCGGTATTCACTACGTGGCCCTCGGCCTGAAGATGTTCATTATGCGACGGACGTTGTTACCGGCGGACCGCCGGAACGCGCGGGGTTGAGCCTCTAGACCATCGCCGCGAAGTCCATTCACAATGCGCGACCACAATGACATTCTGTTAGCTCATCCTCGGCTTACTCAGCCTTCTGGGTATTTCTACGCTGAAAGGCGCATTTGGTTACACAGTTCTGAGCACACGATTCACGGCAGCCGTTACGGCGTCCCAGCGAGATTCCTCGGCACCCAGCTGCTTCTTGCCCGCCGCCGTCAGGTCATAGATTCGGGCGCGGCGGCCATTCTCTTTCGTCGTCCACTCCGCCCGGATCCATCCCGCTTCCTCCATGCGGTGCAGGGCGGGATAGAGCGAACCCTCTTCGACACGCAGCACTTCCCCGGAAGTATCCCGGATAGCGGACATGATCGCGTAACCGTGGAGCTTCGGGCGGCGCGAAAGGATTTTCAAAACCAGCAGATCGAGTGAACCTTGTAGTGAGTCGGTTTTTGACATACTAAGACTTCTGAATATAGAGACGACTGGGTGTGCTGTCAAGTTAGGAACTATTTGCAGCTGTCCAAAATCGCAAGTTCCGTTCCGGAAACGAACACTTGTCTGCGCACCGTCTCAGCGGCATCAACCACTTGCGACGGAACAAAAACTGCCTCAGTCGCAGCTATGCGGAAGACTGAACGACTGCGCGAAACTCTCTCGACGCCCCTGACGGCCGCCGACATCGATAAGAAATGGAACGAAGGCTGGAGAATGGTGTCGGTCGAATGGGAGCGCGAATCGGAAACCGCGCGCGCCGCGGAACCCCTCACCGAAGAGGTCCCCTTCGGATTGCAGGTGGGCGACGATTGCCGTCATCTGCAGGAGAACATCGCCGAGAAGCAGGTCCTCATCCTGATCATGGAAATGATCGTCCAGGACAAAAAGCTGTCGCAGATTGCGGACGAGTTGAATCAACGCCGTTATCGCACGCGCCAGGGAATGAGCTGGAATCCGGCAACAGTCTTCAATCTCCTGCCGCGGCTGATTGAAGTGGGTCCCCGCATTTTCACCAGCGACGAATGGGTGGCGCGGCGGCAGCACCTTTTCAAGGTCGTTTGAGGCGCACGGTTTTGCCGGTTGCCGCCGACTGGCGCGCGGCATCGAGTATCTCCGTCACCACCATATTGATCGGCAGCCCGGACAAACCGTCCGCCTTGGCCGTCCCACGAACCACAGCAGTGAGGTAAGACAGGGGATCGTCGTGCGGAGCCTCCAGCGGCTTTGCCACCCTGGTTTCTTCCGCCTGCTGCCCAGCAACTCGCACACGAAGACCATCCCCGCGGACCGTCATCACCGTTCCCGTCTGCCCGTAGATCTCCATATCCTTGCGATCAAATGGCCAGTTCCAGGACGCCTGGATGATCGCTTGCGCTCTTGGATACTCCAGAATGACCGTCGCCTCATCGTCCACGCGTTGGTAGATCTCCGGCTTCAACCGCTGCGTGACCGCCGTCACCGAAAGCGGCCGCTTCCCGTCCATGAGCCACGTCATCAGGTCCGCGCCGTAGCAGCCGAAATCGAACAAAGCCCCGGCGCCATTCAGCTTGGGATCGGTGAGCCAGCCAAAGAATTCCGGGGGTACTCCGATTTCCTTCGGTCCTTTGTGTCCGTCGTGAATTACCACCTTGCGAATATCGCCGATGGCTTTTTGATCCTTGACGATGTTCCAAGCCGCCGCATTGCTCCGATACCACGTGGTTTCGTAGTTCACCAGAACGTGAATCTTGCCCGCGCGCGCGGCCTGCGTTATAGCTTCCGCATGTTCGTTGCTCACGGCGAGCGGCTTCTCCATCATGACGTGAACGCCGCGTTTGGCGCAGGCCGCGACCACGCTCCGGTGATCGAAAGTGTTGGTGAAAACTACGACGGCTTCGGGCTTGGCACGATCCAGCATCTCGTCCACGGTGGGCGAGACCAGTGCCGGCGACAGCTTGTACTCACCGGTGTATGCAGCGGCCAGGGCAGCATCGGGCTCCGCAATACCCACAACCTGAATATCCGTCCGCCCCAGGGATCGATTGAAGAACCCTCGGACATGGCCATGAACCAGGCCCACCACGCCAACACGCAACGGAGCAGCCTGCGTCGAAAGAGCTACCAGGAATATAGCGGCAAGGCATTTCATCGCCCACTATGATACTTCTCTCGAATGTGTAAAGAGATGTTAAAAATCAGACGAGCGCGGAACGGAATTCCGAATCGTCCATCCAACATCTATGACGTTTCGTTCCAAATTACTAACTTTTTCATTCTCAATAATTTCTATGGTACCTATTCTGTTGTTGGCTGACGTCAACGGAGCCGATCCCAGATTAACGGGGGCGCCCGGTGACACTCAGACTGCCTGTACCTCCTGCCATACAGGGACAGCGCTCAACGGAGGGGGCGGCAGCGTCAAGATTATTTTGCCCGGCGGCGCCAGTTACACACCGGGAGCAAAGCAGCGCATTAAGGTACAGGTCAGCGATCCGGCGCAACGCCGGTGGGGATTTGAGTTGACCGCCCGCCTCGCAAGCAATCTTTCGAACGGGCAGGCCGGAGACCTCACATCCACTGATTCCAACACTCACGTAATCTGCAATAACGGCCGCGCGAAGCCATGCACTTCGGCCAACCTGGTTCAGTTCATCACTCACACGCAGCAGGGAACGCAGCTTGGCACCACAGGGTCAGGATCATTCGAGTTCGACTGGACGCCGCCCGCCACTGACGTAGGGAACGTCACACTATACGCAGCCGGCAACGCCGCAAACGGAAATACGCAGGATACGGGAGACCACATTTACACCACCAACGTGACTCTCACTCCGGCTGCCGCCACCACGGTGAAACCCACCATTAAAACCACCGTGAGCGCAGCCAGCTTTCAGCCCGGGATCTCACAGGGGGGTTGGGTAACGATTACCGGAACGAATCTCGCCGCCACAACCAGGACATGGACGGCCGATGAGCTTGCCGGCGGTAAGCTGCCCACTTCTCTGGACGGCGTGAGCGTAACCATCAACAGCAAACCCGCCTATGTGGAGTACATCAGTCCGACGCAAATCAACGTAGTGGCACCCGCCGACGATTCCACCGGCAATGTGGAAGTGCGCGTGACTGCCGGCGGACAGGCCGGCGACGCGGTAACCGCCAATCTGCAATCCTTCGAACCGTCCTTCTTCACCTTCGACGGAAAGTATGTTGCCGCCACGCATGCCGACAATAGCCTGGTTGGCAAGACGGGATTATTTGCCTCTGCGCCGTCCGCAACGGTTCCCGCCAAACCCGGCGAGACTGTAATCTTGTACGGCACGGGATTCGGCGCCACGGATCCGGCGGCGTCGGACGGACAAGTCACGAGCCAACTCTCCCCCATTACTACGCCCTTCACGTTGACGATCGGCGGCATGAGTGCGACCACCACGTTCGCCGGGCTGATTCCGCCCTACGCGGCGCTCTATCAGTTCAATGTACAGGTACCGGCGGCGTTAGCGGATGGCGATCAGCCTGTAGTGATTCAGATCGGCGGCGTTAATTCGCCCGCATCCGCCGATTGCTGCTACATCACCATCCAGAAATAGGCGGGCCCCCCGGCCCGCGCGTGAGCCCCGCTCGCGCCCACATAAATCGCAGCCGAGGGCAAGGCAGTCCTTCAGCCAGCGGATCACACGAAAGGCCGGATCGCAAGCAAGCAAGCCCGCTCGCTAACTAAAGGAAATTAACCAGCCCGGCGCGGCTTGATCCGCGCCGGGCTTCCTCCCGCACCGTCACCAAACCATCCAGATGTGCCGCAATC
>JBDUEM010000298.1:0-9028 GCA_040002435.1 Bryobacteraceae bacterium
GGGATTTGGCTGTAAGTTGTTGAGTTGGTGAGGACGAAAGTTGGAAGATTTCTGGCACTCGAAAATGAGTCCGAACCGGGGGACAGACGCGGGCGTGGCGCCCGCCGTCCCAGGCAGTCCATTTATTTTTGAGGTCTATTTGGTTTGTTTTCAGGAGTTGATTGGAATTGGTGAATTGACTTTGCCAAGAGACTGTTATTTTTTTCACAGAATTATGAATACCGAAGACGGATTGATTTTGAGGCGACGGCGTTCGTTTGTGAAACGGGTGATTTGTCCTGGCAGGCACGGTCGAGCGGCTGTTTCTACGGGTGTTTCGGCCTGGAGCGCGGCGGAGATGGAATGGACCCGGTTGCGGTCGGCGATTCTGGATGCGCTGGAGGAGTTTCCCGGCGCGCGGGCGGCGGTGGTGCGGGCCCTGGTGGAACTGCGCGACTTGGACAAAGGGGGCGGAGGATGAATCCCAATTGGCTGGTGAATGGATTGGATGGCGTGGAATTCGCCAGGACACGGCTGGGCTTTGAGCCGGATGCCAAGCAGAGCCTGATGCTGGGCGACCGGGTGCGGCGCGGGTTGTTGAACTGTTCGCGGCAGTGGGGCAAGTCCACGGTGGCGGCGGCGAAGGCGGTGCATGTAGCGGAGACGAGGCCCAAGAGCCTAGTGCTGGTGCTGAGTCCGACACACAAGCAGAGCGCAGAGCTGGTGCGAAAGGCCGGCGAGTTTGTGCAGCGGCTGGGAAGGGTGCCGCGAGGCGACGGGCAGAACCCGCGCTCGCTGCTGTTTCCGAACGGGTCGCGGATTGTGGCGTTGGCGGGGAGGGAGGCGACGGTGCGCGGATTCTCGGCGGTGACGCTGCTGCTGATTGATGAGGCGTCGCGGGTGAGCGACGACCTTTATCGAGCGGTGCGGCCGATGCTGGCGGTGAGCGGCGGGGATCTGTGGCTGATGAGCACGCCATGCGGCAAGAGAGGGTTCTTTTACGAAGAGTGGGCGCATGGCGGAGACCAGTGGGTGCGGGTGGCCGTGACCGGGGAGGAGTGCAGCCGGATTGATCAAGCGCTGGTGGCAGAGGAGCGGGCGAACGAAAACGACCGCTGGTTCCGGCAGGAATACTGCTGCGAGTTTGTGGACAACGAGGAGAGCCTGTTTGACAGCGACGTGATCCGGGCGGCGATCCAGGACGACGTGCTGCCGCTGGACTTGCGGAGACGGCTGTGATGGATGGAGCGATTCAGGGGAGGAGCAGCGAGTATTTCGTCGGCGTGGATCTGGGGCAGAAGCAGGATTACACGGCGGTGTGTGTGGTGGAGCGAGCGGAAGTGATCTTCACCGCGCGGGACCCGGTGACGTGGGCACAGCGGCGGGAGACGCGGTATGAACTGCGGTACATGGAGCGGATCAGGCTGCGGACGCCGTACCCGGAGGTGGTGGCGCGGATCAGGGAAGTGGCGATGGACCCGGCGCTGGGAGAGAGGAGGTCGGTGGTGGTGGACGCGACGGGCGTGGGGGCTCCGGTAGTGGATCTATTGCGCGCGGCGGGGTTGGGGTGCGAGATTGTGCCGGTGACGATTACCGGCGGGGGCGGCGGAGAGCGGAGCGTGGCGAAGCGGGACCTGATGACCGGGCTGCAGGTGATGTTTGACCTGGGGCAATTGCAGATTGCGCGCGGGCTGCCGGAGATGGAGGTGCTGTTCAGGGAGTTGATGGGGATGCGGGTGAGGGTGTCGGCGGCGGGGCATGAATCGTATGGGAGTTCCAGGGAGGGGCCGCATGACGACCTGGTGCTGGCAGTGGCTTTGGCTTGCTGGCGGGCGCGGCAGGAGAACCGGTGGAACTGGTTTGGGGGGCGGCCGGATGGGTGGTGAGGGGCTGACTTAAGGGAGGGGTCCCGAAGCAGGGCCGACCGGTGCGTGCAAGAGTGCCCGCCTTCCATGGTTTAAGTGCGGGTCCGTTTGAACCGGTCAGATTCACAAGCGCCTGTGCTTGCGACTGGGCTCCCGCGAGGTTGGATGTATCCCTTTCAAACGCTGAAATACAGAAGGGATATTTCCTAATTCGGCTGTGCGGTTGACGGCTAAGCGAGCGGATGCGAGCGACGCTGACCGTGATCCGCGACAAGCTCTACCAGCGTCGGCGCGAACCCGTGCCCATCGTGGGCAAGTGGCTCAGCGGGTCCTGAATGGCGACTTCGCGTACCAGGCAGTTTCTACGAACCTTCTGCGATTGAATGGCTTCCGCAGTGAGGTCTGCCGCGCATGGCGGCATGCGCTGCCGGGCCGAGGTCCACGACACGGGCTCAACTGGTCTCGTTTCGATCGCCTCATCCGAAAGTACGTCCCGCCATGCCGGGTAGTGCATTCCTATCCGGGGGAGCGCTTCTTCGCGTCAAGACCTTAGGCAGTAGCGGAATGAGGTAACCCCGCACATACGGATCTGTGCGGGGGGCAACAATAGCTGTCCCTACCGCGACCGATTGAACAACGCCATGCCCAGGAACGTATTTCATTTTCGCTATTCCGCCGTCCGTCCGGATTGCCAGGCGTGCCGCCGCTTCCGCTTCCGCCGGGCGCTGCCGATGAAGCAATGCCACGGCAAGAGGCTCCAAGAGCCTACAGCCAAGATTATTGCGCGCCTGCAGGTAGTCTGCATCCAGAGTGAGGGCCGGCGGAGCTTCGCGGCCGATCCCTCCTGATCGCGTGCTTCAAAATGTTTCGGCGTCACCTAAAGCCTTCTTCGCGATTTAAGCCGGCATGTATTTCTGTCGGAATTTGTGTTGACAAGCACTATCTTGACAGCTTAATATCGGAACTCGGAAAAATAACAATCATTTAAAAAGTATCGTTCGTATCGAGCATGATGATGGCGGATGATTATGCAGACTTGCGTTTATTTTCGGAGGTGCGATGCGGGTACGGGTGGGTGTAGCGGCCAAAATGGCCCTGTTGCTTTTAGTGTTGACCGCGGGATCTCCGGGGCAGGGTCCAACAAGCGCAAGGACTGAATACATTCGGACTGGGGACCGGCTGGTGGCGACGATTTCCGTTCCGGCGCAGGTTTTTGTCGATACCGTATTTTCCACGCCGACTTACAGCCCCTTCATCGACGTTTCGGATTACATGTACAGCCGCGGAATCACGAGTGGGTGCCAAGCCAGCCCACCGCAGTATTGCCCGGACTACAATCTTACGCGGCAGGCGATGGCTGTGTTCATCATCCGGGCGTGGTCTTTGCGGATGTGGGGAGACATCAACGCTTTCCGGACTCAAGCTCCCTGGTCCAGCACGCCGCACTTTGCCGATGTGCCAGACGATACGGGCGGAAATCCGAATAATCCGGCTCCGCTGTTTCCGTACATACAAAAGATGTGGGAGCTCGGCCTTACCAGTGGATGCACGGTTCAGAATTTCTGCCCAGCCTATGACGCCACCGGCTACCATGTGAGCGTATTTTCGGTTCGGGCGCGAAATGCCGCCGAGAAAGGATGTGCCAGTCCGACGAACGGAAGCAATATTTCGTGCGCGCAGACACTACCCGCATCGTATACGTATCCCAGCTCGCCCTATTTCGTCGATATTCCGCCCGGAAATGGGTACTTTCAATGGGCGCAGCTGGCAACCAAGTTCAACGCGATTTCTCCCTCACGGGCGGTTCCGTCCTGTGCCGGGGGGATTGGCTATGCCTGCTTCGACGATCCGGTCAAACGGGCGCAGATGTCGGCTCACGTTGTCCGCGTGATCTTGAGCGAAACGGGTTTTTGACAGACATTTGACAACAGGAACCAAGCATGAATTCCGAGTACAGATTTTCAAGGAGTGCGGTTATGAGACAGCGTTCAGCAGCGGTCGCGATTCTTCGCCGAAGTACAGTAGTTCTGGCATTTCTGCTAGCCCCGTTCGCGGGAACTCAGGCCGAGGCTCAACAGTTGCCCGATACCGCGACGGCTCAACCGGTAATCCTACAGCGTATTCAGATCCCCAGCGAACTGTGGGACATTGCCACGAGCATGGGCGACCGGCTGACCACGGCGGGGAACGAACGACTAACACTCACCGGAACCTTAACGGATAAACGCGGCAACACTCCAGTGGTTATCTCCACGCAGTTGCCAAGTCTCTTTCGTTACGAGGAACTTGACGGCAAGAACAAGAAGATTGTTTTTGACGGCAGCCGGGCGACCTCATCCGCGGGATCCTTGGCCGAAGACGACCTCAATCTAGCGGAGACGTTCTTCTCCGACTCGGCAGAAAATTTCCTCTATTCACTCAAGGGCGGCGGTTCTCTTCGGCGGATTGGTGGCAGATTCCGCACTGACGATGGCAAAGCTCCTAAGTATGCCGGCCCTTATTGGGATGTATATGAACTGGAGGCAGCGGTTGGACTTCGTTCCGACAGGTAACACGAGCGAAGTTTTACTGCTTTGACGACTCGGGACGACATCTCGCCAGCGTGCGCTACAAGGTTCCCCAGGCCGGTGGCAAGATGGTTAGCGTAGAAACCGCGATAAGCGGCTGGCAGAGCGTGAACGGCATCTCAGTCCCGGCGGCCATCGTGCGGTATGAGGACGGAAAGGCGGTCTTCACCCTGAACATCGCCTCGTCGGCAGCTGGGCCCGCTAAGAGCGACAACCAGTTTCTCCTTCCGTAATCAGTTGCAAATCAGGAACTTCTCATGATTCGAAATCGCTTTCAGTTTTTGCCATCGGGATTGTTCGAAATGTTGTTGATCGCCGGAACAGCCGGCTTCGGCCTGTTCGAAGTTCCTTCAGCCGCGAACGGTCAGACTCAGCCGCCAGGATTTGAGACCTATCCACCCCGCGGAATTTCTCCAACCGGATCCTACGACGCTTCGAGCCTGGGAACCGTGAATACGACAAATGGAATCCTTACTTACCAGGTGCCCCTAGCATCATTGCCTTCCGGGCCAGGCGGAGTGACAGGTTCCGGAGTTAGTCTCGTTTACAATTCGGCGATTTATAAACTTGCTTACGGCGTAGTAGTTCCCTATCCGCAGACCAGCATCAACCCAACTATCCCCGGGGTGCAAATATACCCGGATTCCACAAGTGGATGGCAGTACGCGTTCCAATACGGCCTTTATGCAGACCCAAAGCTGTTCACAACTTGCAGCATCTCAAATTCGTATAATGTGAAACTGCGATTTCGCTTTCCCGATGGCAGTATGCATCCGTTGCGATTGCGCGATCACATGGATGATGGCTATGGGTATCACGATGTTGGGCCTGGCGGTAACCCTGGAGCATGCTCCACCTCAGGCGGCGTGTCGGGAACGATGACTTATTACACGACCGACGGAACCTTTGTCAGGGTAGATGTCTTTTCTGGTTCCGCAGATCCGGACTGGACAAAGCGGTTTTGGGCTGCCACGTTCCCGGACGGACGTCTTATTCAGGGCCAAAGCTCCCAAACTCTTTATATTTCAGAGCGCAACGGAAGCACGACGTCGGTACTCAACTATTTTAGCGGCGGCGAGCCAGTCACTGAACTCCGTGATCAGCAATTACGGAGTGTCAAGATTACATATCACGGTACCTCCTCAGGAATTTCACAGTCCAGCAGTAGCGACACCATTTCGACAATTGGCTTTGGCGGCACGCCGCTCGCGAATACGGTGTATTGGCGAGCCTCAAATGTTCCGGAATCGGCATACCGGTGTGACGATGGCAATCCTGGGCCTATCTGTCCGTTTGTCGCTGCCAATCGAGTTGTCAGCGCTATATCTATCGCTGACCCCAGTGGGCGTTATTACTTTTTCGGCTACGACGAGAATCTGGCCAATCACTACGGCGGGTTGAACGCCATCACTACCCCAAGCGGCGCCCACGCGGCATTCGAATATAAGTATGCTTATCCCGCAGGGTATCTAGAGAGCGTGTCGGTCGACTATATTGCGCAGAATCCCACAGCTAAGAAAACTGTCAGCTATCAGGACGTTCAGGACTTAGTTCAAACTCAGGCGGTTCCGGAGATCACAACGTATGTGTATTCCGATAGCGCGAGCGGGGGTAGCACTGCTGTCACCGCGCCGGACAATGGACAAACGACCTATTCATTCTATTCCCGCTTAGGCACAGACAACGCACCGGCGTGGAAACGTGGATTGGTTTACCAAATAACGCGTAAGCCGCAGGGCGGAAGTGCAGCCAGTACGCTCACTAGAGTCCTTGTCCTAAGAATTATAGTTGGAATGAGTCAAGTTTAGGCAATCAGCCGTTCCTCCTGGCAGCATGCATCGATAGTTGCGGTGAGCCTGTCGAAGGCAAGGCGTAGCGGTGTGGGGATGGGAGGTGCGAGTCCCGGAATGATCTCGGCGAGTTTCGGCCGCAGCAGGCGCGTATAGGTCCGGGAGAAGAATAAGGCGACGCGCAAACCCTCGGAGGTGAGTTGATAGCGGTGGCTGTGCGGAATCCGTTCGATAATGCCGTGAAGCCGGAGCCGGCGGAGGTCGTAAGTCATCTTGCCGATGGGATAGTTGGCTGGATCGAGGCCCAGCAGGTGCGCCAGTAACGGGCGTATTTCCTGATTGGTGAACCCACGGAGATGGAGGCTGAACACGGCCAGGACGGCGAACAAGGCTTGCACGCGCTTATCGCCGAAGCGGAGCCCGGCGGCGCGCTGCCCTGCTACTTCGATGGGACGTACTACTTTCTCAAATGCGTCTTCACCGATCGAGCAATCCTGAGAAACTTTCTGGACGTCCAAGAGACGCCGGTTGGCTTGAAAGCCGATCTGCCGCAACGCGGGCAGATTCTTGAGCAACTTGCCGATGCCGAAGTCGCGCGTGTTGTTGATGGTGGTTTCGGTGCGCAACGCCCGGCCTTCCTTGTGATACTGCTTGATACGTGTGTTCTTATAATCGACATGCAGCGAGGGTATGACCCCGTTAGTAATGACGCGCGTCCGGAACCGGCCGGGTGTCTTTTTGCTGACCCGGCGGTTGAAGATCAACTGCACTTGACTGGGCCTGCCGATATCCAGATTCTCGCGGATCACTTCCTCAAAGAACACCCGGCCCGTGGTAGGGCGATCCAGCACCTGAGTCAGAGAGAACTCGGCCTGGAGGATGGAAACCTGATACCGGTATCCCGCCTTACGATCGGCGGCGGTGTAGGGATGCGGCAACAAGCGTAGCCACTTGCGCAATAACGCATCGATCTTTTCCGCGCTGAGTCCGTGGCAGATCGATTGCAGCCGCTTCGGGTCCTCGCAACTCAGCACTCCATTGTCCAGAGCCTCAAACCCGATGTTCTTCTTCGCCAGTTGCTGCTTGGCGTACTCATGCCCGTTGATACACAGTTTGGCCGTATAGGGGAAATAGCTGCTGAACTTCAGAAAGAAGGGGCCGAAGTCGCGGTCCACGCAGTAGATGTAAAACTGATTAACCATCGCTGTCGAGCGCACCAGCCAGGGGTAGGTCGCTCCGCTTGTTTCGTTCTGCCGCCGTTCCGTGCGAAATACGGAGGTCTTTTCTTGAGCCTTGCCGATGAACACTACGCCCTCCGGCTTGGTGAACTTCTTCCTTTGCTCGGCGGCGATATCGTCTTTGCGTTCCCCCTTGCGAAACTGAATCACCGGAACCTGCTCTTGTTTGGCGAACTTCTCCAGGGCAGCCACGAACGCCTTGCTGATCGGATCCATCAGCACGCTGGAAGCAAACCGATGACCGAGGTGGAAGCGAAAGAATGTCGCCACTCCCTGTTCCCGCTGTAACTGGGGCACGTACAGGTTCAAGTACATCCGGTCGATCCCTTCCACCTCCAGGGTGACGTGCTCATTCAGCACTTCGGCAACGCTGCGTGGTACGCTCATTCTCGGCTCCGGTTGACACCGGTCCTTCGGGACCACCTACCGCTTTGCGGTCCAATGAAGGAACCGCTTTCCGGTTCCTTGCTCGGCCGGGGCCAATTCTCAGATTATCTCCGTTCTCCCGGATTCAACGAAAATATATCTTGTCGGTCTGAGGCGGAGCCTCGCTAGAGTATGGGCCAGGAATCGGCCATATCAAAACGATTTCAACATTCTCAACGATTCGAATCTTGATTCCGGGAATCCCTATGTGAAGAGTGAATCACTTTCGCTCGAGAATTCTCTCGCGGCTGCCGTTACGGCTTTTTCTTACGACAAGAACGGAAACCTGGTTCAGCAAGACAATCAAGACCTGCTCGCCGTGCCACTTGTGGATTCCCGTCAAATTCTCAACACTTACTATCCGCTCACTCCGGCTGCTGTAGACGGAGCAGCAGCGGCGGACAACGCCAATGCGTACTGGAATCCCAGCGCGCCTCATCTGCGTAACCTACCAAAGACAAGTCAGGTGTGCTGCGATGCGGCTCCAAACAACACCAGGGTCTCGGCATTTACAGAATGGTGCTATGACTCCGCGCCTACTTGTTACAGCGGCGCCGCTTCCAGCGGTAACGCGATCGAGGTGCGCCATTGGGACAATACCAGGAGCGCCACTCCTACCGTTGGACTGACGGCCAGTACTGCATCCATCACTGTGCGCACGTATGACCCCTCTGGAAGTGGGAACGTTTGGACTGTGACTGATCCCAGTTCGAACGTGACGAAATTCGAATACGATCCCATGTGCAATTCCAGCAGCTTGTATCCGTCCCGGATTATTAGCGCTTATAATTCATCGCCGGCCGTGGCACGGACTCGGGGCGTGCAATACGATTGCAATTCGGGCCTGGCCCAGTCGGAGAGCGACGTGAACAATTCCATCAACACGTCGTATAGCTATGACGTTTTCGGAAGGCAAACCCTGAGGCAGGAATCGGGCGGCGCACTTATCAGAAAGAGCACAACGCAATACGACGATGTCAGTCGGATTGCGATGAACAAGTCGGACCTGAATTTTGTTAACGATGGTCTAGTGACAACGATTACCCACTACGACCCGCTTGGTCGTGTTCGCTTAGTGCGGACCAACGATCAAGATGGAACTCCGCCTGTGTTCAACAACGAAAGCACAGGGTAAGCGTCCGGTAAACCGCACTTCCCAAGCG
>JBDUEM010000299.1:0-9023 GCA_040002435.1 Bryobacteraceae bacterium
ACGCAAAGTACAGCGTGCCGCCCGCGGCCAGCAGCCAGACCTCGTTGCCGTCCCAGACAGGCCCGATCGAGAGCAGAACCTGCCGCCGCTCCTCGTTGGTGCGCGCCACGAACATATGAATGATCCCTGCGCCGATATCGAACCCGTCGAAGACAACATAGGCCGCCAGCATCACCGCCACCAGGCAGAACCAAAGCGTTTCCATGCGTCATCCCCTCAAAGCAGGCACGGGCCCGTGTTCAATTTCACGATGCACCATGAATAGAAAAAGAATGCCCAAAACCAGGTAAAGCCCCATGAACCCCATCAGCGTGAACAGACCGTTGCCCGCCGAAACGTACGGCGACGTGCCTTCTGAAGTCCGCATCAATCCATAGATCAGCCATGGCTGGCGTCCCACTTCCGCAGTGATCCAGCCAGCGGTAGTCGCCAGGTAAGGAAACGGCATCAGCAGCATCACGCACCACAACGCGAACGGATGCTTGTAGAGTTCGCCTCTCCACAACAACAGCAGAGACAGTCCAAGCACCAGCAGCATAATCGTTCCCAGTCCCACCATGATGTGATAGCTGAAATAGAGCAGGGAAATGTTGTCCGGCCACAGGTCCTTCGGAAAATCGCGGAGTCCCTTGATCTCCGCTTTCCACCGCTGGTATGTGAGAAAGCTCAGCATATTTGGAATTCGCAGCGGGTTATCCAGCTTCATCTTTTCCACGTCGGGCTGCCCCAGGATTACCAGGCCCGCCCCCTGCTCTGTTTCGAACAGGCCTTCCATCGCCGCCAACGTGATCGGTTGATGACGCGCCAGCATCTTTCCCTGCCCGTCACCGGTTGGGAATATCAGCACCGCGCAAGCAATGCAGCCCGCAATCACACCCAGCCGAACAAAGGTCTTCCCGTACTCCACATGAACACTGGTGAGCAGATAGTAGGCACCCACGGAAGCCATCACGGCGCTGCCCGTCAACACCGATGCCGTCATGTTGTGGAAGTACTGCCATCCCACCCAGGGGTTCGTCAGCAGCGCCCATATGCTCGTCAACACAATCTCGCCCTTCGGCCCCAACTCATAGCCAACGGGATGCTGCATCCACGCATCGGTCGCAATGATGAAGAAACCGGAAAGCCACGATCCCACGAACACCATGAAGCCTGCCACCCAGTGCCCTAGCTGTCCCAATCGCTTCTCACCGAAAAGAAACAGTCCCAGGAAAGTGGATTCCAGGAAGAAAGAAAACACGCCTTCCATTGCCAAAGTCTGCCCGATCACCCCGCCGGCCGCTCGCGAAAATCGCGCCCAGTTGGTGCCGAACTGAAATTCCATCGGAATCCCGGTCACCACACCCATCGCGAAATTGATGGCGAAAATCTTCGCCCAGAATTGCGCGCTCCGGTTGTAGTGTTCGTTCCCGGTACGCAGCGCCATGGTTTTCAGCACCACCAGCAAAAGCGCCAGCCCCATGGTCAACTGCGGAAACAGATAGTGAAATGTAATCGTGAAGGCGAAGTGCAGACGATGAATCGCGAGGGCGGAGTCCACCGTTTCAGTATCGCGCGTTCACTGATTTTTGGACACTGAGCGAAATGAATCGAAACTGCGCAGCAATCTAAGCCAGAGCCAGATTTAGATTCTCAATCGCTTCGTCCACTTCGGCGGTATTCTTGTAACCCACAGTCACGCAATCGACGCCCGCATTCCGGAACGCATACTTCATCGCAGCTTGCCGGTCTTCGCGCGTAGTGAAGGCGCCTTCGCCCACCAGCTTCATGCTGATGACGCCCATGCCTTGTGAATGCACCTGCTTCACATGCGTGACAACTTCGTTCACATTCCCCAGTCCGCTTGTGTTGTAGTCCTCAGCGTCCATGCGGGTACCCTTGTGATTCACACGGATCATGGCGATTTCCAGCCACTTGTTCCCCGGGAATTGGCGCAATGCGGGCAGTCCGTGTACGGACGCGCCGTGTCCAATGAGGGCCTTCTTGTGCTTGGCTTCCAGCACTCCGTCCTGCCACCGCACGGTGTCCGTTGGCCAGGACGCGACATGCTGGTAGTGCAGCAGCACCACGTCGAAGTAATCCGTGCGTGCCAGCTTCCGCAGTTCATCGATCTTCTCTTGCGGATTCCCACCCTCGTGCGTCGTCACTTTCGTCATCAGCCGGTAGCTGTCGCGCGGCACTCCCTGCAGTGCGACGCCCAGCATCTTGTGCATCTCCCCATAAGACTCGGCGGTCTCAAAGAAGCGAATACCGCGGTCATAGGCATGACGCACCAGCTTGGTGAACTGATCCTGTCCCAGTTCCCGCTGCGTTCTTCCGCTAAACGTCCCGGTGCCGAAGGCGAGCCGTGTCACCTTAACGCCCGACTTGCCAAGCGTCACCCAATCGGTGGCAGTTCCACCTGCCGCGCGGATAGGAAGGCTACCCACGCCGGCGAGCGCTCCCGCGGCGAGTCCGGTCTTGAGAAAATTACGTCTGGAGCAGTAGGACATATTTCTTCCTCCAATTCGAAAATCCTATCATGTTTGCATCCCGGACGTTATATAATCCTGACGTTATGACCAAAAGAGAATTCCTCGCAGCCAGTGTTGGAGCTGGCCTGGCCTTAGGTTCGGGCCGCGCCGCATTCGCTCAGGCGCCGGCCACGCGGAAGAAAATTCCGTCTCGAAAAGCGAAAACCACAAAGCTTTTCAAGTGCCCCAAAGGCTATCCGAACGGGCTCGCGGCGACGCCCGAAGGCCTGTGGATCGCCGAGCAAAAGCTCTCCGGCGCGCAGGCCGTCTCCTATCACCTGCCGGAACCGAAGTCTCTCTCCGAAGAATGCTGGCTCGTGGATTGGAAGGGCAAGCTGCTAAAGACCGTGACCACGCCCTCCAGAAACACCAGTGGCATGGCCTGCGGCGGCGGATACATCTGGATGGTCGCCAACGCCCCACCGGAAGGTGTGTTCCAGGTGGACATGAACTCCAAGCTCATCAGTCACCGCCAGATTCCGCTCGGTCCACCCGATAACGGCGGCGGCTGTCACGGCGCTCTATATCATGACGGCAAGCTTTGGATCGTAGCCCTCCGCCTGCGCGGTCTTCTTCGCGTCGACCCCACCACATGGCAGCCGGAATTCCTCATCCCCTTCCACGATGCTCCGGACAAGATGCGCGTTCACGGCATCGCCTGGGACAACGGCGGCATCTGGCAACTGACCGGGAACGACAGCACTCGTTACTCGGAAGGCCGCCCAGGCTTGGTAAAGTACGACGCCGCAACCGGCAAGGTGCTGGAGACCGCTGACTTCGAGCCCGGTTCATCGGACCCTCACGGCCTCACCATGCACGACGGCGCGCTCATCAGTTGCGATGCCGGCATTCACCCCGGCTGGCCGAATGGCGATAGCCCCACCAGCGGCTGGATCTTCCGCATCGACCTCGTTTGACGTCGTAGTCTAAAGAGCTCCGCCAGTCCTGGTAAAATCCG
The DNA here is from genome assembly GCA_040002435.1 of Bryobacteraceae bacterium. Taxonomy (GTDB): domain Bacteria; phylum Acidobacteriota; class Terriglobia; order Bryobacterales; family Bryobacteraceae; genus JANXXV01. Next base: position 3,472 of record JBDUEM010000299.1, read on the forward strand.
CTATGGAAGCCAGGACCCATCCACCCGCGTGGAAGATTCTGCTAGCGTTCGCGATCATCTATTTTGTTTGGGGATCGACATTCCTCTCCATCCGCGTTGGTGTACGCGAAGTTCCCCCGTTCGTCCTCGCTGCGATGCGCTTTCTCGTGGCCGGAGCGGTACTCTACGGCTGGATGATCGCACGCGGCGAGCCCGCACCGGACTTACGGCAATGGCGCTCCGCAACCCTGCTTGCGCTGTTGATCTTCGTCCTCGACTACGGGCTGTTGTTCTGGGCCGAACAGACTGTTCCGTCGGGCATTACCGCGGTGATGATGGCCACCATTCCGGTATTCATGGCTCTCATGGAAATCATTTTCCTGCGAACACAGAAGCTCACCCTGCGTCTGGCGTTGGCGCTCTCTATCGGCATTTGCGGAGTGGCCGTGCTCATGAATCGCTCGTCTGGTCTCGCCGGCGCGCCCATTGAGACCACCGGAGCGGTAGCTCTATTGATTGCCGCCGTGAGCTGGTCGCTATCGTCCATTCTTACGCGCAAACTTCCGCTGCCTCCTTCCAAAGTAATGAGTTCAGGATCGCAGATGCTGGCCGGAGGAATTTTGTTGACGTTCACCGCGGGTGCCCTGGGAGAATTTCACAACTTCCACCCGCTGACCGTCTCGCTCGGAGCCTGGCTGGCCCTGCTTTACCTCATAGTCGCCGGCTCCATCGTTGGCTTTACCGCCTACGTCTGGCTCATTCACCATGAATCGCCAACCAAAGTCGGAACCTACGCGTACGTCAACCCTGTAGTAGCCGTTCTCGTTGGCTATTTCCTCGGCGGCGAGGAACTTGGACTGCGAACCATCCTCGGCACTCTGCTGGTTCTGGTCAGCGTAATCGTAATCACGACCACAAACGTGAAGAAAGTGGAACAGGTGCCCGCCGAAATGCGTACTTGAGTTTGGAGGGAGCAAAAATGTATTGCACCAAGTGCGGAGTGGAGTTGCAGGAACGCGACATCTACTGTTCGCAATGTGGACATGCCACGGAGAAGGCCGCGCAGCGCCCCTTTATCGGAGCCGAACCCCGGCAGCTCACCCGTTCCATCTACGACAAGAAAATTGCTGGCGTCTGTGCAGGCGTGGCCAAGTACCTGGACGTCGACGTAACAATCGTGCGCCTGGTGTGGCTGATCCTGGCGTTCTTCCCGCCCCCGGTTGGATTCATCGCCTATATCATCGCCTGGATCGTGATGCCGAAAGAGCCGGCGCGTTTGAATGCTGCCGGCTATACGGCGTACCAGAGCTGATTCTAGGCTTGCAGTGTGTTGAGCGTCCCGATCCGCTTTGCCTCGAAGGCGGCGATGGCGGGCTCCTGCTTTAAGATGTAGCCCAATTCGTCGACGCCTTCCAGCAGGCACTGCTTCGAGAACTCGTCCACTGCGAATGAAATCTGTTTGCCGTCAGGCAGCGTCAAGGTCTGCGATACCAGGTCCACCGTGACCTGGACATTTGGATCTGCCTCTACCGCGGCGAACAGCGCCGAGTGCACGTCGGCCGGGACCACAATCGGCAGCAGCGAGTTCTTCAGCGAATTGCCCTTGAAGATGTCAGCAAACGACGTACTGATCACCGCCCGGAATCCGAACTGCGTCAGCGCCCACGGAGCGTGCTCCCGGGAACTGCCACAGCCGAAGTTGTCGCCTGCCAGCAGAATCTCCACGCCCTTCGCCCGCGGCTGATTCAGAATGAAGTCCGGTTTCGGATTTCCCTCGGCATCGTATCGCCAGTCGTTGAACAACTGCTTGTCCAGCCCCTCTTTGGTAATCGTTTTCAGAAACCGCGCCGGGATGATCTGATCCGTATCGATGTTGTCGATCGGGAACGGCAGCAGGCGGCTTTCGAACTTGGTAAATTTCTTCATTAGAGTAACGTCCTCACATCGGTGACCACGCCGGTGATGGCGCTCGCAGCCGCGGTAAGCGGGCTGGCAAGAAACGTCCGCCCTCCCTTTCCCTGGCGCCCCTCAAAATTCCGGTTGCTGGTCGAAACGCTGTATTCGCCGGGCTTCAACTGATCGCCATTCATCGCGATGCACATGGAGCACCCAGCCTCGCGCCATTCGGCCCCAGCGTCCGTAAAGATCTTGTCCAGACCCTCAGCCTGCGCCTGCCGCTTGATCTCCTGCGATCCGGGCACCACCATTACACGGACATTCGGGTTCACCTTGCGGCCCTTCAGCACGGACGCGGCGTTGCGCAGATCGCTCATGCGCGAGTTGGTACAGCTTCCGATGAAAACAACATTCACCTTATGGCCGATCAGCGGCGCACCTGCTTCCAGATCCATATAGTGCAGCGCCTTGGTGAGCGAATCGCGTTCCAGCGGATCCGAGATCGACGCCGGATTCGGAATATGCGAGCTGATACCCATGCCCATCCCGGGATTCGTGCCGAACGTAATCATCGGTTCCAACTCCGATGCGTTGATCGTGATCTGCTTGTCGTAGACCGCGCCTTCGTCCGTGGGCAGTTGCTTCCAGCGTTCCACTGCCGCATCCCAATCCGCACCCTTCGGAGCCATGGGCCGGCCCTTCAAAAACGCATACGTAGTTTCATCCGGTGCCACCAGTCCCGCCCGCGCGCCCGCCTCGATTGCCATGTTGCATACCGTCATGCGCTCTTCCATGGAGAGGCCGCGAATGGCCGATCCGCAAAACTCGAATACGCACCCGGTACCGCCGCCGATGCCGATCCGCGAGATCAGGTTCAGGATGATGTCCTTGGCCGAAACGCCCGGCTTCAACACGCCGTCCACCAGCACTTGAAAGGTCTTGGACTTCCGTTGCAGCAGCGTCTGCGTAGCCAGCACGTGCTCCACTTCACTGGTGCCGATGCCAAATGCCAGCGCCCCGAAAGCGCCGTGCGTAGCCGTATGGCTATCACCGCAGACCACGGTCATCCCGGGCTGCGTAGCGCCTTGCTCCGGCCCGATCACATGGCAAATGCCTTGTTTGTCGCTATGGAACCCAAAGCAGGGAATACCGAACTCATTGCAGTTGATTTCCAGCTGGTCCACCTGCGTCGCTGCAATCTTATCGAGGATCGGCAGCGATTTCGCCGTGGTGGGAATGCTGTGGTCCGTCGTGGCCAGCGTCAGGTCCGGCCGGCGCACCTTCAGCCCGCGCGTGCGAAGTCCGGAAAAGGCCTGCGGCGACGTCACTTCGTGCACCAGGTGCAGATCAATATAGAGCAGCGCCGGCGATCCCGGCTGTTCACTCACAATATGCTGATCCCAGAGTTTCTCAATAATCGTACGGGGGTTACCAAGGGGTTTACTCATAAGAATTCCTAGATGGCGGCACAAACTGCAGTGCCTACTTCCACTGTACTCGCCGGAGTGCCTTTCGGTTTCAAGTCCGCCGTCACTTTCCCGCTGTCCAGCACCTTCTCCATCGCGGCATTGACCGCTGCCGCCTCTTCCTTCAATCCGAAGCTATACTCCAGCATCGCCGCCACAGATCCGATTGCGCCCAGTGGATTGGCCTTGTTCTGGCCCGCGATATCGGGTGCCGAACCATGGACCGGCTCGTACAATCCCACCCATGCGCCGGACGGCTTCTTGTCTCCGATAGACGCCGACGGCAGCATCCCGATCGACCCGGCCAGCACAGCGCCTTCATCGCTCAGAATGTCGCCGAACATATTCTCCATCACCACAATGTCAAAGCGCTTCGGGTTCAGCACAAGCTGCATGGCGCAGTTGTCCACCAGCAGGTGGTCCAACTCCACATCGGGGAATTCAGCCGCTACCTCAATCACCACGCGCCGCCAGAGCTGCGAAGTTTCCAGCACATTCGACTTATCCACGCTGGTCAGCTTCTTGCGCCGGTTTCGAGCCAGGTTAAACGCCATGCGTGTCACCCGCGCGATTTCCGCCCGCGTGTAAGTCATCGTGTTGGTGCCGCGCTCTTCATCCCCGCTGCCGCTGATGCCGCGCGGCGTGCCGTAATAAATGCCGCCGTTCAACTCGCGGACAATAATCATGTCCGTGCCTTCCACCAGGTGGTTCTTCAGCGGAGACGATTCAATCAGCGCGGCATAGGCGCGCACCGGCCGCAGGTTCGCATAGACGCCCATCGTCTTGCGAATGCCCAGCAGACCCTTTTCGGGCCGCTGCGACGGGGGCATATTGTCAAACTCCGGCAGCCCCACCGCGCCCATCAGCGTAGCGTCCGCTTCCAGGGCGAGTTTCGCCGTCTCATCCGGAAACGGAGTTCCCGTCTTGTGAATCGCAATGCCGCCCAGCAGAGCTTCTTTCTGCAGCAGTTTGTGTTTGTACTTCCCGCAAACATGCTCCAGAACGCGCACTGCTTCGCGGGTAACCTCAGTGCCGATTCCGTCACCGGGCACAATAAGAACGTTTAATTCCATGATGTGAGTGTGTTGGTCCTTGTCTATTTGGCAGCGGCTTGAGCCAGCCGGTGTAGTTCCTGTCGAACCAGCCCGGCAATCTCCTCGTCCATGAGGCCTTTCTTGCGGTCCGCGAGCGCGATGAAGCTATCGTAGACGGCGTCTAATTCTTCCTTGTTCAGCGCAAAGCCCAGGTCTTTGCAGCGGTCCAGCAGCGCATGGCGCCCGCTGTGTTTACCCAGCACCAGCTTACCTTCCGGAACGCCAACCGATTTCGGATCGATGATCTCGTAAGTACCGCGGTGCTTCAGGTAGCCATCCTGGTGGATACCCGCTTCGTGCGAAAAGGCGTTTTTGCCGACGATGGCCTTATTCGGCTGCGGCCCAAAAGTGATGATGCTTTCCAGCATCTGGCTCGCCGGAAACAGATGTTCGGTCACAATCCCCGTGTGGTACGGCACCCGGTCCCGCCGCGTGTTCATGATCATTACGATCTCTTCCAAGGAACAATTGCCCGCCCGTTCGCCAATGCCATTGATCGTGCATTCAATCTGCCGCGCACCTGCCTCCACCGCGGCCAGCGAATTCGCGACCGCCAATCCCAGATCGTCGTGGCAGTGAACGCTCACAATCGCCGTATCCCCCAGCGCTTTCACCATGCGCCCGATCAGCGCCGCGTATTCCTGCGGCACTGAGAACCCCACCGTGTCCGGCAAGTTCACCGTGCGCGCTCCCGCTGCAACCACAGCGCGGCATACTTCTTCCAGGTAATCCGGATCCGTGCGCGTCGCATCCTCGGCGGAAAACTCCACATCGTCTACGTGGCGCCGGGCCAGTTCCACGGCTGCCACCGCCGCATCAAGAACCTGCTGCCGCGATTTCTTCAACTTGTATTGCAGATGGATATCGCTGGTGGCGATAAAAGTATGAATGCGTGGACGCTTGGCTTGTGCCAGCGACCGCGCCGCTCTTTCCACGTCCAGCGTATTGGCGCGAGCCAGCGCCGCTACCTGAATCCAAGGGAACTCCCGGCTTACCGCGTCAACAGCCTGGAAGTCGCCTTCGGAGGCGATGGGAAAACCTGCCTCCAGGATGTCCACCCCGAGCGCCACAAGCTTCTCCGCCATCCGAAGCTTTTCCGGCACCGTCATGCTGCAGC
>JBDUEM010000300.1:0-9019 GCA_040002435.1 Bryobacteraceae bacterium
CTTGTATCGTGCATTTGATCCGAGCCAGCCTGAGCTATGTGAGTTGGAAAGAGCGTAAGGCGGTGGTAGCTGGGAGCGGGTGATCCCGTTTTTTCAATTCCCTGAAGAGATCCGGAAGATCATCTACACCACCAATGCGGTGGAGAGTTTGAACTTCAGCTTACGGAAAGTGACGAAGAACCGCAGTTCGTTTCCGTCGGAAGAAGCCGCCTTCAAGTTGCTCTATCTGGCTCTGCGCAACGCCTCCAAGAAGTGGGCCACGGTGCAGTTCTGGAAAGAGGCGCTAAGACAATTTGAGATGATCTATCCGGGTCGCAGGGAGGCGGCCCAGGCGGCCGGCTAGCGGGCGCCATATCTGAGACCTTCACCTCCGGGCTACGCTTCGCTCCGCCCTCCGGCTTCGGCTCAGATATGGGTTAGTTTTTGCACTGGAACGAAGACACTGGGAATTCGTTTACACAAAATGGTTGACAACTCCGGTTGAGTGGCGCCCGCTTCTTGTAAGACTCGAAGAAGGGAGGAATATGGACTACACCATCTCTAACAATTCGAAATTGTTCGATGAGCTGATCCATGTTCTCAATAGCCATACGAGCGAATCCGGTGTCGTTGAAGCACTGGACGATTTGAAAGCGGCAAAGTTTAACTACACCCAGCGCAGCATCGATCATATGCTGAGCTGCCTCGTGCTGGCGCTGCACGATTTAACTATGATTCCACTCAGCGCAGAACTGCGCATGGAGTTAGGCGCCACAATCCACCGGCATTGCACGCAGATGTTCCAAGCCGGAGCACGATTAGGCGACATGGCTCACGACTACGAAGTCAGTGGCGGCAAGCCTTTGACTCATGATGAGATCCTCGAGGAAGTTGATTTGCGGCGCGGAACAGCGCGGTAGCCGACATTGGCTATTAGGACGTTTCTTGACACCTGCGTGCTGATCGCGGCCCGCCGTGGAGAAGAATCTGTAAAGGGGGAGTGGTTGGCAATCCTCAACGAAGGTGCCCGCCACTTCATCGCGAGCCCGTTTTTGTACCTGAAAACGATGCCGAAGGCGGTCTATCATCAAAGGAACGATGAGATTGCGTTTTATCGATCCTATTTTGACAAAGTTTCGATTTGGATCAATGACGTCGAATCGATCTTCAACGTGGCTCGGAATGAGTCCGAAAGCTGTGGCCTTGGCTCAATGGATGCGCTGCACGTGGCTACGGCCTATTTGGCAAAGGCTGATGTTCTTTATACCCTGGAGCGAAAAGAGAAACCAATCTACCGGACCGCTCTGGTACGCGTAGTTTCGGTTGAACCGGTCCGGTTTTAAGCTTCGCCGTAATTGCGGTACAACCAACCCGGATCGCTCAGCATTTCCGGTGTGCGTTCTCCCGTATACGCCAGCTTTCCCCTATTTACTAAGCCAACGTGCGTTGCCAGTTCGAGGGCCTCGCGGAGTTGGTGCGTGGACATCATCACTGTTTTGCCGTCGCGCAGGGCTTCCCGAAGTAGCGTCTGCAGGACAGCGATCGCCTTGTCGTCGAGTGCGGTAAACGGTTCGTCGAGCAAAAGCACCTGCGGATCGTGCAGGAAGGCCCGGGCCACGGCCAGCCGCTGGCGCATGCCGCGGGAGAATTCGCGCACCATCCCGCTGGCCACTTTCTCGAGGCCGGTCTTCTCCAGCCATACTTCCGCGGCACGCTGCGAATCCGGCACATCATAAATTCGCGCGAAGAGCTTGAGATTCTCGATGGCGGACAGTTCGTCGTAGATGCCGATGCCGTGTCCGAGGACGCCGATCTTCCGGCGGGCCTCTTCCTGGCGGACCTCATGTCCGAGGATGGAAACTTTGCCTTTCGCGGCGAGAGACAGACCGGCCAAAATACGCAGCAAGGTAGTCTTCCCCGCCCCGTTGCGGCCGAGCAGAGCCATGCACGCGCCGGGTTCAACGTTAAAAGATACGCCCCGGATTGCCGGATAGTCGCCGTAGAACTTCCACACCCCGTCTACGGTGATCGCGCTCATGCCCGCTTCTTGGCGTCTGGTTCGCTGCGATACAACATGATCAGGCCAAGGACGAGAATGAACCCCGCCAAGCCGACCAGCGGATAGAGCCGCCCGTAGATGCGTGGCTTCAGATCTTCAATCGGCGGGCCGGTGTCCTCCGATTGCTGGGCCGCTTCCGCCGCCGCGCGCAGCGATCCGGTGCCGGTGAACTGGAATTTTACATCCCTGCCGAGGACCTGATAAATGGTGGCCTGAGTCCGCGGCTCGGGGCCGAGATCCTTGAGGTTGTCGCTGGTGAGCGTGACTCCCTTCGGGGCAACTACCCGCACCGTGGACCCATCGTGCTTGAACTTCAGCTCGAACGTACCCGGACTTGCCTCGGGCATTCCGTAAGCGAGATCGAATCGCGTCTCTCCGGGCTTCACGGGATACTTTACAGTGTAGATGTCCGGTTCTTTCGTTTTTACGGCATCGCGTACAATCGGCATCCCCTGCGGTCCCGTGACCTGTACCTTCACCAGACCCTTGGTTTCCGGAGGCAGGTAGAACCGAAAGGTGCCGTTCGCCGGATCGTCAAATGTGGTCTTGCCTGTATTGCTGTAAATGATCGTCTCGTTGACAGTGACGTCGGTACCGCTCGGCTCGAACAGAACCATGTGCTGGGCAACTTTTGCGTCGCCGCCCTGCGGTGAAGAATCGTAGACATCGACGGTCAGACCAGTGGCGGAGGATCCGGGAGGAATGGCCTTGTTGTAGGTTACGCCCTGATAAAGGGTCTGGACGAGGTAAGGTGTGCCGGCCTGGAGATCCGGCGCCATGGTGAACTTGCCCTGCGAATCGGACTTGGCAGTGGCAACCGTCTCCATGCCCCCACCCAGCTTGATCAACGTCACGGTTGCGCCCGGCTGCACCTTGCCTGACGTCTTATTGGTGACCGTACCGTCAATGGCGGCGGACATCACAGCGGCGGACAATAATGCTGCTAGGAGCGTCTTCATCCGGCCTCCGCGACTACCATCGGCTTGCCGCATTCGCCGCAAAATTTCAGCGGCTTTTCAAACTTCGCCGAGCAATGCGGACACTCCTTCGCGGTATCGGATTTCTTCGCTGCCGCCTTGGTCTTCCCAGGTGCGGTGGTCATTCCCTCTGCCTGTTTCAACTTGTCGATATCGGCTAGAACAACAGCCAAGCCCGCCTGAAGGTCGAGCTTGGTTCGCTGGTAATCCTCGTCGGAAAGCTTACCTACGCGATACTCGAACTGAAGGTCGCGGAGATTTTCATAAATAGACGCCTTCCTTACCTCCAGATGGTGGTAGGGGGAGACCGGTGTGGGCTCCGGCAAATCCTTCGACCGTACGAATAGAGTAAAGCCGAGGATGACTAACGTAACGAGGACCGCTGCAGCAAAGAGCATTACTCGAGCTTCGCCATGTCCTTGTCGATCCGGTCTCTGTACCGGGTAAGCATTTCGTTATTCAGCGGCGGCACCGTCGCGGGGGTTTCCAGACGCCGGGATCTCCGCAGGAAGATCAAAATTGCGCCGAGTCCTATCACCACACCGAAAATAGGCATCACGTATCCGAGAAGATTGAATCCCTCCGCTGGCGGAGAAGACAGCGCGGAAATTCCACCTTCCTTAACGAAGGCGGCAAGGATGGTTTCGTCGGACTTGCCTTCCTTTTGCATGGCCGCAATCTTCTGGCGCGACGGGAGCGAATAGTGGCATTCCAGCATCTGACACGTTGCCACCGTGTTATTACACACGCCGCAGCGGCAGGCAAGCTTGTCGCCCACGCGCCGAATTTCAGGCGTCACCAACTGTGTGGCGGACTGCGGCAAACAGACCGCCGCGAGTACCAGCAACAGAAAGCTATTTCTTAGTTTCCGCATAGTTCCTGGCAATTCCAACAACCTCTGTCCGCGCATATTGCATGCGAACCTTGCTCGGTATCAGGCATACTACGGTTCCCGCGAACAGAATCCAGAAGCCCACCCAGATCCAGGTAACCAGCGGGAACACATAGGCCTGAACCACTGCCTTCTTCGGATCATTCGCACCGGCGAAATTCAAGTAAAGATCTTCGTTTAAGCGGCGCCGGATGGCAACTTCAGAGGTGCCTTGCTGGCTCGCTTTGTAATAGCGGCGTTCCGGATACAGTGTATCGATCTGGGAACCATTCACGGAAACATCGATGGAAGCCTTTCTCGACACGTAGTCCTCATTTTCGGTGTCTACAATTTCGCGCACTTTCAATTCGTAGCGGCCAAGCTTAAAACTATCGCCTTGTGCAGCCTCCACAGTGGTGTCCAGATTGAAAGCCGCGCCGGTGAAGCCAATGAACATAGCGACCACGCCCATGTGCACAAGGTACCCACCATATCGACGGGTATTGCGGTGAGTCAGTTCCACCGTTGCGGCGAGGAAGTTCATCCCGTTCTTGGCACGGATGGCTGAGGCTCCCTTGAAAAATTCCGCAAACACTGTCGCCGTCACAAAAAGGCAAAGACCAAATGACATGAGCGCATAGGGATGCCGCATCCCGCCGATCATTAAAGCGGCAATGAGGGCGAACGAAACGACCACCGGCCAGAAGAACGCCTTTTTCAAACTCTCAATCGAGCTGCGCCGCCAGGCGATCAGCGGTCCCACGCCGGTCAGGAACAGCAGGAAGAGCCCGATGGGGATATTCACGCGATTGAAGAACGGGCCATCCACGCTGATCTTTTCTCCGGTCACTGCTTCCGAAATTACCGGGAACAGCGTGCCCCAAAGGATGGAAAAGCAGCTTGCCAGCAGAATCAGGTTGTTAAACAGGAAGCTGGATTCCCGCGAGATCACGCTTTCCATGTGCGATTCGCTCTTGAGGTAGTCCAGACGGTCCAGGATCAAATACACCGTGGCGGAGATGCCGACGGCGAGGAAGGTAAAGAAATAGACTCCTATTGGCGACTGCGCAAAGGCGTGAACCGAACTCACGATTCCGGTTCGCGTCAGGGTTGTACCAAAAATGCAGAGGAAGAATGTGGCCGAAACAAGCACCATGTTCCACACCTTCATCATTCCTTTCTTTTCCTGCATCAGCACGGAATGGAGGAACGAAGTAGAGGTGAGCCACGGGAGCAGCGACGCGTTCTCGACGGCATCCCAACCCCAATATCCGCCCCAGCCGAGCACCGCATAGGCCCAACCGGCTCCCAACAACACGCCAGTGGTCTGGAAGAACCAGGTCACGATGGCCCAGCGCCGGGTGGTGAAGATCCAGTCGTCACCGGGCTGCTTGGTAATGAGGGATGCCATTGCGAACGCAAACGGAACCACAAATCCCACGTATCCCATGTAGAGAATCGGCGGGTGGATAATCATCGTCCAGTACTGCAACAGCGGATTCAATCCGCGGCCGTCGCCGACATCCACAATGCCTTTGCCCTGCATCAGCACGTTGAACGGGCTGACCACGAAAGCGATCAACATGAGGAAGAACGCGTCCACCACCATGAGCACGGTGACAACGTAGGGCATCATTTCCCGGAACTTTCGCCGGTTCTGATACACCACTACCGCCGCATAACTGGAGAGCACGAACGCCCATAGCATCAGCGAGCCGGCTTGTCCGCCCCACCATGCGGTGACCTTGTAATACCAGGGCATCGCGTGATTGGTATTTTGCGCGACGTACGATAACCGGAAATCGCCTGCGACCAGTGCGTGGACCAGAATCCCCACAGCCGTGGCGACCAGGAACCAAACGGAATAGACGGCACGCTCGGCGCTGAGCACGAGAAAGGGCTTATTTTTCCATTTCCCGATGAGGGAACCCGCAATCGCGTAGATGGACAGGCAGAATGCGAGTATTAACGCCAACGCTCCCAGATTTTCCATAGATTCCCCTTACCTAAATTGACGCTTGTTTCTGTTGAATGGCCGGCTTCTGCATGGGCTTTGCTTCGTACTTCGAGGCGCACTTCGCCTGGATCTTACTGGCCTGGAAGATGCCGTCCGACCGGAGCCTTCCGTCAACCAGGGCCTGTGATCCGTCTTTAAAGGTGTCTGGCAGAGGATCGATTCCACCATAGACCACATTGAGCTTCAGGTTTTCCTGATGAATGGTGAAGCGGACCTCTTTTCCTTCACGAACAATAGAGCCAGGCACCACGTCCCCACCCACTCGCAACCGCGATTCCTGGGCCTTTTGCCCCATCGCCTGCACTTCCTTAATTTCTTTGTAGTAGGTCTTGGTTTCGTTGATCCCGCCCGCAGCAAGCCAGGCGAGTGTACCGATAATCGCGACGACAAGGAGCGCAAATTTCGTGTAGGTCTTCATAAGTCCTCTATGCCGTCATTATAGCGCCGATCTGAATCGGCAAATTAATCGCCGGCTGTCCGACAATGGTAATCTAACACCTTCGGCCCATAATGAGACGAACTGCTTTTCTGTTGGTAGGGATTTCCGTCTTCTTTCTGTTGAGCGGCGTCCTGTCCATGATTTGGAACTACAATCAGCTGCAGAAATGGCAGCCAGTGGCCGCCCGCGTGATCGCCATTGACGCTGTCAGGTTTCAAAAGAGAGGCGTACCCCTGTTTCGCGGGGAGGTGACCATCATGTACAGCGTGAACGATGTGATTCACCGCCTTGCTTACTCCCTTCCCGTCGGCTATACGGCCGAAGAGAGTGTCCGCGCCGAATTGAGCCGGTTCGCGCCGGGGACAAACATGCGCGTTTTTTATAACCCCGCCAATCCAGATGACATTCTGACCGACCTGGGCACCAGCCCACGATTCTTTCTGTTTCCCGGCATTATTACCGGAGCCGGCTTGCTTTTGGGCGTATATTCTCTCTGGGCACTCTGGAAACAAGGTACCTGTCTGTGCCCGGGTTGTGCCGCCAGCGTGGAACTGTGGCATAAGTTCTGCCACGCCTGTGCCTACAGACTTCCCAAGCAACGAAAACTGGTCCGGCTCTGATATGGCGCAAGGCGACAGTTTCGAGACGATCAAACGGTTGTTCACGTGGGCGCTGGTGACCGCTTCACTGGTTCTCGCCGCCAAGGCATTCTGGGAGGCCAGGCACCCCTTGACGGTACTAAACCACTGGGCTCCTGTGATGGGAACCCTTACACGCCGCGAAGTGCCGCGCAATCATGATGCCGACGGAAACCTCTATTTCCAGATGAAGGGTACGTTTCGCTATGCAGTGGATGGAAAGGAGCGGGAATCGACCGCGTTATCGTATTTCGGGAGTACGGATTTCGGTTGGATCGCCCCGCGCGCTCTTGCGTATGAGAAGAACGCGGACTATCCGATTCGTTACGACCCCGCCCAACCCGACGTGTTTGAATTCGGCGTGGGATACAACTGGCTTTACCTGCGAACGCCCCTCTGCTATTTGATGGCCGCGGCCCTATGCCTTTTGCTGGCAATCCCATTTCACCGCTTCAAGCGCAGCGCAAGAAGCTGCGGCCAATGTCAACAGAGGCTTCGATCTTTCTTCCGTTACTGTCCGGAGTGCGGTGAATCGATTTAACGGGCTTAGCATCCAAGGTGGGCATGGAAGCAAAAATTCTGGGTATTCATCACGTGACGGCCATCGCCGCCGCGCCGCAGCCGAACGTCGACTTCTACACCGGGTTCCTCGGTATGCGGCTGGTAAAGAAGACCGTCAATTTTGACGATCCCGGAACCTATCATTTTTACTATGGCGACAGGACCGGTTCACCGGGATCCATCCTGACCTTTTTCCCGTGGCCGGGAGCGCGCCGGGGCTTCCACGGCAGCGGACAGGTAACGGTCACCTCGTTCGCCGTGCCGAAAGGGTCCATCGGACGATGGGGGGAAAAAGCCCGGGCGAAGGGCGTGTCGACCGACGCTATCGCCACGAGGTTTGACGAGGAAGTATTGACCCTGCGCGATCCTGACGGATTGCAATTAGAACTAGTCGGCTCCCTGGACGGGGCCGATGGCGATGCGATCGGCAAGATACACAGCGCAACGATTTCAGAAGAGGGTTATGAGCGGACCGCGCAGCTGTTAACGGACACCATGGGCTTCCGGTTGACCAACGAGCACGGAAACCGGTTTCGCTACGAAATAGCAGAAGGTGGACCGGGCGCCACCGTGGACGTATTGTGCACACCGGATCTGAGGCGCGGCAGCGGTGGTGCGGGCACAGTGCACCACATCGCCTGGCGCACGCCCAGCGATGAGCAACAGTTCGCCTGGCACCGGCAGTTGATCGATCTGCGCTACAACGTTTCCCCCGTGATGGACCGCCAATACTTCCACTCCATTTACTTCCGCGAACCGGGCGGCGTGTTATTCGAAATTGCGACGGACCCGCCGGGGTTCACCATCGATGAACCGCTGGAGAGCCTGGGTACGCGCCTGATGCTGCCGCCGGAGTACGAATCGATCCGAAAGAAGATTGAATCGGCGCTTCCCGAAATCATCACGGTACACTGAGGTTCGATGGGCACTACGCTCAAAGCAACGCATCCTCCATTCCCCATGGCGACGGGAATGCGTGACTGCCTGCTTTGGTTCAACCGCGAGCGACAGTGGATCAATGAACAGCACCTGCAACTCGCACGCATCGCGGCGCCGACGTTTCTGGAGCAGAAGCGCGCCGAATGGATGGTGGCGCAGTTTCGGGCAATGGGCTGTGAGGCGCGAATCGACCGCGGTGGCAATGTGATTGCGCAGTTGAATCCCGATCCGAAGGGCCCTTATGTCGCTTTGACGGCGCACCTTGACACGGTGCTGGCGCCGCGCAGTCCGGAGGATATCTTCCTTGATGCCGACGGGACGATGCATGGCCCGGGCGTTTCTGACAATGGCGCGGGTCTGGTAGCGCTGCTGGCAATCGCGCGCGCCATGAAGTCCTGCCCCATCGAGACCAGCGGAGCTTCTCTGCTGTTTGTGGCGAACGTCGGCGAAGAGGGCGAGGGCAATCTCAGCGGGATGCGCTTCCTCTGTGGGAAGTCCGCTCTGGCTGGAAAGATCCGGTCGTTTCTCGTTCTGGACGG
>JBDUEM010000301.1:0-8960 GCA_040002435.1 Bryobacteraceae bacterium
TCGGGTGATTGTCGGAACGATTCACTCCGTCAAAGGCGGGCAAGCAGATGTCGTCTTTGTCTTTCCGGATCTCAGCCGCGCTGGAGACGCCGCCTACCAGAGGCACGGGCCACAACGAGACTCGGTGATCCGGCTTTTTTACGTCGGGATGACGCGCGCCCGGCACACGCTGTATGTCTGCCAACGAGAATCCCCAATCGCGGTGACTATCTAACTTCAAGTGATTGATTTAATGGGACTTGATTGATGCTCTCAAATGACGCTAACCTTCAGTCGCTGGTCGGAGGCCTGCGACTGAAAGTGAGAATTCAACACCCCGCTATTCACGAACGGACGGATCGAGGTGGTTGCTACTGGTTTTTTCGTTATAGGGAGGACGTTCTCCAAGCGGACGGAACGACCAAAGAAACCCGCCGCTTTCATGTGATTGGGCCGAGCAAGGGAGACAACCGGCTGGCAAAGAGAGCCGCTGAGGTCGAGCGCGACAAATTTCTGGCTACGATCAACAAACCTACCATCCAGGAAAAGGTCGCAGACGGCTTGGCGCTGTTCGGCAAGATGGTGGACAAATACAAGGCTGCGCACGTTGAAGCGCAGGTGGCTGGACGTTTTCTGTTGGCGAAGCCGACCAGGCTGAAATACCTAATGCATCTCGAGCAACGCATCGTTCCGCAGTGGGGCGACAAGCGTCTAATCGAAATCAGGCCCGACGAAGTCCAGCAGTGGCTGTTTGGATCTTGCGAGTCGTGGCACATGATGAATGACCTTCGTGGCATCATGTCCGGCATCTACACAAAGGCAGAGGAGTGGGGCTACTGGCCGGAGGGTCGGCGCAACCCAATATCTCGCGTGAAGATTGGCGAGAAGTGGAGTGTGAGACCGGAGAGGATACTGACCCCGGAACAGACGATGAGAGTACTCGCGCGGTTGAGCGATCCGACTTTGCTAGTCATCGAAACCACCATCGCCACTGGCGTGAGAATCTCGGAAATCCTGGGCTTAACTTGGCGCAACGTGGATCTTGAGAATGGCGTAATCCACATCGTGCAGCGCAACTGGCGTGGCGATATCGATGACCCGAAGTCGAAGACCAGCAAACGCCCTTTGACTTTGGGATACCTGGTCGATCGCTATCGCATAAAGGCCCTTGCCGCGAATGCAAAGCCAGACAACTGGGTGTTCGTTCGCACAGACGGCAGTGGGCTACCATTGTGGGATTCCGGTGTGCGGCAGGCTCTAAAGCGGGCGGCCGCGGCGGAGGGATGCGATTTCCCAGGTCTCGGTCCGCATTCGTTCCGGCGCGCAAATATCACGTGGCGGCAGGAGGTCGGTGGGTCGAGTATTGAGGCATCTAAGATCGCTGGCCACAGCACCGTCAGGATGACCGAGGAGTATACGAAGATCCAACTCACCCGGCAGGACCAACTCACGCGCCTTATCCAGGAGCGGTTAGCGAGCGTCGGCGGAACGGGGCCAGCGGTGGTGCAGTGACGGTACCCTTCGTCGATTTGTTGAGATTCCGGAGTGATTACTGCGTCACTGAGGACTTTTCTACGATTCAATCCCAGAACGTACGGGGACCGAGTCCTTCGGCAAGACGTTTGATCGGTTTAGGTTGCGTCAATACCCAGCTCTTTCGTACGATACGAAGTCTGATCACTCTCGCAACCTTGGATAGCCTGGTCATAGGGCCAGTCGGCATCGTTTTCAGCACCGCGCCGCAAACAGCGACTGGGACTGATGGAAAGACCTACTACGTAAAGGGCTGGGACAGCGATGTCGCCTTCTCTGAAGTGGTAGGCTGCTTGTTGGCGACCGAGGCCGGACTGCGAGTCCCTGCGGCTGCGGTGTGCAGCTTCATTGGACAGTTGTGCGCCGGTGTTGCAGAGGTAGAACACCCTATCAGAATGATCGCCCCATGGCTGGGTAATACGAATGCAATTGTCAACCGGAGTGATCTCTAAGTAGTGGGTCAGTTTGAATGTTAAGGGTTTTTAACGAAGTGCCCGTGAGAACTTTCGGCAACTAGCCGCACTTGCTGTTACATGCGGCACATTTCGGACGAAGACCTTGAACGTCACTACCTAGGAATGGTCACGGACGAAAGTGAGCTTGCCGCGATTGAGGAGCATCTCCTGCATTGCGGTGAATGCTTGGATCGCGCACAAAAGACCGACAGCTACGTGAACGCTATTAGGATTGCGTTGATGCGAAGAGGTCCGAGGTAACACTTGGAGCAGTACCTTCTCGCTCTTTTGATCTGTATCGCCAGCGACTTGGAAGTGGCTAAAAAATTAAGGCTCAAACTTCTAGCGTTGGGCGATTTGGAGCGACGACTGGTTGGGTTGAGGCTTCCTGTAGTTCATAAGCGTTAATGATCTGCTTGACGTCATAGAGGCTTAACATTAAAACAGGGAAGATAGCCATGTGCTCAGAGAAGACGGGGTCCTTTCCATAAGCGCGGAAACAGATAAATACTATGGCAGTCATACGGACCTGCAATTTCACATGGAAGTCACCCCGGAGACCATCCTTGGCAGAAAGGCCACCGGTGTGGGAGCCGTTGCGCTTGCGATGCAAAGCAGTGCCGGGTGGACGCTGATCGACGGCGTGGACTTAATCTCCTGAAACCGAAACAAGCGATAGATCGCGCCGACGACGTGGGTAGAACATTCTGGCACTACTCCCGCCTCGTAGACGAGGGGCAGGCGACGGGTCCGATCCGCAAGATCGGCGTTGTTCTCAATGGCCTGTCCCATCTCAAACCGCGGGAGCACGATGCGCACGATTACGCGCTCCATCGGCTGGAAGCGGAGGCGGACACCACGATAGACGCTGCCTCGACCGAGGCAACTGCGAAGCTTGAGCGAGAACTTCAAGCGGTCAGGTGATCCTTCTTATCGTGAAGTCTGTCCGCTTTGCCGTCGGAATTCACACTGCCCACGTAGCCCCCACGTGGGCATCCTCCTTATAGAGAAATCAATTGTTGTCTTCTCCAGCAGACAACATTTGAAACCCTGGGCAACCGCGCGCGAAGGCAATCCATGTGCCGTCTTTGTGCGTGGAGTCCTGGAGTCCGTCTGGAGTCCAGACGCCAAAAAGGACGCCCGTGGCGTCCACCGGCGTCCAAGTCGTGATACGCTAAGTCTTGTGTTTCTGGTGTTCCTGCCCGTAAGTGATTGATATTTCTTAAATGGCATGGAAGAGGTCAACGGTTCGAACCCGTTCAGGTCCACCAAAACAAAGAAAATAAACAACTGATTTTCCTAAACGACAGTCTTAACTATGGAGATTGCCCGCGTCGAGGTTATTCGTTCTGAAGCCGGGCTCCGCAACAAAGACAAGCATGGCGATCGTTGCAGGACTCGAAGGCCGGCCAGTGTGAAAATCGAATCCGTGTTTTGCGACATACACCCGGCGTGCCAACTGAAAGCTACCCCTATCGATTCAGACGCCGCAAGCTGGGTTCTTCAACAGCGAAGGTTAAGCTGTACCAGTCCAAACTGCGAACGGCAGTTTCATTACGACTTCGGCTATTTTCAATTCCATGTTGGTCAGGAGCCTGATTTCGGCGATTTGAAGGTGAAGCCAAAGTGCCGCAAGGATCACGACACAATCTATATGCTCCTCACCAGGATTGATGGCGAGCTGACCTATGCCTGCTTCGCACCCGATTGTACGTCAGCGGCGGCTTACGCTGGCTAAGAAGTCAACCAACCGGATTACGCCCCCGCGTTAGTCGAAAGGGCCCATTAGCGCTAATAGAGCCATCGAACGACATGTGGCGACAATGAGTGCGGATCCGTTTGTGTCATGCTGAAAAGTGATCCAGACAAATCAGCACATTCAGCAGATCCTTGCCGCCGCCAGCTTCGCGGCCAAAAAACATTCAGCCCAGAAACGAAAAGGCAAGTTGGGAGAGCCTTACGTCAATCACGTTCTGGAAGTCGCCGAACTGGTTGCCGGGGCGCTGGCAGAACCCGATAGCAAGTTGGTGGTCGCGGCGCTGCTCCACGACACTGTCGAAGACACCGACACCAGTCATCAGGAACTTGAGGAATACTTTGGGCGCGATGTTGCGGCCCTGGTCGCCGAGTTGACTGACAACAAGGCGCTCCCTAAAAGTGAGCGGAAACGGCTGCAAATCGTGAATGCACCGAAAAAGTCGGAAAGGGCGGCGATGATCAAGCTAGCCGACAAGATTTCCAATCTCAGATCTATACTGGCAAGCCCGCCCGTTGATTGGAATTGGGCGCGGAAGAAGGAATACTTCGATTGGGCGAAACAGGTGGTCGATGGATTGACGAGTGCGAATCCGGTATTGAAGGCGGAGTTTGACAGGGTCGTGAAATCGCTTGATGAAGCTGTCCAGCCTGAAGCGGTCCAGCCATAAATTCGCCGCCGCCGAACTGGAGTCCATTGGGTAGTTGAGGTCGTCCAACGCGGTAAATAAATGCCACGACTTTCACTCTCCTCCATCCGGCTCTGCGAGAACTTGATTGCAGGAGCTGACCGCCCGCATGCGGACAGGGATCATGGTGAATTTCGGAGATAGGCGCCCCCGGCATCGCGTCCGGTGGGATGATTGGAGTGTTTGTCAGAGTCACTCGCCGTATCCCGAGCCTCCTCCCCGTGGCACACTTCAATAATCGTTCAAAACGTTTCATACACTTTCCGTAGTCCCTCTTTAAAGCCATCCTTCGCGATTCAGCGTCTCACGTCCACGCAACTTCAGTCGCGCTTACTACGCTCAAACCGGTCTTGAGCATGCCTGGGTAAAGGCCCACACAACGAGCGCCGCCAAAGAGTAAACTAATTCCCATGGCAAGTGCACACATTTCGATGTGGGACATTGATGCGCCTGTGGGCAATCATCAAGTGAATGGGCAGGACGATGTCCGCCTGGTACAGTCGATGTTGATTGCCTTGATCTGGGCCAGCGCTCGCAACACCAATCTCCTTCCCGGAGCCAAGCTCCAGGCTACTGGCGTGTTTGATGACCTTACCGGAGCTGCGATCAGGGTGTTTCAAGACTTGATGAACAAAAAGTATCCGGGGAAGTACCCTTCAGATGGGGTCGTCAGACCTCTCCACTCGCCGGAGCGTGTCGATTGGACAGTAAGAAGCCCGAACGGCAAAAACTCGATAATGGTTGCTCTCAATTTCGAATTGCGCGCCGTGAACAAGGCGTTACACCAATCGATGGGAGAAAAGCTGAAAGAGCGGATCCCGTAAAACATCAGTGGGTTCGCTCCCGCGCGTGTTAAAGCATGCGGGGTACCGGGCCGAGGTGGCGAGGATCACCGGCCCTCGGACGATTTTGCAAATGCTGCCGAGCCGGGAATGTTCAGTTCGATCTCCGTCCCGGAATCAACTTCACTCCAGATTCTCAGTTTCGCGCCCACGAGTTTGGCGCGTTCCTGCATCCCCGCCAGGCCGTAGTGCCCCGCACGCCCGCCCAGATCGAGAAGTTTTTGGTCGATACCTTTGCCGTCGTCCCGCACACTTAACGAAAACTGCCGCGGCTCGTATCGGATCTTCACCTCAATCCGTCCCGCTTGAGAGTGCCGGAAGGCATTGCGCAGCGCCTCACCCGCGATCCGGTAGACGTCGTTCTGAACCAGTGGAGCGAGTGCCCGGGGGTCGCCTTCCACAGCCACACGAAACTCCACCGGCGTCCGGCCCCCTTGATCGGCAGCAAATACTTCGCCCAGCGATCGGATCGCCCGAGGTAGATCGTTGCTATCGGCCTGTGTCGAACGCAAACCCTGCACCGCATCGCGGCCCTCGTTTATCGCCTGTCTGGCCTGTTCGACGACACGGTCAAGTGTCTTCTGCGCCTCGGCCGGGCGCTCAGGGATCAGGTGCCTGACCGATGAAAACTTCATCAACACCCCTTGAAAACTCTGCAGCAGGGTGTCGTGCAATTCACGCGCGATTCGCGTGCGCTCATTCAGCCGCTCTTCCAGGCGAAGTTCCAGCATGCGACGCGCTATCGCCCAGCCAAAGAATGCGGCAATGAGGACCGTGGAGACCGCGGTTGCCGGTACAATCAGAAGCGCCCGGCGCTGGACATCTCTCATGTTGGCGACGGCACGCGGTAGCTCCTCGTCGAGATCCCGGTCAATGCTTTTTACAACTGCGGAGGTGGCAGCCTCCATCCGGTCCAGTTCGTTGTCGACCCGAAGTTGAACCACCTCCCAATCGCCCGCCTTGGCTAAGGCGACGATGTCTTCGAGCTGTGATGGCAGCGTAGTTTCAAAAGTGTCCAGAACCGTCCGGAATGCTGGATCCACATGGAATCCAGGCGGTAAATAAGCAAGATTGCTCCTTGCCTGCTTGGTCTGCTCTAGAAGGGCCGTACGCATGGGACCCGCTTCGGCCGTCAGGAGGGGGGCATCCCGGGACTGAGCCAGCTCTTGCAGCCGTTGATGAAAGGAAAGAAGACCTTCCTGCAGCCGCAGGACCGCAATCAACTGCTGGCTCACGCTGGTGAGCCGGTCCGTCTGGATACGCGCTCTCTCAAACTGCAGAATCACCAACCCGTTCCCGCCTAGTATCAGAGCTATCAACAGAGTCAACGTGAGCGTCAGACGCCGGCCAATATGGAAGGAATTGCCGTCTGGTGGCTTCATTCGATTTTGCCTGGGTCTTTACGGCCTCACATTCATTGCGCGAAACCACCAGGACGAATCGCCCTAGCGCGCCGTATTGTCCGCCATCCTCTTGGGAGGCGCCGCCCGGAACCCGGTGACTTTGATTAGTCGCTTCTCCAATTCGGCCGCCGCCTCGGCCGCGTCCCTCTTCGCGGTCAGAACCGAGTACACGGTGTCGATGTAAAGTTTAGAAACCTGCTTATAGTTGGCGCCGGCCTCTACGGAGGGCCTGGCGACAATGCCTGGCGCCGCAACCGACGGCGGATCCGAGAATTCAACCTGCACGGGTCCGCCTGAAGTGTTCTCTTTTTCGCCCGCCTGCATCAGGGCGCGAAGCTGGAATCGAATCAGTGCGATTGCTTCCTGGCGATGAGTGGAATGTGCGGAGATGGCCGTGCCGGTACCGCCCAATGCCCCGGCCGCTCCTCCCGCTCCCCCGGGTATTCTCGCAAAGCCGGTCTTGACTACGGGGGCCGTGCTTCGCCATGCAATCTGGCGGGCTTGCCCGCTTTTGGTCATCGGGGTCAGCAGCCAGATACGGTTAAACGCAGCCCGGCCAGAGTCAAAAACGAGCACGGAATCTCTCTCACGATAGGCCACAACACTAGGCGGCGAGATCCAGCCAATCCATCGCCTGGCTCGTTGCCATGCCCGAATCGCCGCGGGATTATTCACGCTGATCGTCCGATCCTGTTCCACGATCCGCCCTCCTCCTTCCGCGGCTTGCCACTCGAGGGCATTGCAGGTCAGGGCCTCGCCATCTGCTCCCTGCCATACGTATCCCCAAAAATCTTTCACCCCTTTCGCGCGTTCACCCGACTGGATACGCTCGGCCATCTGCTCGAGTTCGTCCCATGTTTTCGGCGCATGATCATAGCCGTACTCGCGCAGCAGATCCGCTCGATACTCCAAGGCTCCCAGCGGTACGTTGAAAGGAACAGCCACAAGCTTCCCGTTCGCCGTGTAACTGGGGAGCAGTTGCGGCTCAAGCAGCGGGATTTCGGCCCGAAGATACGGCCGCAGATCGATCAAATCGGGTTCCAGAATCGGCGACCAGATCAGATCGATGTTCAAAAGATCGGCGCCGGAGCCATCCCGCAGCAGCTTGTGTGCCAGTTCAATGTAGTCGCGCGTATACTCCGCGATCGGAATATTTTTGACACGAATTGCTGTCTCTTGCGTGAACTGCTGCAGCAGCGCTCTTGTTTGCGGGCGATCTTCGTTCCAGGAATAGGTATATTGCAACGTGACCGCCTCGCGCTGAGACTGGCGGCAGCCAATCAGGGCGATGCCTGCCAGGAAAACGGCAAAGGTCTTCACCGGGCCGCGCGAAAGCCGTCGTGCGAGCGCGATAGGGAGGAACGCGATTGGTCCGGAGCACCAGCACTCCGGTCCCGTCTGTGCGCTCTTCGACAATATCCGGCATTATCGCACTATGTCGATTCCCGTATTGCTCCTTTTCGATTAGGAAGCCCTCCCAAGCTGGGCGCGGATGTCCTTTACCTCCGACCCTGACATACAGTGATTTCAGGAGCCTTCCGAATGTCATACACGAAGTTCTTTATTCCGACTACCGTTGTCTGCGCACTCTGCGCAGCCGCCTGGGCACAAGCGCCTGCGGCATCGGCGCCGGTTATCGTAGAAGGTCGTACGCTCTTCACGGTTCAAACAAATCTGGGTCCATTCACCGCGCAGGACCGCGCTCAGGCGGCCAGCGAGAGAATCGCGCGTGTGTCTAAGGACTTGACCGCCCGGCTAGACGCAATCGCCGCCGTCAAGGGCGATACAAGCACCGACATTGCACTGGCTGACCGGGTCTTGCTGACGGTGACGGAAGCCGACGCAAAGGCGGCAGGCAAGAGCCGGGATCAGTTGGCCGAAAGCTACGTGAAAATCATCCAGTCCTCGGTTGCCGGCATCCGCTCGGAATACAGCACCCGCAGCCTGCTGGAAGGATCTCTATTCGCCTTTCTGATCACTCTGGCTCTCATCGGCCTGCTGCTGCTGTTGCGCAGGCTCCGGTCCGTCGCAGTCACCAGACTGGAAACTGCGCAGATGCCGCCCATCCGCATCCAGCAGGTCGAACTGGTCTCCACAAATCAGTCGAAGCAATACCTCATTCAGGCTACTAAAGCAGGACGCCTGCTCCTGGTCGTGATTGCGCTCTACGTCTATATTCCCCTCGTGCTCAGCTTCTTTCCGTGGACACGGAAATATTCCCCAGTCCTCGTGGATTATGTAGTTGCACCGCTAAGATCAGCCCGGGATGCCTTCCTTGCCTATCTCCCCAGTCTGTTCGTCGTG
>JBDUEM010000302.1:0-8925 GCA_040002435.1 Bryobacteraceae bacterium
GCCGAGAACCATGTGGTGAGCGTCGCGAGCGGGTCGAACGGGAACGCGGCGTATGCGTACGATGGGGCTGGGCAGCGCGTGAAGAAGACGGTGAACGGGACGGTGGTGACGGTGTTTGTGTACGACGCGGCAGGGCGGTTGGCGGCCGAGTATGGGCCGGGAGACGGGAAGCCTGGGACGCAGTATCCGACGGGGGATCATTTGGGAAGCGTGCGGGTGACGACGGACGCGGCTGGGAACGTGGTGCGGCGGCATGACTACCGGCCGTTTGGGCAAGATCTCAGCGGGATCAACGGGCGATCGGCTAAGTATGTGGATACGAAGAATGTGCCGAGGTTTACGGGGAAGGAACGGGATAGCGAGACGGGGTTGGACTTTTTCGGGGCGAGATACTTCAGCAGCGCACAAGGAAGATTCACATCACCGGATTGGTCAGCGGTGCCTCAGCCAGTGCCTTATGCCGATTTGAGTGATCCGCAGACGTTGAACCTCTACTCCTACGTTCGGAATAATCCCCTGAGGAAAGCCGATCCTGACGGGCATTGCGGCCTGATTGGAGACTCGGATTGCACGATATCGCAGTTTGTTGCGTCCCTACCTGATCGGCTTGCTGGTGGACTGAAATTCGAGGCAAATGCCGCTTTGGAAATGGTGGGCGTCGGCCCGAAGTTCACAGCCAGCAATGCGGAGCAGGCGGATGCGATGCAATCCGGCGAGGATATCAAGCCACTGTTCCAGACCGGACTGGCTATGGTAATTCCAGGTCCGAAAGGCTTGAAAGGCGAAGCTGGAGCCATTGAGGGCGAAGCTGCTGCTGGCGGTCGATTCAGTGGGCGGTATGCTGACGGCGAGAAAGCATATCGAACCAATGTCCCGAGGGACCCCGTAACGAACGAACCTACGCCTCTTCCAGGGGCCAGTGGGCCACACTCACGGCTGCAACCTGATGCCAAGAACCCAGGACGTACTTATTCAGCCACCGAATTCGATGCTAACGGCAAGGCAGTCAAACGGACTGATTTCGCTGGACGAAAAGGTGACCAGCTACCGCATCAGCATGAATACGACCCCGCTACTAAAGGCTTCAAAGAGAAGAAGCCTCTTGACCAACAGTAAAGAGATCACCAATGTCTGTATATTGCCTTGGGAAACTGATCGGCGGCTCAGAACGATCCATTCGCACTTTCCTTCAAAACGTGGCAGATCAGTCTGGAGTGGCCATATCTTTCGAGATTGACCCCGAAGACGAAGCTGCATTAGCTGAAAGCCCTACTCTGCGTAGCGAGGGACTTACCTTCGCCGTGTACTCAAAGGCAGGCGATTCGGATGTTATCAGCGCCTGGAACGAGGCGAGGGAGGTTGGAGTGCAGGCGTTCGGTACTGAGCCAGACTGCGAAACCGACGTGACGGACCTTGCGCTTCCCGAGCCAGTCAAAAAGCAGCTAACGAGAACCAAGCTAGGGAAATTTATCTGTGGCCTGTTGGATGATGCAACCTTCTCTGGTGGTATCGCTTTCTTTGATGGAAGCATCCGGCAGATATCAGACATCAGCAGAGAAACGTGCCGGGAGAGGCTTCTTGCAGGTCTACTTTTACTATGGGATTGTGGCCCTGACACGCTTTATGTGTGGCATGCTTGACTCTCCCCATTTGCGATCAGCAACACACCACAGCAGCGCTCCGACGCTCTGCTTCGAGCCGCACCGCATAGAAAGGCAGCTTGCAGCAAATGAATCGGGCCGTGGTTGGCGTCGATGACGAGCTTGCCATCCGACCACTCGGAGTTTTTGTCAGCGCCGATCAGAAGCTCCAGTGCAAACTGTTCGAGCACGAAATCGTAGGCGACTTCAAGGGGAGTTCGGGGTGGTTTGCGGGGACGGACAACCGGATGGCGGGAGTGGGGTATGACGGAGCGGGGAACCAGACGCAGGTGAATCCGTTCACATTGGCCTATGATGCCGAGAACCATGTGGTGAGCGCGACGAGCGGAGCGAACGGGAACGCGGCGTATGTGTACGACGGGGCCGGGCGGCGAGTGAAGAAGACAGTGAACGGGACGGTGGTGACGGTGTTTGTGTACGACGCGGGTGGGCGGTTGGCGGCCGAGTACGGGCCGGGAGATGGGAAGCCTGGGACGCAGCCGGACACCCCTATCTATCGAAGCTATTCACGGGGGTCGGATTCCGGGTTCGCGCCGCCGGTTTTAGATGCAAAAACTAAACGGGCCAGTGTAATACGTTGTTCCTCAACCTTTGCAAACTGGGCTTTGGCGCTGGTTGCAAGCTTTTCGAAATTGAGCTGGGGAAGTCTTGCATCCAGTGCGGCGATGGTACGCAGAGCATTCCAAAGCGCCAATTTACCCATAATGCCCAGGCTGAGCGTTTCCAGAGCCTCGAAGGTTCCTAAACTCGCTGGTTGTTGGTGCCGCAGTTTGAAACGGCTCGCTTTTTCCGCTACCCACGCCAAGGCTTCCTTCAGGTCCATCGGACCTTTGCCTACTTGCTCGACGACGCCTCGTAGGAGATCCGCATCCTTCTCCACTTCCTCAAGCATGGCAACCGCAAACGGAACCAAATCAGGGTAAGCTTCTTGATCGCGGAGCGACTTTAGAAGCTCAATTGCAAAGTTCGAGCCTGCGAGATGATCGTGTAAGTAGACTTGAAGCGGATTTGTCATGGCATCACGTTCCGACCACAGAGCAGCGAGTGGAAAGCTACCGGGCGCCGTCTGCTGATAATAGGCTGCTATCCCTGTAGACCCGTTCAACAAGGCGATGTTTCAAGAGATTTCGCGATGCAATAATCGACTACTCCTGTCGCGCCAGCTTTGTGAGGTGGCCCGGTTTCGGGTGAGCGCCGATGAACTGCTATTGAACCGGGTTATCCCGCGATTCGCGTTTGTTTTTTGAAGAGCTTCGTAATTGCGCTGGCGGATTATGTAGCAGCTTCCGATGGAACTGGTCCTGAATAGATTGCGCGTCGGCCAGTTTGCTGCGCCGACAACGATAATCCACCTTTTGGCCCGCCAATCCGTTCTAGACCGGTTCGCCGACGGTGGAGTGCGGGTGGACGCAAACGAACAGCCTTAATTGGTCACTTAGCTTTGTCGCTGTGCACGGTTTTGCAGGGTCACAACCGGCTTAGGATCTTTGGGCCTAAGAGAAATGATATTTCTCCGTTTTAGCGTCCCAATAGATCTTCTTGTTGTTCTTGTATGACAACGTTGCCATATGACCGGGAATGGCGGCAATCTGCCCTGCGCGTGCAGGGGCGATCGCCTTCGTCTTTCCCAGGACCGCCTCAATGAAATTCTTCACGTGCGCCTCGGTTGCGTCAGGCTGATTGAAGTCCTTTATGTAGTCAAGGTGCACTTCCTGGCGGTCCTTGATCGGTTTCTTGTTGAACTTCTGCGGATAGAAGTGCAGCTTCTGCCGGTCCAGCACCTCAATGGTTCCCTCGGACCCCAGGAACTGTTCGCCATAGCCATATTGATCGTTGCCGAAATAGCAGCTGTAGTTGAGGTGGAACTTGTCAGGATACTCATACAGCGCGCTCAGCGTATCCGGCACTTCGCGATCGTCCGGTTTTCCCCACATGTAAATCCCGCCGGAAGCCATGCACGTAGTGGGCAGCACTTTGCCCAGCACGAAGTTGGAGATGTCCGTCTGGTGAACCAACAAATCGGTGGAAATTCCGCCGGAGTAGTCCCAGTAGTTTCGCCATTGGTAATAGCGATGTTTGTCGAACGGGCGCTTCGGGGCGCTGCCCAGGAACTTGCTCCAGTCTGAGTTGCTCTCGTCGGCGTCGGGTGGAATCACGTAACGCCAGGCAGCGGGAACCGGCGCTGTGGGATCGAAATTGCGGTACCAGAAAGCCCGCACATAATGCACTTCCCCGATCATTCCCTGCTCAAACATTTCCTTGGCGCGGATGTATAGTTTGTTGCTGCGATTCTGCGTGCCCACTTGCACCACTTTGTCCGACTTTTCCGCCATCTTCACGATCTCGGCGCCTTCTTCAATCGTGTGGCCGATGGGCTTCTCCAGGTAGATGTTCTTGCCGGCCTTCAACGCGGCCATCGCCATGGCGTAGTGCAGATGCTCCGGCGTCGCAATAAAGACAACATCGATTGAAGGATCCGCCAGGAGTTCTTTGTAATCCGTGTAGGTTTTCGGGGTGTTTCCCCCCATCGTCTGCACGCGATCCTTTCCCTTGGCCAGATTGCCGCTGAAGGTATCGCAGACAGCGGTCACTTCCACCATGTCCTTGCTGCCCTGATACATCTGCCCCATGACGTGATAGCCGCGCGAGCCGGTGCCGATCCATCCCACCTTCACCCGATCGGTCGCGCCGAGCAACGGGGTTGCGGCCGGAGCGGCAGCCAGCGCGGCCGCAGCCGCCGTTCTCATAAAATTACGCCGGGAAAGTTCGTCGGTCATGATTGTGTCTCCTGTTTCTCCGCCCCTAGGATATCAAGGGTTGCGAGGAAGTACAGACGGATCGCTGGAATTCATGTACCCTATGTAAGGCTGATGCACAAGGTTAAAGACAAGGGTGTACTGATCACTGGCGCCGGGCGCGGGATCGGAAAGAGGCTGGCGATTGGCTTCGCCTCCCGTGGCGCGCGCGTAGGACTGCTGGCCCGGAGCAAGGCGGAACTGGATTTGGCGAACCTGGAAATCGAACACGCAGGAGGCATCTCGCTGCGAATCCGCGCCAGTGTTGTCGATTTTGAGCAAATGTCGGCAGCCGTGGATCGCATGCGAACCCATTACGGCACCATGGATGTTCTCATCTGCGCCGCCGGAATCCAAGGGCCCATCGCTCCGCTCGCCGAAACATCTCCCAAGGCATGGATGGAAACGATCGAGACTAATCTGATTGGCGTCATGAACTCATGCCGGGCCGTCCTGCCGCACATGATCGAAAAGCGCTCAGGGAAGATTATCGTGATGAGCGGACGCGGCGGCGCCGATCCGCGGCCGTGGTTTTCCGCGTACGCCGCATCAAAGGCGGCTGTAGTGCGTCTGGTGGAGACGTTGGCCGAAGAAGTTCGCGATCATAATATTCAGGTGAACGCCATGGCGCCGGGCGGAACCTACACCAGCATGACCGACGAAATCCTGAAGGCGGGAGACCGGGCGGGCTGGAAGGAGAGGGAAGAGGCGCAGCAGGTCCGGCTGACGGGCGGCATCGCACCCGAGAAGCAAATACAACTGGCGCTGTTTCTTGCCTCGGAGGCCTCAAACCATATCAGCGGGAAGCTGTTGCACGTGAACGACGACTGGAAGAAGTTGGAGCATGCGAACTTGAGCCGGGACATCTACACCTTGCGCCGCATGCAAAGGACTTCGAAGGAAGACTGATGAGAAAACTTTTGCTGATTGTTTGCTGCCTGGCTGTTTCGCTCGACGCCCAGCCCAAAAAGAAGAAGATTCTTGCCATCGGTGAGGTGGCAGGTTACCAGCATGATTCGGTCTCGCACGGGCTGGCCACTATTGAACGGCTGGGCCGTGAAACCGGGCTTTGGGACACCTACATCCGCACCGATTCGCAGTTGATCACCAAAAAGAAGCTGGAAGGGAATGCCCGTAATCTGGATTACTTCGATGCCGTCATCTTCTATACCACCGGCGAACTCAATATGGACGATCAGCAGAAAGCGGATCTGTTGTCCTTCGTCAGAGACGACGGGAAAGGCTTCATCGGTATCCATTCAGCGACAGACACGTTTTACAAATGGCCCGAGTACGGCGAGATGATCGGGGGATATTTCGACCAGCATCCCTGGGGCACCTTTAACGCCCCGGTGATTGTTGAGGACCGCGAATTTCCCGGTATGAAGCAGTTTCCGGAAAATTTTGTAATTCTGGATGAAATTTACCAGTACAAAAATTACTCGCGGGACAAAGTGCATGTCCTGATGAGCCTGGATGCGAGCAAGCTGGATATGACCAATCCGCGGGTGCACCGCAAAGATGGGGATTTTGCCGTCGGCTGGGTGAAGAACTATGGCAAAGGCCGCGTATACTACTCGAACCTGGGCCACCGGGAAGAGACGTATGACCGCCCGGACATCCAAAAAATGTTCATTGAAGGGATCAAGTGGGCCATGGGCTTGACCCAAGCCGATGCAACTCCGAGGCCCAAACGGTAAAGTTATGCATCGTCACACCCGCCGCCTGTTCCTGAAGCGGACAGCTATCACACCTTCCCTGATCTGTGGTCTCGCGGCCGGTTGGGAAGATTTGCTGCAGGCCCAGCAGGCACCCGCGCCGCGCTATGACCTGATAGTGAAGGGCGGCCGCGTGATCGATCCATCACAGTCCATCTCCGGGGTGCGTGATGTCGCCATCAGCGGCAGCAAGGTCGCCCAGATCGCCCCCGATATTCCAGCAACCGACGCGCGGAACATTTTGAACGCTGCGGGAAAAATCGTCACTCCGGGATTGATTGACGTCCATACGCATGTCTACGATGGTGTGGCTCCGCTCGGTATTCCGGCTGATCCCAACTGCATCGCCAAGGGAGTCACTACCGCTCTGGACGCCGGCTCAGCGGGCGCTCACACGTTTCCGGGCCTGCGGAAATACGTGATCAACGTCGTGGACACGCGGGTATTCGCGCTGCTGAATATCTCCGTGGTGGGGCAATCCACGCTCTCGGACGATAACCCATATGGTGAATTGCTTGACCTGCGCTACGCTAATCCGAAACTCGCCATCCGAACCATCGAACAGAATCGTGATGTGATTCTCGGCGTGAAGATCCGGCTGACCGAGAACATTGCCGGCGGTCACGACTTGGACGCTCTGCACTTGGCACGCGAAGCGGCCGATGCAGTAAAGCTGCCTCTCATGGTCCACATTGGCGGCACGCATTCCACGCTGGATGCGATTCTTGCCACCTTGAAAAAGGGTGACGTGGTGACGCACTGTTACCGCGGCGGAAGCGGCGGAATACTGGATGACAAGGGACGAATTTTACCTTCCGTGCATGCGGCGGTGGCGCGCGGAGTTCATCTCGATGTAGGTCACGGCGCGGGCAGTTTCTCATTTGACGTTGCGGAAAAAGCCATGAAGCAGGACTTGCTGCCCGGAACCATCTCGAGCGACGTGCATCAGTTCAATGTAAACGGTCCGGTCTTCGATCTGGTAACGACGCTCTCGAAATTCCTGCACATGGGTTTGACGCTGGAGCAGGTGATTGAAAGGTGCACGGCGAATCCCGCAAATACATTCGGGTTTCCGAAGGGTTTAGGTACCTTGCGTGCCGGGGCGGAAGCGGACGTTGCGGTGTTCACCCTGGCCGAGGGCGATTTCGATTTTGTAGACTCACTCGGGCAGCGGCGCATGGGTCATCGCAAGCTGGTTCCGGCGGCCACTGTGAAGGCGGGGCGCATCTACGGCTCAGCCTCCATTCCCGTGGTCCACCAATAAGTCGACTACTTGCTCCTGAGGTTCCAACACCTCTACCGGTAATTGTTAATCTCCTTCAGCATATCGACGCGGCGATTGTTGACTTTTAGCCGCCGCAGGGCTGGAGAACCGCGGATACACCGGCAACAGTTCACTCTTTCGTCCGCTGGCGTGAACAACCTGATGCGATCCACTCCAATACCGTTCGCGATGCGATACAGCCTGCGCCGCAAGGAACCGGGATTATTTAACCGTTTGGATACTGTGCAGGCCTGGAATGGTGCGTAGTAGAGCGAGGACGCTCGATCAAGACGATCAGATCTACGAAGGCTCCAGGGTTGGGCGGACTGGCCTCGGAGTGCGATTCACCCCTCCTGTGTCCGGTCCGTCGTACCGATTCATCTCTTGTGTGGAATGGCCTGCCCGTCGTTCTAATACAGCGACAGTTGCTCACTGCTTTGAGGCTGCTCGCCTTCCCACGCCCGGATGTTCCTGTCCAGACCGTAACGCTTCCGGATGGCCTGCACTCTGTCCTGGATCAGCTTTGGATACTCGCCCTTCAAATAAGCGCCTTTGGCATAGCGCGCGTGATAACGCTTCACTAGTTTCGGGAACTGTGCCTCCAGAAATGGAAAGAATACCCGCTGCGCGCACGGCTTCAGGAAGAGCAGTCCGCCATGAAAGCCAACCGCGCCCGCCCGTGCCGCAGCGGCAGCCACCCGGTCCAGATTCGTTTCGCTGTCGGTGATCATCGGTATCACGGGATTGGCGTTGACGCTGACCGTCAGGCCCGCCTCCGATAAGCCCTGGATTGCTTTCAGGCGAAGCGCCGGGCGCGGCGCCATCGGTTCCAAAAGCCGTGCCAGGGCGGCGTCTGTCGTGGTGATGGTGACGGTGATTCCCAGCCGGTTGTGAGCCGCGATCTGCTGAAACAAATCAATATCGCGTGTGATCAAGTCCGACTTCGTGATCAGGAAAATGCGCCGTCCTCGCTCCTGCGCGAACACCGTGAGCATCTTTCGGGTCAACCCGTAGCGGCGTTCGGCGGGTTGATAGGGATCGGTTGCGGTTCCGATGGCAATGGTTTGCGCGGGATCAAGCCGCCGCAGTTCCGCGGCAAAGGACGGTGCATGCCAGTGCTTGGCGTAGATCTGTGTCTCGAAATCGTCAATGCCGTGGAGTTCCATAAACTCATGGGTGTAGCGCGCATAGCAATACTTACAGCCGAATTCGCAGCCCCGGTACGGGTTGATGGTCCAGGCGAAGGGCATGCGTTCGGCGACACATCGGGTGATCCAGTTGCGCGTGGGCAGATCGCGATACTGCACTTTGCGCTTGGCTTCCAAAGTCTCGGCGGACGCCGCCATTTTTGCGATTCCGATGAGCACAGGGGAAGGAGCAGGTTCCATCTGGAATAACGTATCCATGTCATATCTTCGCCTTTTGTTCGCCTTTTGTAAAGTGGCTCGTTACTTGCAGGCTCCAAATCGAGACGGCCGTCTCCCAGT
>JBDUEM010000303.1:0-8906 GCA_040002435.1 Bryobacteraceae bacterium
CACAACCGACTATCCCCGGCCGAAGATCGCGTCGTTCTCGACCTTGGTGGACCGCAAGGCCTGGTCAGTGGATCCATTCGGCGCGTTGATCAAAGATGGCTGGATCTGGGGCCGCGGCACGCTCGACATGAAAGGTATCGGGACCATGCAGATCGCCGCACTGATTGCGCTGAAGCAGTCTGGTTTCGTGCCTGCCCGCGACATTGTGATGTTCTCCAGTGCGGACGAGGAAACCGACGGCATCTATGGCATTCGTTGGATGTTGGCTAATCATCTGGATGAAATCGATGCCGAGTATGTGATTGATGAGGGCGGCGCCGTATCTCGTGATCTCCTTTCAAACGGCAAGCTGATCTTTGGAGTCGCAGTGGGTGAGAAGCAAATGCTGTGGCTGAAGCTGCGCGCCAAGGGGACGGCTGCGCACGGTTCGCAGCCCATTGCAGACAACGCCAACATGATTCTGCTTGAGGCGATTCCCAAGGCAATGGCGATGCAGCCCGCCAAGAAGCAGAATCCTGTCGTGGAACAGATGCAGAGGAACATCGGAGAGATGGCGCAGAACAAGTTCACATCAGCCATCCGCGGCAACACGATTTCACTGACCACGCTCCGTGCCGGTGTGGGCGATCCTCCCAAAGCTAACGTCATCCCATCAACCAGCGAAGCCACACTCGATTGCCGCCTGCTGCCGGGTGTTAACGCGGAAGAGTTTATCAGCGAGATCAAGGCGCGCATTAACGACCCACGGGTCACGGTGGAACGTCTCGCAACGGTACCCGACCCGGGGATGAGCCGTAGCGACACGCCGCTATTCGCCGCTATCAGCGCCGCCGCCCGGAAGTACAATCCCGGGGCTGTGGTTACGCCGATACTGGTCCCCTACGGAACTGATTCCGTCAACACGCGCAGTCGCGGCATGATCGCCTACGGACTAAATCCCATGGTGCTGGACGCGGCCACCATGGCCACGATGCACAGTGACGAAGAACGCATCCCTATTGGCGAATTCCTCAAAGGGATTCGAATTTATTACGACGTGCTACGATCAGATTTTTAACATGGCCAAACTATCCATCCGAGACCTGGATCTCAAGAACAAGCGTGTCTTCATCCGCGTAGACTTCAATGTTCCCCTGGCTCCGGGCGGGCAGGAGATCACCAGCGACAAGCGCATCAAGGCGTCGCTGCCCACCATCAACTACGCGCTGGAGCAAGGCGCTGCCGTCATTCTGGCGAGCCATCTCGGCCGGCCGAAGGGCAAACGCAATCCGGAGATGAGCATGAAACCGGTAGCGGCTCGATTGCAGGAGTTGTTGGGCAAGCCCGTTACGCTGGCTGAAATCGAAGACGCAAAGCCCGCGCCCGGTGAGGTGGTGCTGCTGGAGAACCTGCGCTTCCAGGCTGAAGAAGAGAAGAACGATGCGGAGTTCTCGAAGAAGCTTGCCGCCCTTTGTGATCTCTACGTAAACGACGCCTTCGGTTCGGCGCATCGCGCGCATGCGTCCACTGTCGGCATGATCGCCTATGTGAAGCAAGCCGCTGCCGGCCTGTTAATGGACAAGGAATTGGAATACCTGGGCAAGGCCACCACAAACCCGGAGCGTCCCTGCATCGCGATCCTGGGCGGCGCTAAGGTATCCGACAAGATCGAAGTGATCCAGAACCTGGCGAAGGTTGTGGACAAGCTGCTGATCGGCGGAGCCATGGCCTACACATTCCTAAAAGCCAAGGGTGAGCCGACAGGTAAATCTCTGGTGGAAGACGACAAGGTGGATCTGGCGAAGTCGCTTCTCGGCTCCGTCATGCTTCCGGTGGATCATGTGGTGGCCACCGAGTTCAAGGCCGGCGCGGAAAATCAGGTAGTGGAAACCATTCCGGACGGCACCATGGCACTCGACATCGGTCCGAAGACGATCGCGCTCTATGAGGCGGAGATCGCCAAGGCAAAGACGATCATATGGAACGGCCCAATGGGCGTCTTCGAAATGCCCCCGTTCGATAAGGGTACGGTCGCCCTGGCGATTGCCGTGGCGAATTCCGGCGCTATCTCCGTGGTTGGCGGCGGGGACTCCGAGAAGGCCATCAAGTCGGCCGGCGTGAGCGACAAGATCAGCCACGTGAGCACAGGCGGTGGAGCGAGCCTGGAATTTCTCAGTGGGATCGAGCTGCCAGGAGTGGCGGCTCTCACTGATAAGTAGCAGTCTGCGCCGCCTTCAGGGCGAGGCCATGGGCCACCGAAGTAAACTCGTTCCCCGTGCGGATGCGCTGGCGGCCGAAGCGCGAGTCGAAGATCTTCCGCACCGCCGGTACAAACGAAGTCCCGCCAGTGAGGAATACCATGTCGACGTCTTTGGCGGACACGCCCGCGTGAAGTAAGGCTGCATCCACGCAGCGCTCAATTGCCTGCAGCTCATCCGTGATCCAGCTTTCGAACTGCGCCCGCGTCACGGTGGCGTCGATACTGACGTCGCCGTCCAGGAAATGAAAGTGCCCGATATCGGAATCCGACAGCGCGCACTTGAGCCGCTGCACGGCCCGGTGCAGATGGTAGCCCAAATCGTTCTGGATCAGGTGCAGCAATGCTTCGATTTTGTCCGGTTCAAACGCCTGCGCCTTCACGCTCTTCAGCATGTGAAGTACGTCCTTGGTTCGCAGCAGCGATAAATGATGCCACCGCTCCAGGTTCATGTAGACCCAGTTCGGGACGGGAAGAATTTTGTCCATCGATCGGAGTGAGGTGCCCGCGCCCAACGCAGGGGAAACCAGGTGACGGATAATTTTTGCGTCGAACGCGTCGCCTGCCAGACCTACGCCTTCGTTCGTCAACAGGTCATCCAGCCTTCTACCGCGCTTCCGAATCGATGGACCTACGCGCAGCAGGGAAAAGTCGCTGGTCCCGCCCCCAAAATCGCCGATCAGTATCAATTCGTCATGATCCAGTTCCGCCTCATAGAAGTGCGCCGCCCCGATTGGTTCCAGTTCGAAAGAGACGTCTTCGAAGCCTGCCTTATGCATGGCTGATTTCAGGCGCGACACGGCGAAGGCGTCGTCTTCAGCGCGCTCCGCCCCCACGAATCGAACGGGACGTCCGGCGACGATACTATTCACAGGCGTTCCGAATTGCAGCTCGGCGCCTTGCCTGATGTCGCGCAGGATGACGGAAACCAGGTCCTCCAACGTTTGTTGGCGGCCAAAAACTTCGGTGCTCTTCAGCGTCCGGCTGCTGAGGAACGACTTCAGCGATTGAATGAGTCTTCCCTTCTCTTCCGCCTCCAGATATTGATCGATGGCAACCGGGCCCGTCCATGATTTGATGGTCGATCTGCCGGCCTTGCGGAGCTGCTCCAGGTACAACACGGACCGGTAGGCCGCCGTAATCCCTCCGCTGTATGCAAACTGGGCGAGGGTCACTTCACCGGACGGATTAACCATTCCGATGGAGCTATTGGTGGTGCCAAAATCGAGACCGAAACCTACTGAGCCTTTAGCAGACCGCTTCATCGCCCTTCCAGGGCGCGGCTGACAATCTGCTGTGCTTCCTGCAATATCGTGTCGAGATGAGACGCGCTTTTCAGGCTCTCCGCATATAGCTTGTAAACGTCTTCCGTGCCGGATGGGCGCGCGGCAAACCATCCGTTTTCGGTAATCACCTTAAGGCCGCCGATGGCCGCGCCGTTGCCGGGCGCATTTGTAAGCTTGGCCGTGATGGATTCACCGGCGAGCCCAGTTGCAGTCACGGATTCGGGAGAGAGCTTCTTCAACAGTTCCTTCTGCGCCTTTGTGGCGGGAGCATCGATACGGGTGTAGAAAGAACTGCCAAACTTGGCGGTGATCTCCGCATAGTGAACACCAGGGTCTTTACCGGTAGCCGCCGTAATTTCGGCCGCCAGCAGGCCCAGAATGAGTCCGTCCTTATCTGTGGTCCACACCGTTCCGTCCTGACGTAAAAAACTGGCCCCGGCGCTCTCTTCTCCACCGAAACAGCAAGTGCCGTCGAACAGTCCTGGTGCAAACCATTTGAAACCGACCGGCACTTCCCATAGCGTTCTCTGCAAATCGGCAACAACCCGGTTAATCAGACTGCTGCTCACCAGGGTCTTGCCAACCACAGCGGCTGCAGGCCATTTCGGGCGGTGAGTCAGAAGGTAGCGAATCGCGACCGCGAGGTAATGGTTAGGATTCAACAAACCCACCGATGGCGTGACGATTCCGTGCCGGTCCGCGTCAGGATCATTCCCCCAGGCGATGTCGAATTGATCCTTCAATTTCACCAGGCTCGCCATCGCATACGGACTGGAGCAATCCATGCGGATCTTCCCGTCATGGTCCAATGTCATGAACGCAAACCTGGGATCCGTCACGGGATTCACCACAGTGATGTCGAGACCGTATAGCTCCTTGATCGGTTCCCAATAAGCTAACGAGGCGCCGCCAAGCGGGTCGATTCCAATTTTCAGCCCGGCCGAACGGATCACGCCCATGTCGATCACATTCGCCAAATCCTCGACAAACGGCTTCACGTAATCGATTGCATGTGTCGTGGACGGATTCGCGCGGGCGTCTCTTTTCACGCCCGTGTTTCCGGCTTTCAATAAATCGTTGGCGTAATTTTGGATCCAATTGGTAACGCCGGTGTCGGCAGGTCCGCCGTCTGGAGGATTGTACTTAAAGCCCCCGTCCGCGGGAGGATTGTGGGACGGCGTGATCACGATCCCATCGCTCAGCCCGTCTTTGCGCCCGCGATTGTAGG
Source organism: Bryobacteraceae bacterium (assembly GCA_040002435.1). Lineage (GTDB taxonomy): Bacteria > Acidobacteriota > Terriglobia > Bryobacterales > Bryobacteraceae > JANXXV01. The sequence continues at coordinate 4,751 of JBDUEM010000303.1, forward strand.
CCAGAATCGCTCGCGAGATCACCGGCGTCGGCGTGTATCCACCGCCCTGCTGGATCATGACGTCGATGCCGTTCGCCGCAAGCACTTCAAGAGCGGTGCGATGCGCGACCGCGGAAAGTGCGTGCGTATCCTGCCCCATAAAAATGGGGCCGCTTATGTTCTCACTTTGGCGATACGCGACAATTGCCTGCGTGATAGCCAGAATGTGTGCCTCGGTGAACGTCCCGTTTAAACTGGTACCGCGATGTCCACTCGTGCCGAAACTGACCAACTGGTTGGGATCCGAAACGTCTGGTTTGCGCTCGAAATAATCACTGGTTAGCTTGGCGACGTCAATGAGTATGTTTTCGGGAGCGGGCTTTCCGGCCAAAGCATGAGCGGTCATCATAATATTGTCGTACACGACGGCGGTAATATTAGACAGATTGGAGGTACTTCTTGCAGACTGCCCTGAATCCCGCCGTAAGCCGCCAAGAACAGGCCCAACGTCCCCAAGCGCTACCGCGGAATGTGGCGCTCGACGTTTACCGTGGCTTTGTGATGCTGCTGATGATGGCCGAGGTTCTGCGCCTCTCGCGCGTTTCGGAAGCGTTTCCAGGGAACGTCTTCTGGCAGTTCCTCGCCTTCCATCAGACGCACGCCGAGTGGGTGGGCTGTTCTTTGCACGACTTGATTCAGCCTTCGTTTTCCTTCCTTGTGGGCGTGGCTCTTCCCTACTCCATCGCCAGTCGCATGGCGAAAGGCGGCACATTCGGAAAGATGTTTGCTCACGCCGTATGGAGATCGGTGCTGCTTGCGGCGTTGGGAATCTTTCTACGGTCGACGCACAGCACGCAAACGAACTTCACCTTTGAAGACACACTGACGCAGATCGGCCTCGGGTATCCCTTTCTTTTCCTCCTTGGATTCCGGCCGCCCCGCTGGCAGTGGAGTGCGCTGGCAGCCATTCTGTTCGGGTACTGGCTGGCCTGGGCGCTTTACCCCGTAGCTGGCCCCGCGTTCGACTATCAGGCCGTCGGCGTGCCCGCGAACTGGCCGCATCACTACACGGGTTTCGCCGCGCACTGGAACAAGAACGCCAACCTCGGATCTGCGTTCGACCAGTGGTTCCTGAATCTGCTGCCGCGCGCCAAACCGTTCGTCGCGAATAGTGGAGGTTATCTCACACTGAGCTTCATTCCCACTCTGGGGACTATGATTCTTGGATTGATCGCTGGCGGATGGTTACGCGCCGCATCACCGCGTATTCCCATGAAGCGGTTCCTTCTGGCGGGGGTGATCGGAATCGCGGCCGGACTGCTGTTGCACTTCACGGGAATCTGCCCCGTGGTGAAACGGATCTGGACCCCGAGTTGGACGCTCTTCAGCGGTGGCGCTTGCTTCCTTCTGCTTGCCGCCTTCAGTTGGGTGATCGACGTGAAGCACTATCGGAAGTGGGCCTTTCCCCTGGTGGTCATTGGCATGAATTCAATCGCCGCCTACCTCATCGCACACCTGTTCGACAGTTTCATTCCCGATTCGTTCCGCATCCATTTTGGCGCCGGCTCCTTCCGCTTCGCCGGTGGCGGACTCGAACCCCTGATGCAGGGTATCGCCGTTCTTTTGACTTACTGGCTAATTTTGTTCTGGATGTACCGCCGCCAGATTTTTCTACGAATCTGACACACATGAAAATTTCCTCCGTACGGGTGCACACCGCGACGATGTCGCACTCCTGGCTCACAGAGTCTTTGATCGCGCACCCCCTGGCGCAGTGGTCTGCCTATCGCGAGAAGCGCACGTCCTGGTTCGGCACGATGTCGGCCGGGGTCGTTGAAATTGAGACGGACGCCGGCCTCAGCGGCCTGGGGTTCATCGGCGGTGGAAAAGCCAACGCCGCGCGGACCATTATTGACGATCAGTTTTCGCAGTTGCTCATTGGGCAGGATCCGGCGGACATTGAGCGGCTCTGGGAACAGATGTACCGGGCTTCGGTAATGTATGGACGCCGGGGTGTTGCCATCGAAGCCATCAGCGGCATCGACCTGGCGCTTTGGGACCTTCTGGGGAAGGCGTGCGGCCAGCCCGTGTATAAGCTGATCGGCGGCCAGACCAAGGACCGTCTGCCTGCCTATGTGACTGGCAACCTGACCGAGCGTCATTTGAAGGAAGGGTTTCGCGACGTCAAGATCGCACTGCCGCATGGTCCAGCAGACGGAGAAGACGGATTGCGTGGGAATGAAGAGATCATGCGCCGCACACGGGAATTCGTAGGGCCTGACGGCGACATCATGCTCGATTGCTACATGGCGCTCACCGTTCCGTACGCCATCGAATTGGTGAAGAGGCTACAGCCTTACAAGCTCCGCTGGATTGAGGAGCCGCTGCTGCCTGACGATATCGACGGCCTGCTGCGTATCAAAGACGCGACCGGCGTTACGATTTCCGGCGGCGAACACGAGTACACCCGCTTCGGATTTCGTGAGTTAATTGAACGGCGTGCCCTGGACCTTTTGCAGCCCGACATCTATCGCGCCGGCGGCCTCACAGAGCTACGCAAGATTGCTGCGATGGCCTCCGCTTATCACCTCCCGGTAATTCCGCATGGCGTCGGTGCGCCAACCTATCACTTTGTGATGGCTACACCCAATTCACCAAAAGCCGAATTCGTCGATGTCTTTGCGCAGGGTGGCGAGTTAATGCTCGAAGGCGAACCGATTCCCAGGAACGGCTTCATTGAACTTCCGGCCACGCCAGGATTCGGCTATACGTTGAATCAGCGGGCACTGGCCGGCGACGCGCGAATCGCACCCATCTGGTGATCCCACGTGGGGTCAAGGCTAAGGAACGCGTGGGCATACCGCCTGCCGAACTCACGAAACGAAGCCGTGTTGAAGTGCACCTGATCGCCTTTGTCCGTGAGCCCTGCAGAGGAGACAAATCCCGTACGGGGCACCTGTAGAGGGATCAGCGCGATTTGCTGATTCACCACATCGGCAAAAGTGGGTTCCGCGCCGGGCTTCTTCCCGAAGAATTCTCCCAGTTGGCCCACCATCACGGGCGTGTCCGCGGCATCCAGATCTTGCCGCAGCAGCGTGATGAATTCCTTAAAACGTTCGCCGTAGCTGTTGGCCAGCTTGGCGGTGCCGGAATCAGCCTCGCCCTGATGCCAGAGAATCCCGCGGAGCCTGCCGGATTTCATGGCGAATCTGGCTCGCTTCACCGCATCCTCATATAACGCGCCACCCTTCTTCCATTGCTCCAGGCTGGTGCCGCCAAACGCGCACGGTATCAGTCCAATGGTGGCAGTTGGATTAACGGCAAGCAGCGTCTTGGCGAACGTCCGGCCGATGCCGACTGCCGCGATTTCCGGCTTGTCGGAATGCAGTGGATCGATGGCAGGCACCCACTCCATCTGTTTATTGAGCGACAGAATTCCCGGGATGACCTCTTTGTCCTGCGGTTCGATTGGCCCGCGTCCAGCCATATTCGACTGGCCAATCAGCAGGAAGAGTTGAAGGTCCCGTGGAGCCGGCGCCTGGGCAAATGCGAACCCAGCGAAGGCAAGGAGGAGCAGCAGTTTGCGCATATTGTTTACTCGGGTTTGGGTTTCGGGACTACGAAGCGGATCCGCGCGGGCTTGGCCGAAGGCTGCACCGTCATAGGCTTACAGACCAACTGCAAGGACTCCACCGGCGAGATGACACGACTGATGGCGCCGTCTGAATCGATCCCGGTGAGGACGAGGACGCGCGGCGAGGGAGCATAGAATTCCAGCGCACGAAGCGTCTCCAAGCCGATGGTGCAGAGCACCACAAGCTCCTGATCTTCCTTCAGAATGCCCTGCATCGCCTGCACCTGGGCGATGACGATGGCCGCCAGATTGTCGGCCGGAGCAGCCGAGACAGCGGCGGGGCTCCCCAGCGAATCCGCCTTCGCCGCGGCATCAGCCGGGCGCAGGGAGTCCATCACATCCTTTAACTGGTTGCCAACAGCTTCCTTGGCTAACTGCTTAGTAAACTGTCCGAAGCTCACACCGTATAGAGTACCGCTATTGGCAGCGGCTCATGGTGCGGCTGGCGCTTGCGCCCACCGAATTGCTCAGAGTGAAAGATGCCCCCGTGATGGTGCCGCCTTCCGCCGTGAACGGCACCGTCAGCACGAATGCGCCGCCGTT
>JBDUEM010000304.1:0-8898 GCA_040002435.1 Bryobacteraceae bacterium
AGATCTTCCAGTTCGATTCTGCAAAATCTTCCAACCGAAGCCTGCGAATCCCGCTCAAGTCCCTGGTACCACCGACGGGGCATAACAGTACAAATGCCAGGAATTCCCCATGGTCCCGTTTGCGTCAAATTCGTAAACTGAATGAGCCCTTGCGCGTCAAGAAACGCTGACGCGGCTTATGCCGGGCAAACTCAATCCTGTGCTTGCCCGGGTTTTTTTATACATCGGCCTTACGGAGCAAAGTATCCGTTCACGTCCAAGACCAGATCAGTTCGATCGACCGCCAAAGCTGTAACCGAGCCCGCGATCCCCGCCGGAAGCAGAGCAGCATTGGAAACGATGGTTCCGTCGAGCGAATTCAAGGTAGATACCACCGGTTGGGCTATTCCCGTCGGCCAAAGTGTCAGGTATTGAAGCGACCCGTCCGTGGGAATCACCGTCACATTCAACGAATAAGACTTGGCGGTCGCAAAACCTCCGCAATTGCCATTCGGCACCGGTAAATCCCGTGCCCTTCCTGCGTTCAACAGTGGCCCCCCCAAATCACCCTGGGTGTTGCGCGTGTCCACCAGCCGGCACGGATTCACCGGATAAAAAAACGACTCACCGGGCAGTCCTGGCGGAGCAAAGTATCCGTTGATGTCAATCACCAGATGGGTAGGATCCGTCGCGTAAACACTAACAGCCCCGCTGGAACCTGCCGGTACGATGGCCGCATTGGCCGTCACTGAACCTGTAAGCGCATTCAGCGTGGAGACAAAGGGCTGCGTTTGTCCCGTAGGCCAAGTCGTCAGGTAGGCCAGCGGACCCGAAGGCACAGCCGTCATATTCAACGAATATGCCTGCGCCTCGATGGGAATGCCGCAAGGCCCATTCGGCACGGTAAATGAGCGGGATTGCGCAGCGCTCAAGGCCGGCCCTCCGAACGCCCCGGGCGGATTCCGCGTATCGGCAAGCCTGCAGGGTGGAAGCGGATAGAACGCCAGCTTCCCTGCGCCGACCGCAGGCTCAAAGTAGCCGTTGATATCCAGAACCACGTCTGTCGTGTCGGTCACGAAAATACTGATCGCCCCGTTCGAACCAGCCGGCACGATGGCGGCGTTCGCTTTGATTCTGCCGTCCAGGGAGTTTAAGGTCGAGACGAATGGTTTCACTTGGCCGGTTGGCCAAAGCGTCAAAAACGACAGAACCCGCACGGGCACCACTGTGACGTTCATTGAGTACGCGGCGGCCGTCGCTGGAATCGAGCAGCCACTGCCGGGTACCGTCACTGATCTTGTTGCGGAAGCCGCAACAGACGGGCCGCCGAATTCTCCCGGGCCGAGTCTCGTATCCAACACCCGGCAGGGGCGAACCGGAACGAATCGAAGCCCTGTGACTGCGGTCGCGGTAGAAACAACCCGGAAAACCATTCCCGAACCCCGGCTCAAGTAGTAAAGAGCGCCGTCCGGTCCCGTCTTGAGATCTACGGGGCTCGAGATTCCGGTTGCAAAGCTGCTGGAGGTGTTAGTGGAGGGATCGAAGACCCGGATGAAGCCGGTACACAAGTCTGCGTAAAAGTACTTCCCCACATAGGACGCTGGAAACTGGACCAACGCCGGATTGTAGAATGCGCCGCCCGCTATGGCGCACCCATCGTCGGAGGCGTTCGTATGGCCGTAGACAAATAGAGGGCTGCGGAACCGCGGATCATTCGTGAAACCTTCCGTTGTGGGCCAGCCGTAGTTCGATCCTGCAACACCGTCGTTGATCTCTTCAAACGTACTTTGACCCACGTCGTTAATAAACATTCGCCCTGTACCGGGCTGGAAGGCGAAGGTGAAAGGATTGCGTAACCCGATCGCCCAAATTGCGCGATTGTTGCCGGCGGCCGATTGAAAGTAAGGATTGTCACCAGGAATGGTGCCGTCCCGATTGATCCGCAGAACCTTTCCTAGAAGGTTGCTCAACGTTTGGGAGTTGGATCCGTTCGCATTCTCCCCCACGCCTACATAGAGTTTCCCGTCCGGACCGAAATGAATGGCGCCGCCGTTGTGGTTAGTGGCCGTGGACAGGTCGTTCAACTGAAACAGGAGCGTTTCGGTATTAGGCAGCGCTACGTCTCCATTCGCCGTCAGGCGGACTACCTGATTGTGCGAAGGGGATCCTGGAGCGGTGTAATAAAAGTACACGTAGGGCGTGACGGAAAAGTTGGGATCGAAGGCAATCCCCAACAGGCCGCGCTCGCCGTTGGAATCAACAGTAAATGTAGCAAAGGGCGTGTTGAGTAAGACTCCGTTTTTGATGACGCGAACGGCGCCGGTTTGTTCGAGAACGAAGAGGCGTCCATCCGGGGAAAACTCAAATGCTGTGGCGTTATTAATGACACCGGGTGCGGCGGGCGCTTCCGAAAAATTCGGCGGCAGCATCGCGGCTGGCAGGGAGACAATAAAGAGCATCAGCAGAGAACCACGACTTATTTTCTTCAGATAGCTCATGCAGCCATTATGGCCGAAACTTAAATCTCCTGTTCCAGTCCACACTGAAGGGCGGTATTCCGCTGGAAAGGAGAGACCTGGAAAATGAAGACGCCAGCAATTATTTTGATCATCGTCGGAGTCGGAATTGTAATTTGGGGAGCCTTCGGTTTCACGACACGCGAAAAGGTTGTGGACATCGGACCCATTCACGCAAGCAAGGACACTGAACACAATGTCCCGTATGGCACGCTAGCGGGAGCGGCGCTTGCCATAGGGGGAGTTGTTCTTCTGATGAAGAGCAAGAGCTAAGGTTGACCGCAAGGAGTAGTATCTCAGAATACAATAAGCAACAAGCCGCAAGTTTTTCCTAATATCAGGGAAACCCCTATAGGCTTTACCGGGAAACTCCGATAGTCTAGTAGGGGAAACATGCAAGCAGCACGAACCACGATCACACAATTTCCGCCACTAGAAGCTATCCAAAAGGCCAAGTACTACCCGGCCGGTTCCCGGAGAGGCATCGGCTTTCTTCGGGATTTAACACAAACTTATACCGTCCCGACGTTGTACATCGAGACGTGGGGAAGCGAAGAGTACATCGCTGAAGGTCCTGCCGCGGAACAGGACAAAAAGCTTCTGGAAAAGGCAGGCGTTGCTGTAGACCTGCCGCCAAGCTGGTAACCCTCACTAAATGCCGCGGGAGCTGTTATGCTCAACCCGCGGTCGCCATTCGCACACAAAGCTGATTAGCCTTCCGCACACCGTGCGCGTTTCAGACGCGACCAGGGGGACAGCGGGACTTATTGTTCCTCCTCCTTATTAAGTCAAAATTCTGTTTTCCACCGGGATAATCTTGCCCATCGCTATCCGCGGATGGACGCTCACGACGCCCCTGCGCTTATCGTGACCGTAGTTGGAGTATGAACGCGCGCCGTTTTGCAAACACAAAATCGCTTTCAGGTCTCGCACGCATGATGCATCGCGGGCAAACCTCGCTGCGGAAGCGGCAACTGGTTTCAAACGAAATCAGGTTGGCTGGTCCCCCGGATCCCATGCCCCGTTGACGCCGCAAGACGAAGACTACCTGACGAAGACTACCTGACGAAGACTACCTGACGAAGACTGCCTAGAGAAAGGAATCAATCACGACTCGCGCCCGTACGCTGTGGCTGATAATCTGTCGCATCTTGGCGCATCCTTGTTCAGCCGGCCTGCGCACAGTTGAGGATCCAAGAGATACCGAACGAGTCGTCGCACATGCCGAACCGTCCGGAGGGCATGTCGCTTGGCGGAACCGTGACTTTGCCGCCTTGCGAGAGCGCTGTGAATAACTCCCCAAGCTCGCCGCTTGAGCTGCAATCGATGAACACGGAAAAGTCGTTGCCTTGGCTTGACTTGTCCACGCCCGGTGGATAGTCCGACGCCATGAGCAGTGCTTGGTCGCCCTGGGCGATCTTGCTGTGCATCACGGGCGCTTTGGGATCCGTATTCGGATTGCCCGACGCATCGGGATACGGCATGACTTCGAGATCGCAGCCGAAACATTGGCGGTAAAAGGCCATGGCGGTGCGGCAGTTGCCGTTGAAGTGCAAGTAAGTCGTTGTGCTTTTCATGACGTGCTCCTTGGTATTCTTTGTCGCTTGGTTTAGTCGTTGGAGTGATGGACTTCGGCAACCAGCGGAAGCGCGGGCGTGCTCGGTTCAGCAAGTACTGCGTCGAGTTGGGGCATCGCTGCGCGTAGCCCTTGTTCCATGCCGGGTATGGTTTGCTCCATTGCTTCAACGCTCGAAAAACGCGTGACGATGGTCAGGCGCGATCCCGTGGGCGTGGTGTCGAAGGTGAACTTCATCGACGCCGGCATGTTCTCGTCGCCGGCGTTATCTTCCCCGTCGCGCGCCTCGAACGAGCTGATGGGATTCACGGCGGTGAACTTCCAGGAGCCGTTCCACTTTTCTCCCTGCGGCCCGGTCAGGAAGTACTCGGCGCGACCGCCAACTTTCATGTCATGACTGGTGAAGGTGGCGGGCCAGGCGGGTGGTCCCCAAAAGCGCTCGAGTTGTCGCGCGTCGGCAAAGGCGTCCCACAGGCGTTGTTGCGGAACGGGATAATCGCCCACGACGGTGAGGGCGAGCTTTGCGGCGTCTTTTGTGACAGAGGTTAACGGCATAATTAGTTTCCTTTCGGTAGAAGAACATCGTCGAGCTGCGCCATGCGCTGGCGCCAAATAGATTCGAGGTATTCGAGGAGCTCGCCAGCGCGCTGGAGCCGCGCGTGGTTGGTGGAGACCAGTTGCTCGCGGCCGTGTGCCCGCTTCTGAATAAGACCCGCGCGTTCGAGCACGGCGACGTGCTTTTGCACAGCGGCGAAGCTCATCTCGTACCGCGCGGCAAGAGCAGACACCGACGGCATTTCCGTAAGCGACCGCGCCAGGATGTCGCGTCGCGTGCCATCAGCCAAGGCACGGAAAAGCTGGTTAAGCGCCTCGTCGCTTTCTTTTTTACATACAACCATCTGGTTGTATGTTAACTTCGTCCGGCAGCTTTTGCAAGGTGTATTCGCCGGCGGCTAAGCTTGCTGGCGGCGCTGCTTTGGATGCCTACCAGTTGTTTCCCCGGTGAGGGCGTAGACCTCTGCTGAAGATGGGCAGGTTCCCTGAGGGCATAAGGAGGTTGAGCTGCTTCCTTCTGCCAGCGGAAGAAGACCGTCGACTGGCGCCTTGCTTCGTCGCACCACTTCGATATGCGCTCCTTCTCCATTCCAAGAACCGGAACACTTGTCGCCCTTGCCGTGTGGCCGGCCAGCACAGCCTCTCGTGGTGCGTGTCCAGCCCGGCCAACAAATCAGTATTCTCTCGTGTGTACCGTTCTGGAAAATGATGCCGGCGATACGGCTTAGTCTGTACCTATTCGCCTGATTCGCCCAGCCATATACCTCGGCTCGTTTCCGTCCTTCAAGTTTCACTTCCACACTGGCTTCTAAAAACGCCTGGATTTGCTCCGCGTTTAACGTATTCTGCTTGCATTTTCACTATCAATGCCCAGCATGGCCGATTATTCCTCCCCAACCTCATTTTGTTTGAGAAAAGATTAGGCCTTGCTTGTTATTGCAACTCGGCGTATTATAGGCGACATCAACCGCCCAGGTCGTGGGCGAATGAATCCGCCTCGCCGTCGCAGCGAGTTCGGACTTTGGCTTCCGCCTTTGAATTTCCTTGTGTCTGGTGACCTTGGGGATCCTTTGGAAATCGTTTCAGGAGGACCGTTGAAAAATCTCTGCTCATTTCTTCTGTACATCACCTTGTGTGCCGGTCTGCAAGCGGCTCAACTGCCCGTTACACTGGGCTCAGCGAGCACCTTCACCATCCTGGCCGCGTCTACGGTGACCAACACCGGCCCCAGTGTCATTAACGGCGAAGTAGGCGTCAGTCCTGGCACGGCCCTGGTCGGGTTCCCACCTGGAAGCGTCACGGGTGGATCTCTCCACGCCGCTGACGGTCCCGCCAGTGCAGCGCAAGGGAGTTTAACTTCTGCATACAACGACGCCGCCGGTCGAGTTGTTCCGGCTGTCGTGGCCGGAGATCTCGGCGGCCTGACCTTAGCACCCGGCCTCTATAAGTCCACATCCTCGCTGGGAATTACCGGCGTTCTTCGGCTCGATGGTCAAGGCGACTCCAATAGCGTCTTTATCTTTCAGGTTGCCAGCGCCCTCACAACAGCCAGCGGAAGTCAGGTGATGCTTCAAGGTGGCGCGAGGGCAGCCAACATTTTTTGGCAGGTCGGTAGTTCCGCTACTCTGGGGACAAATTCCCTATTTAACGGGACCATCATGGCTCAGGCATCCGTCTCATTGCTTACCGGCGCCGCACTGAACGGCAGGGCTCTGGCGCGGACTGCGGCGGTCACGCTGGATTCCAATACGATTGTGAACCCTGGACCGCCCACGGTCGGAATACCGCCGGCACCATTGACGATCACATGTCCTTTGAGTTCCGCGCAAACGGGGATTGCCTACAATTCCGTGATTACGGCAACGGGCGGCGTGCCGCCCTATGCTTTTTTAATCACCGGATTGCTGCCGCCTGGATTGAGTCTAAGCCCCATCACGGGGACCCTTAGCGGAACCCCAACTGCTGCAGGCACATTCACCTTCGTCGCCAACGTCCTGGACAACACTGCCACCAGCGCTTCGAGCACCTGCAGCATCGCGATCTCCACGCCGGTAATACCGCCCGCAACACCCAGCCTCACTTGTCCTGCGAATACAGCGCAAGCAGGTGTGGCGTACAATTCCTCAATTGCAGCCACAGGCGGCCGGCCGCCCTACTCTTTCTCGATCACTGGTTCGCTGCCGCAGGGTTTGAGCCTGAACGCTTCGACCGGCGCGATAGCCGGGAGCCCAACGGTTGCCGGCTCCAGCATCTTTACCGCGAACGTTTTGGACTCCACGCCGGTCAGTTCGTCTATCGCCTGTACGATCACTACGTCGGCTGCGGAAAGCACGGGACCACCAACGCCGCCAGGTGGGGGTGGAACAACGCCGCCAGGTGGGGGTGGAACAACGCCGCCATCTCCTGTACCTGCGCCTTCCTCATTACCTCTGGTCTTAATCGGATTTGCCTGCCTCGCGCTTTACCATTCGCGAGAACGAGCACGGCAATTTTTCAAAAGGAGCTAAGGGATCAAACGCTCTACGGTTGCATCGATCACGGCCGTATCGCTAGTCGTTTGCTACCTTCCCGTCCTAAGCGGCATGTTCAATCAGTGGGTGCAGGATCAGGACATGGCTCACGGGATTTTAGTGCCGCTTGTCATCCCGTGGATTGTCTGGAAGGAACGCAGTCGGTGGATGAATCTACCTGCAAGCCCCAGTGCCTGGGGCTTTGCGATTTTGGCGGTCGCCGCATGTGTGCATTTCGTTTCAAACGCCGCGGCGGGCCTCTTCGCCGGTTCGGTCGCCTTTGTGTTGTCCGTGGCCGGTGTGGTCCTCTGTCTGGGCGGGTCTGCCTTTCTCAGAACATGGAGTTTTCCGTTCCTTCTGATGCTCTTCTCGCTGCCAAAACTGGCGGTGGTCTACAACCAGGCAACGCTACCTCTGCAAATCCTGGCGAGCCGGCTAGCTGCAGGCATGCTCCTGGCTGGCGGCGCTGTAGTCACAAGGGAAGGAAACATCCTTGACGTGGGCGGTCACAGAATCGCCGTGGTGGAGGCGTGCAGCGGAGTTCGTTATCTTCTCTCGCTCGGATTCATGGCCGTTGTATTCGCTTATTTGTCCGACGCGAAACCGTGGATGCGAGTGGCCCTCCTGGCGGCGGCTGTCCCGGTGGCAATCCTGGCGAACGCCATCAGGGTCGCGGTCAGTGCATCGATTCCCGTCTTGGATTCGGGCACATTGCATGACTTTTTGGGCGGGCTTGTTTTCGTATTGTGCCTGGTAATGCTCGTGGTGGTACACCGATTATTTAATACCGCCTATGCCCGTTATCATGACTGACACGCGAATGATTCTGGTGCCGGTCTTCCTGCTCGCACAGGCCTTGCTTGTGTATCGGATAGCGGGCGCGGAGCGGCCACCCCAGCCCCCGGCCCTCGCGACCTTTCCTTTCACTTTCGACACGTGGCGGCAGTTACGGGAGGATCCTATTGCCGCGGATGTCGCCGCCGAACTGCGGGCCGACCAAATACTGAGCCGCACGTACTTGGATCAATCGACGGGATCGACTGCCAATCTATTCGTGGCCTGGTTTCAATCCCAACGTTCCGGCGCCAGCCAGCCTCACTCGCCGAAGGTCTGCCTGCCGGCTTCTGGCTGGACCCCCTCTTTCACGGGCGAGACCACAATAACCACCTCCCGCGGAGCTATCACTGTCAATCGCTACATCGTAGTCAACCGCAGCGAGCGAGATGTAATCCTGTATTGGTATCAGGGACCCCACCGCGTTACGGCGGGCGAATGGGAGGCCAAGCTGTGGTCAATCGTCGACGGGATCCGAAACCAGCGTACGGATACGGCATTGGTTCGCGTGGTGGTCCAGGCCAGTCCCGCAGGCGATCAGGCCGCGACAGCTGTTGCCACCGGTTTTGTCCGGCGTCTGTATCCGCTGTTGCGTGAAACTCTGCCGTCATACTGATAACGTCATTGTTTCCTCCGGCATCATGCCAGGCGACCAGGCGTTCCTTCTTCTCCTTCCCGAAATGGTGGTGTGCCCGCTGCAGCAACTTCTTGTGTGGCCGACTCGCTCAGTGTCTGGTGGTACCCAGCGCGGCCGGCAAATCCCTATCCTCCCCTTTGTAACGTTGTGGAAAATGATGCCGCCGATACGCTTAGCCTTTACTCCTCGCCGTCCAATTACACCGTCATGAGTCGGGTGATTTGTGCCCGGCTAACCCGCTTTTCTCACAAGGCCATTCTTGAGGGGTAAGTTTGCACCTGGCACGGCAGT
>JBDUEM010000305.1:0-8834 GCA_040002435.1 Bryobacteraceae bacterium
TGCTCTTCCTTCTTGCCGAAGCTCATGGGGCCCAGTTCGCTCATGCCCCATTCGCAGACCATCTTGCGAGCCATCTCCGTCGCGCGCTCAATATCGTTGCCGGCGCCGGTGGTGATGTGCTTCATGAACAACTCTTCCGCGATGCGGCCACCCATGAGGATGGCGAGCTGCGCATTGAGGTATTCCTTGTTGTAGCAGTGCTTGTCGTCCAGCGGAAGCTGCATCGTCAAGCCCAGCGCCATTCCACGCGGAATGATGGTGACCTTGTGTAGCGGGTCCGCCTCGGGAATCAGCATGGCAACCAGCGCATGGCCAGCTTCGTGGTAGGCGGTGTTCTTCTTCTCTTCATCACTGACGATCAGCGACTTCCGCTCCACGCCCATGATGACTTTGTCTTTCGCCAGTTCGAAGTCAATCTGCGAGACAACTTTGCGATTCTGCCGGGCGGCCACCAGCGCCGCTTCGTTCACCAGGTTCGCCAAATCCGCACCGGCAAAGCCGGGGGTGCCGCGGGCGATGACTCCCAGATCGACATCATCGGAGAGGGGAGTTTTCTTGGTGTGGACTCGAAGAATCATTTCCCTTCCCTTCACATCCGGACGGCCCACCACTACCCGGCGGTCGAAACGGCCGGGGCGCAGCAGCGCGGGATCAAGGACGTCGGGACGGTTGGTGGCCGCCACCAGAATGACGCCTTCATTCGATTCAAACCCGTCCATCTCCACCAGCAACTGATTCAGAGTCTGCTCACGCTCATCGTGACCACCACCTAAACCCGCGCCGCGATGACGGCCCACGGCATCGATTTCATCGATGAAGATGATGCACGGAGCGTTCTTCTTCCCCTGCTCGAAAAGATCGCGCACGCGGCTTGCACCGACGCCAACAAACATTTCGACGAAGTCCGACCCGGAGATGGAGAAGAACGGCGTATTGGCCTCGCCTGCAATGGCACGGGCGAGCAAGGTCTTACCGGTACCCGGAGGTCCAATGAGCAGTACACCCTTTGGAATCCGTCCACCGAGTTTTTGAAACTTTTGCGGCTCACGGAGGAATTCAATGATTTCAGCCAGCTCTTCCTTGGCTTCCTCCACGCCCGCCACATCCTTAAATGTCACTTTCTTTTGCTGTGAGGAATGAAGCCGGGCCCGGCTCTTGCCGAAACTCAAGGCTTTGTTTCCTCCGCTCTGCATCTGGCGCATCATGAAAATCCAAAACGCCAGCAGCAGGACGAATGGAATTGCATTCAGCAGGATCGAAATATAGTTGCCGGAGCTTGCTTCGTGGAATTCCAGGTTTACATTCTTGTCACGGAGGGTCTTGTAATAGTCGGTATAGTTTACCGGAGCCAGCGTCTTGAAGTTCGTCGAGTCGCTGAGAATACCCTTCACGTCGGTGCCGCTGATGCTCACCTTCTTGACCTTACCCTGGTCCACCTGGTTCATGAAGTCCGTAAACGAATACTGGACCTCAGTCGGCCCGCGCCCCGACTTCACTACCACGTACAACAGAACGGCGACGCAGACCAGAACGATCCACAACACGGCCGTCTTCACATTTGAGTTCATTACATCTCCCTGATTACGCGTATGGCAAGCCACTCTGCCACTGTTAGTAAAGACGCGAAGTTTCGCTGGTTAGATTCAAGCTTATGAAGTTTGTGTCTCATTCGCTGAACCGCCCCCTAGCCAGCCTCGGCAATCTCTGTTACGCAAACTGCCCTACTTGTGCTTGCCGATGATGAGACTTCGGCCGCCGCGCCAAACCTTCTCACCCAAACAATTCTGTCGCCGATTGTCAGAATCGGCCACCCCTGGCGTTCCCAGATGGGGATACGCTGCTGCTGAAACAAGGTTTTCACCTTTTCAGTGGACCGCCCCGGACGGGAGTACCTATCGCCAGGCCGCCAATTTCGAAGTGCCAGCCGGTCCACAGTCCCGTCTACCGCCAGCCGCTCCAGGTCGAGCAAACCACTGGTCTCAGTATATCCCGTTTCTGCGCGGTCAAGAGGGATCCCTCCCGACATCTCCAACAGATCCAACCGGATACTAAAACCTTCTCCGGGAATTCTCACTCTTATCGGCGGAACCACCTCATAGCAATAGTCCCTGTCGCTCCGGGACCCGGCGCGCGGCGGCGCAATACGCATCCATTCAAACGATCTAAAAACATCCAGATCAGGCAGTTGCAGACGACCGTGACCTTCGCCGCCGGCCGCCAGCTGCAGCAGCGCATCAATGTGTTCAAAGTCGATCTGACGGAGGTCGCCTTTCGCCAGGGAGACAGCGCGCCGGAGCAACCGCCGCGCTACCGCTCCCGGCATCGCCACAAGCCTCGGGCAGACGAGAAAGACCGCCCCACCCGATTGTTTCAATTCCTTAGACGCGATGCGGTCCATTTCGGCTCCCCAGTATTGTTCGTCCTCCTGGGCCAGCACGGCCATTTGAGCCAGCGCCTGGGGCAAAGCGGGATTGTATTCCTTCCGAAGCTGAGGCAGCAGATCGTGGCGGATCCGGTTGCGCTGGAAAGCCCTGTCCTGGTTCGTGCGGTCTTCGCGCCACCGGATCCCCCGCTGAGTGAGATACGCCTCTACTTCCTCGCGGTTACAATCGATCAGGGGCCGGATGATCCCATCCGCGGTGAACGGCCGGATGGCGGAGATCCCCGCCGTTCCCGACCCGCGCAACAAGCGGTAGAGAACCGTTTCCGCCTGATCGGATGAGGTGTGCCCGGTGGCTACCCGATCGAGCCCGCTGGAGGCGATCAGGCTTCGGTAGAAGCTGCGGCGCGCTTCACGCCCCGCCTCTTCGAGGTTGCCGCCGGCGCCGGCGACATTGGCGGTTCCGGCCAGCAGCGGACACTCGAGTGAAGCGGCAAGATCACGAACAAATTCCTCATCCCCATCCGACTCGGCGCCGCGAAGTTTGTGGTTCAGATGAACCACGGTGAGGCACAAGCCGAGAACGGGCGCCAGTTCCTTGAGAAGATGCAGTAAACAAACGGAATCGGCACCTCCCGAAACGGCTACGCCAACGCGTCCGCCCGGAGCGATCATGCTATAACGAGAGATGATTCCGGCGACCCGATCCAGCACTGAGATGCCAACATCCTCATTGTAGGTGACGCCGCCGCAATTATTTCTAGGAGACCCTATTTTGAGTGCACAGGAATTGGCGGCCGGCATAAAGCTCTTATTAATGGACGTCGACGGCGTCCTGACGGACGGACGGCTGTACAACGTGCCGGATGCTTCGGGCAAGATGGTGGAGACCAAGGGATTTGATTCGCAGGACGGCATCGCCCTGCAGTGGCTCTCCTGGAATGGGATCAAGACCGGGCTGATCAGCGGGCGCGTTTCTCCCGCCACCGACGAGCGGGCCCGCCAATGCAAATTCTCCTACGTGTATCAGGGCCATATCGAAAAGATTCCGATCCTCAATGAGATCCTTGCCGATGCCAAGATCCACAAGGATCAGGTCGCCTACATCGGCGACGATCTCACGGACATCGTCGTCATGAAGCGGGTGGGGCTGGCCATTGCCACGGCGAATGCGCGGGCCGAAGTGAAACGCGCCGCGCACATGGTCACCAAGCAGCCGGGCGGTTCGGGGGCTGTTCGCGAAGCGGTGGAAATGATTCTGGCGGCGCAGGGACTGTGGGACGCGATTCTGAAGAAATACGAGGCGAGCTAGCACCATGGCGGAAAAGATTGGGGTTGTCGTTCGTGCAAAAGCCGGGCCAGGCGTTTTGCATCAGCTCACTGGGGTGATGGCCGGGCATGGCGGGGATATTTCATCGGTAGACATCCTGGAAAGCCGCCCGCCGGAATCCAGCATCTACTTCGAGATCGAGCTGCCGGACGACTCCGCGAAACTGGTCGCCGACCTGGAGGCACTCAGCATCGTTACCAAAGTAAGCGTGGTGAAGAGCCTTGGGAAGATCTTCGGTAAACGGATCATCATCATCGGCGGAGGCGCGCAGGTGGGACAGGTAGCCATCGGGGCGATCTCTGAGGCGGACCGGCACAATATCCGGGGCGAGCATATTTCGGTAGACACCATCCCGCTGGTAGGCGAGCAGGCGCTGGCCGACGCGGTTCGGGCGGTGCCAAATCTGCCGCGGGCGCGCGCGCTCGTTCTGGCGGGATCCCTAATGGGCGGCGACATCGACGAGGCCGTGATGGAAGTACGGGCTCAGGGTCTGCTGGTGATCAGTCTAAATATGGCCGGCAGCGTTCCCGACGCCGCGGACCTGGTGGTGACGGACCCCGTACAGGCCGGTGTCATGGCCGTAATGGCCGTCGCCGACACCGCGAAGTTTAACGTCCAGCGATTGACCCGCCGCGTCTTTTGACGCACTGGTCTAATCGACCTTCAGCGCGTATTCCCTCAGAAGGTCGGTCTTTAAGGAATTGCCGTAAAGGCGAATCCAATATTGACCGGGGCGGAGCTTTTCGCCGATGCGAATGTTCAGCTTTGACGATTTGGGTTCGTTCGTGAAATCCCGCACCACAGCGCCCGTGCGGTCCACCAGTTCTATGGTGTAAATCGGCGAAGCGGGCAGGTCAGTCACATCGAACTCAAGATCGATAGGTGCGTTGGTCTTGGCGTGAGGGACCGAGGACTCCGGCCCACGAACAGTACTCAGAGCCAGATACTGCACGTCAGGGGATGTAACCGGCAGAAAGCCAACGAGAAAAATGGCCGACGCAACAGCGACAGCGCCCGCCCAAACCGAGCCGGGGTGGAGCGAGAACAGCGCGCTTGCCCTGCCCCAAATACTGGGCGTCTCTGTGCTGGTTCGCGTGGCGGCTGTGCGAATGGCCTTGACAAATTCATCCATTCTGGCAACTTGTTCCTGGCACTCTGCACAGAATAAGAGATGTTCCTCCACTTCGGCAATTTCCGGTTCGCCCAATTTGCCCATGGAGTAGTTTTCAATACGATCATCTGTCAAATGGGAACTATTCATAGTCTCTCCAGTACCCACGGCCGCTCAAGTACCAGAGCAACCGGGCCTCGCTAAACAGAGTGCGCTGCAGTCACAATTGTTCTCATTAAACTTGGGCCATTCAACCTATTTTGTAGTTTTTTTTTGCCCAACTCTCCAAATCGCGCCTTGGCCCTGGACTTCAGGAGACGGAATTGCGTTTCACTCAAGTTCATGTCGGCGCAGATCCGCTCCTGGGATTGCTCGTTCAAATAGAAGCGCGTCAGGATATCCCGGTCGCGGCCCGACATGCTGCGCAACACCTGCACCATCAGATCCTCATTCTGACGGCCGATGGCCTTCTCTTCCGGGTTGCGCTTGGCGTCCGCCACAATCACTCCCGATTCTATATCCAACTGTTCCCTGCGGGTTTGAACGGCCTCCTCAATATAGGCCGCAACCTGGCGCCGTACAACGGTGCGAACAAAGCCCATCAGCCGCTCCGGTTCGCGCAAATCCCCGCGGCGAATCGCCTGTACAACAATGAGGAAAGTATCGTGCACTTTGTCGTCCAATTCCTGCGGACCCAGCTGGCGGCAAAGGTAGAAGCGGATGCCCTTGGAGAACAGACGGTAGAGCTCCGTCATCCCCTCTTCACTGCCGGCCTTAATCCTCTCTACTAGAGAAACCCAATCGGTGGTGGAAGTTGCTACAGGAGTTTCAGACGGAAGTACCGGGTCCGTGTTTCCGGCACTTTGTTCCATATCGGGATCAACAGTCAACATGCATCAGTCCTTTCCGACCACGAAGAAGGCCGCCCAAAACTTCGGTTCGGAGCGCCAGGTTTGGGAGCGCAACATCTCCACCTGCGCCTTCTGCAGAGCATCGGCATCGGCGGCCGACGATAGTCCGTGTCCGGGAGGGGCCAGGGACTGATAGAACGTTCGAAAAAGCGTTCCACTGTCGTCTGGGGTAGCCCACTGGCTGGCGATTGCCGTGCGCGCTCCGGCTATCAACCAGGCACGGCTTAACCCAAACAGGCCCGCCCCCGGAAGCGCCTTGCCGGTTCCCGAACTGCATCCGCTCAAGACAACCAAGTCCAGAGCGTAACGCCAGTTCGAAATCTCGCTGATGGTGAGGAAGTCCGGTTCGCCTGCGGAATCGAGACCGATGGCGATCAGCGCCTCCTCGGGCCGCTTCGGAGGCTGTACAACGTGGGCGGCGAAATGGACCACGATCGGTCCGGCCTTCAGGTGGTCTTCGATTTGGGTTCGTTGGCACAATTTTCCCTGCAGCAGAACGGGAGTGTTCCGCGCTGCCGCCGGAAAGTTGCTTTGCCACGCTGCGGCCGAGACCTGCACTTCGCGCCCGCTGCCGACAAGGCGCGTGAGTTCGGGATTCGATGCGATTGGGTTCGTTCGTGCGAAATGGAACAAGGTTGACCAGGAGAAGTGTTTGACCTGGACCGGATGCCAGCGCGAGTCCGCCGTGTTGTAGATTGGATCTCCGACACCCAGAAAGGGCCCCGAGGGAGATTCCTGGGGTGATAGCCGCAACATTTCCGCCGTCGGCAATACGCGAAGCGAGTTCCTCTCGATGAGGTATCTTGTGGGGGCCGATGCGTTGGAGACGACCAGCGCCGGCGCGGGCATTGCAAACAGTGTGTCGTCGAGGATGAGAAGCCATTGTTTTTTGTTGACCACACCAGGCGGCAGGGCGCCGAAAAGGGTATGGTAGAGAGTCCGGCCCAAGATCACAGCGTCGGCCGCCCCGGTTCGCACCGCCTCCTGAAACGCTCGCACTGAATCGGAAATCCACGCACGTCGTGGCAAGCTGCAGACGTGAAATCCCTCTTTCGTAAATGCCCAGACGTATGATTGCGTTTCTCCTAGGTGAAAACTGATTAGGGCCTCATCCTGAGTGATAAGCCCTTGAATAGGTTTTAGTGATTTAACTGACCCAGAGTTCTCATTTTTCCGGCGGGAGTTGGTACTGTGACCAAGGGTTAGTACCTTGGCTTGGAATTCGATTTGAGCCAAGCGGAGCCTCAACCGGTCGACAGTGTCCTTCTGCTCGTCTGTATTGTTACGAAACCGGACGATTTCCGCCCGTTGTAACTCATCAAGGGTCTTCCAATACGCCGACGGAAGTTCTTTCCGTGTTTGGAGGCGCTCGCGGAAGCTGACCGCGCGGTTCCCTTCGGCTGCCAGAAACATCCGATAGGACATGTCGGGAGATGGGTGCAGCGCATAGAGCTTCATGCCGGTCTCGATGTAGTCGCTGTAGAGATCCTGCAGCGTAACCTCAGCACCCGTTCGGGACACGTCTGTAGGAACAACGTCGAGACGCCAATCCTTCGCCAGGGTGAGGGCGGTTTCCAGATCCTCGAAGGCCCCACGGAGATCTCCAGCGGCGGCGCGCGCACGTCCCAGATATCGATAGAACACCATCACCGGAAACCCGATAGATTGCCGGCGGGCAATCGCGAGACCTTCCTCAAGAAACCGGATAGCCGAGGGAGAATCTCCCTGCGCCAAGCGAAGCATACCGAACTCGAGATCGGACTCTGCCGGACTGCCGACTTTAGCCATTTTCCGGAGGTAAAAAGCACGTGTATAGGCATGGTCGGCTTGGGAGAGTTCTTTGCAGAGTAAGTAGTGGTGGCCGAGTCCACTCCACGCCTCGACGGCAGCAATATTGTCCCCCAGATCGTCAGCGGCAGTAATTGCGGTGCCGAAATAGCGCTCGGCAGCGTCGAAATCTCCCTGTTTGCTTTTTGCATTCGCGAGGTTGATGAGGACGTGGGGCAGATTGCCCTTGACCTGATCCCAGGGCATGGAGGCCAGGGCTTCCTGCATGGATTGAGAAGCGGATGCCAGATCGCCCATGCGGCTGTAGGCGGTATAGAGGCTGGTGGAGACGAGAGCGACTGTGATCCAGTCGGCGACGCTCTGAGACACTTCCCGGGATTTCAGGTATTGGGCTACCGCGGTCTGGTAATCCGCGGTGAGGAGATAGCAGTTGCCAAGGCCGTGAAGAAAGCGCCCTTTAGAACGTATTTCATTGCGTGCACTGGAAAGTTGCACGCCTTTCTGATACAGAGCGATAGCTTGGGGAAAATCCCTCGACAGAAAGAGCCTGTTCGCCGAAACGATGAGGTCGCGCAGATCGGGCGGGGTAACAGGAGTTGGAGAATGCTTGAGGGGAAGGCTCCGGATGTTACCAGCGGTCAAGGCCGTGACCGCAAGCAATACACACAGCAGGAGAGCGCGCATGATCCCACCGCCGGGGATACTGCCACGCTAGGGCGCTGGCGTTCCTTAGGAGTGCACTTGAACGGACACTCCTAAGGAAGCATACCAGATGGAAGGAAGTTAAAATTCCTCAGAATGTGTTGCCTGGAATCAGTGCGCCTGTGTAACGCACGGTGGTCTTGAAGGGAAGATTAGAACCACAGGAAGAAATCGGGAACGGGTAGTGGTGGAAAAGGCAGTTCGTCCATTTGGTTGTCTCTCCTTTGCCGAGAAATTTGGGGTGAAACTGTCTCGGCTGATTCGAGACTAGGCGGCGAGCTATTCACCCACGAGAAACTTTTCGGATAAACCGTTGAATCTCTTATGTCGATTTTTCGAAAAAACCTGTGATCGTGAAAGGCTTCGTCAGCGGTGCGGCGGAAAGGGTTAAAAAGCGCAGGGTAAGCTACCGCGAGAGGGGCAATTGAACAGTTCGTAGGGGCCGGGGTTCGACGGAGCGGCATCCCGCGGTGATGTTCCGTAATCTTGTGGCGAGGTTTAGCGCGCTAAAAGGCTTGGTAACGTAGCCGTCCGCCTTGAGAGAGCAGCTCATGCGAATGTCGGCTTCCGAGGAGGAGGAAGACAGCAGCATGACCATGGCGGGGCTGGTGC
>JBDUEM010000306.1:0-8657 GCA_040002435.1 Bryobacteraceae bacterium
GCCGCGCAAAACCATCGAAAATATCGCCCAGGAAGGCACGGTATGACGATTCACTGATGGTCATGCCTCCGGGATAGGCGTCCAGGTTTCCCGTCATCCCATAGTTCACCAGTGGCGCGACCAAGCCGTTCACCCTGGGCGCAATCTGGCGTGCGATGGCAAGAGGCGCCGTGTTGTCGGCGCCGTTGTTGGCAACGCCGTGAGCTTCGAGCGTGCCAGTCGGCAGCAAGACCGTAGTGATCTGCTTCGGCACGAGCTCCTGAAACTCCATCCAGTTCAAATCGTTCAGTTCGCGGGTGGAAGGCTGTGCAAACGCGACAGCCGCGGCAAGCAGGGCGGCGAGGAATCGTAGCATGGAGCCAGTCTAACTGAGTCAGGCCACCGACAACGCATTGGCAGTGACAAACAGATTACGTTCTCGAAATGCCGAGGGGCTCTCCAAAAGCAGACAGGCACGCATGCTTGCACCGGGACGCGCAAACCAGGGACGGCGCAGATATCTTTCGGGGGCCTCCGTCCACTCCGGGCGGCGAACGTGCAATTGGCGGGCAAGAGCCGCGGCTGTTGCTGCCAAATATGCGTCGGCTACTTCACCCGATCCGATAGAATCGCGGAGCAGGGTAGGTTCGTCACTGAGCATACGGATCTCAGGATGTGCGGCAAACTCATGGAGGAAGTCTGCCAGCCGCATCGAGAATTCGTTGAGTGACGGACATTCGAGAGCAACTTCGGCGAGGGTTTGGGGCCGTGTCATCCGACGTCCTCCGCGTTTCTCCGCCGTTCGTCGAAAATCTCATCGACAAGATAAACAGACCGTGGCAAGATTTGCGCGGGGTTGTAATACTGAACGATTTCCAATACGTCGTCAGAATTCTTCAATTTCAACCGCTCAATGAGAAAGGCAAAGTCCTCACCGTCGCCTCTCTCCCCGGAAAGTCCGGCACGCGCGGCCATTACCTTCATTGCCAGCAAGTATTCTGCAATTGGAGTTTGAACCCGGAGGTTAGAAAATTCAAGCCCTTCTATCTTCTCGAAGCGAGACCGTTCCGACACAAAGCCTTTGACAGCGTCGTTGAGCCAATCAATAGGCAGGTCAAGTTGGCCGGCAACCGAGCGAGCCGCTTCGCGAACCTCATTGGCTGGAGCGAAGATCGCGTCAACGTCCTTCGTGGATTGACGAGCCTGGAAGGCCAACACCATGGACGTGCCGCCGAATATATTAATTTCGCCGACGATACCCATGTCTCGCAGACGATCCGACAGCAGCCGCAAAGCCTCAGAATGACGTCGCGGGTCAGCACAACCCATCCTACGGCCAAGATTGCAGGAAAAGACCCAATCTCTCCATCGCCGGAGCCAGGATAGACTGGTCTGCCGCGTAGCAAAGCCGGATGGATCCTTCGCCACCGGCGCCGAATGCCACTCCCGGCGCCAGCCCGACCTGGGTCTCCAGCAGTAGTTGTTTGCAAAACGCGAAGGAATCCGTCAGTCCCTCCACTTTCGGAAAGAGGTAGAATGCGCCGTCCGGTTTCGGAATCGTCACGCCCTTCATCTTTCGGAGCGCCGTCAGACAGAAATCGCGATTCGCCTTCAATCCCGCATGCATCTGCTTCAAGGTATCTTCGCCCCAAACCAGAGCCGTCTCGCCCGCGCGCTGCGTGAAGCTGGGTGCGTGGGAGATGATGAACTCGTTCAACTGCGTGGCCCGTGCTACCAGATCCCTGCGGCCTACAATCCAACCCAGCCGCCATCCCGTCATGCAATACGTCTTCGAAAAAGATTGCACCACTACGACAGCATCTTCCCTGGTGCACTTCTTCAGGATGGAGGGCGCCGGGGGATTGCCACCCTCGGCAGGATAATAAAGCCGCTCGTAAACTTCATCGGCCATCAGCCAAAGACCGTGCTTGCGTGTGAAATCGAGAATCTGCTGCTGCTCTTCGTCAGTGGCTACCCAGCCCAGAGGGTTCGACGGCGATGTATACAGCAGCATGCGCGTGCGCGGCGTGACCGCCGCTTCCATCGCGTCAAAATCGATGTAGTAACGTTCTCCGCGCAGCACGTGCGGTATCTCGACTGGTACCGCATTCGCCATGGTGATGATAGAAGACCCATTCGGCCACGCCGGCGTCAACACCAAAGCCTCATCGCCTGGATCGAGCATGCAGCGAATCCCAGCGTTCAGCGCCTGGACGCCGGAAGTGGTGATTACAATTTCACCCATCGGATCCAGCGTTACTCCCTGCATGTCTTCGTAATAACGCGCCAGGGCTTTGCGCAGCGACGGCAGACCGGCATTCTCCGTATAAAACGTGAATCCATCGGCCATCGCCTTCTGCGCCGCGCGTTTGATGAACTCGGGAGTGGGAACGTTCGATTCGCCGAAGTATAGCTTCAGCACGCCATCCATACCCATGGCGATCTCCGCCAGTTCGCGGATGCGCGAATGCGGAACGCGTAATGCGGACTGCGCGACAACAGCCGACATCGCGCTAACGATTGGCCTTCGCTCCCATCAGCTCCTGAATGTGAATCAGGTCTGTGGGGTAATCGCCTGTGTAACAGGCGTAGCAGTAATTATTTTTGGTATCCGCCACTGCAGTGCGCAAGGACTCATGCGAAAGATAGCCGATGGAATCGGCTTCGACATAGCGCCGGATCTCATCGACCGTATGGTTGGCGGCAATCAGTTCACTCTTGCGGGGCGTATCCACACCATAGAAACAGGGGGAAACGGTGGGCGGACAGGAGATGCGTAAATGCACTTCGCGCGCGCCGGCATTGCGCACCATACGTACGATCTTGCGGCTGGTTGTTCCGCGCACGATGGAATCGTCCACCAGCACCACGCTCTTGCCTTCCAGCAAATGCCGGATGGGATTCAACTTCAACTTAACGCCGAAATCACGAATTGCCTGCGAGGGCTCGATGAACGTGCGGCCCACATAGTGGTTACGGATCAAAGCCTGGCGGAAAGGAATGCCGGACTCGGCCGAGTATCCCAGCGCCGCCGCGACTCCGGAATCGGGAACAGGTACAACGACATCCGCCGTCGTTGGATGTTCGCGGTGCAACAGCCGCCCCAGCATCTCACGGGACTGCTGCACGGAGCGGCCAAAGACGATGGAGTCAGGGCGTGAAAAATAGACGTGTTCGAAGGCGCAATGCGCGCGGCTGTGCGACGGAGCGTAGCGTTCGCGGCTCATCCCCTTCGGGCCTACGATCACCATCTCACCCGGTTCCACGTCGTTCATGTAAACCGCGTCGATCAAATCAAAGGCGCACGTCTCCGACGCAAAAACGTAGGAGATCCGGTCCCCCGACAATTCCAGCTGCCCCATGGCCAACGGGCGGAATCCATGAGGATCCCGCGCCACAATGACGCAGTCCTGCGCCAGAAAGACCAGCGAAAACGCGCCTTCCAGTTGCAGCAGAGCTTCGCGCAACGCGCCCGCAAGAGTGCGCTCGCGTGACCGGGCGACCAGATGCAATATGACTTCCGTATCGCTGGAAGCCTGGAAAATCGACCCTTCCTGCTCCAGTTCGCGGCGCAGTTCTCCCGCATTAGTGATGTTTCCGTTATGAGCAACAGCGATGAGGCCCTTATTGCACGCAACGGAAAACGGCTGTGCATTGCGGAGCACGGTGTCCCCGGCTGTGGAGTAGCGAGTATGCCCAATGGCCAGTACGCCCGGCAGACTGCCCACCACTTCCGGCGTAAAGATATCCGCCACATGGCCCATTGCCTTGTGACAGTAAATCTCCCGGCCGTCGCTGGAGGCTATCCCTGCGCTTTCTTGACCCCGATGTTGCAACGCATAGAGGCCCAGGTACGCAAGATTGGCCGCTTCGGGGTGGCCGTAAATCGCAAACACCCCGCATTCATCTTTGAATTTGTCCTGTTGATTCTCGCTAATGTGTTCGGGCATGCAGCAAACCTTCTAGTGAATTCTCACGGAGTTCTCGCAAGCGGGAAACACTGCAACGGAGCAGGGAAGAATTTCGATTGTGCACTTCCACCCACCCTGCCATAGTAACACCGACCCTGGGCGCTTCCACGCCCTGCGCGGCGGCAATCTGCTGCACGCCGGCGAGGTTATCAGTTGAAATCAAAATGCGCGACGGGCCTTCGTGAAACAGCAGAAATTCCGGCCTCAAATCGCTGTCGAGCTCAATCTGCGCCCCAACTGTTTGCGCCGATTCCGCGAGCGCCACGGCCAGGCCGCCGTCGCTTACATCATGCGCGGATTCGGCCAGCCCTGCCACAACAATCTGCCTGATGGCCGCCTGTACGCGCTTCTCATAATCCATATCGAGCGCCGGCGGCATCCCCCACAAATCTTTGAGGATTTGTTTTACGTATTGCGTACCTCCGAAATGAACGGAGTCGCAGGAGCCCAGACCGCCAACCAGAACGATATCGCGTCCGGGCTGTTTGAAATCCATAGTCGTTGGAGCGGTCGTCTTCATCAGCCCTACAATTCCAACCACCGGCGAAGGATAAATGGCATCGCCGAGCGTTTCGTTGTAGAGGCTTACATTCCCGCCTGTGATCGGCGTTTCAAAGAATGCGCACGCCTCGGCCATTCCTTCAATCGACTCCACCAATTGCGCCATGATCTCCGGTCGCTCCGGATTCCCGAAGTTCAAATTGTTGGTCGTGGCCACCGGCAGTGCGCCCACCGTGGACAGATTGCGGCAGCACTCGGCGATGATCAGTTTCGTGCCTTCGCGCGGTGAGAGATAGCAGTAGCGCCCGTTTCCGTCGAGCGACATCGCAATGGAGGTTTCCGTTTCTTTGATGCGTACAATAGCCGCGTCGCCGCCGGGACCCGCCAGCGTATTTGTCCGGACCATGTAGTCGTACTGCTCCCAGATCCAGCGTTTCGAACAAAGATCCGCCGAACTGATCAACGCTTCCAAATCTCCAGCGAGGCCCTTACTGGAAAACTCCGGCCCTTCCATCGGCGCATTGCGCAGCGGAGGAACGCCATGAGGCCGGTCATATAAGGGTGCCTCATCGGCCAGAGCGCGGTTCGGAATCTCCGCCACCACCGTGCCATGGTCCTTTACGCAAAGCTTACCCGTATCGGTGACCACGCCAATTGTCACGGCATCGAGGCCCCACTTATGGAACACCTGGAAAACTTCCTCTTCCCGGCCCTTCTCAGCCACCAGCAGCATCCGCTCCTGAGATTCGGACAACATCACTTCATACGGAGTCATTCCGGTCTCACGCTGCGGCACATATTGCATGTCGAACTCGACACCGGTGCCGGCGCGGCTGCCCATCTCGCAACTGGAACTTGTCAGCCCCGCCGCACCCATGTCCTGAATGCCGACAATCGCGCCGGTCTGCATGGCCTCGAGGCACGCCTCCAGCAGCAGCTTTTCCAGAAACGGATCGCCCACCTGGACATTTGGACGCTTCTGCTTGGATTCTTCCGTGAATTCCGCAGACGCCATCGAAGCGCCGTGAATGCCGTCGCGCCCGGTCTTGGCGCCGACGTAAATTACCGGATTCCCCACGCCTGCAGCTTTCCCGTAAAAGACTTCGCCCTTGCGAAACACTCCCAGTGCGAAGACATTTACCAGCGGATTGCCGTTGTAGCTTGCCTCAAACACACACTCGCCGCCAACAGTTGGAACGCCAAAACAATTCCCGTAGTGCGCGATGCCGCTGACGACGCCCTCCACAATGCGGGCGTTTCGCGCCCCATGCCGGGCATCGTCCAGCGGCCCGAACCGAAGCGCATCCATGACCGCAATGGGCCGCGCTCCCATGGTGAAAATGTCACGTAGAATGCCGCCGACGCCGGTGGCTGCGCCCTGAAAGGGCTCGATAAAACTCGGGTGGTTGTGGGATTCAATCTTGAACGCGATTGCCCATCCATCTCCGATATCAATGATTCCGGCGTTTTCGCCGGGACCTTGCAGCACCAGCTCGCTGCGCGTGGGCAGTTTTTTCAGATGCAAGCGCGAGCTCTTGTAGGAACAATGCTCGCTCCACATCACGCTGAAAATGCCCAGCTCGGTATAGCTTGGCTCGCGGCCGAGGAGAGAGACAATCTTCTCGTACTCCGCCACGGTCAACTGGTGCGCCGTGATGACTTCGGGTGTAATTGCAACCATTCTTATTTGACCGCCAGGCTGGAGACCATCGATTTCAGGATCACCAGTCCGTCGCTCGAACCCATTAACGGCTCGCCGGCGCGGTCAGGGTGTGGCATCATGCCCAAGACATTGCGGCCGGCGTTCAGGATACCGGCGATGTCGCGCGCGGAGCCGTTCGGATTCTGCACGTAGCGGAACGCTACGCGATCCTCCGCTTCCAGTTCGTCCAGTGTGCGTTCATCCGCAAAGTACGACCCTTCTCCGTGCGCAATGGGCATGCGCAGAATCTGGCCCGGTGAACCGCCCTGAGTAAACGGCGAGGTTGTTGTCTCGGTACGCAATTCCACTTCCTTGCAAAGAAACTTCAACCCGCGGTTGCGCATCAGGGCCCCAGGCAGAAGTCCGCTTTCCACCAGGATCTGGAAACCGTTGCAGATGCCCAGCACCAGCCCGCCATCAGCCGCAAATTTTGCCACCGCCGACATCACCGGTGAAAAACGGGCAATCGCGCCGCAGCGCAGGTAGTCACCGTAGGAGAAGCCGCCCGGCAGGATGACGGCATCCACGTCGCCTAGCCGGGTGGCGTCATGCCAGATAAATTCTGCCGTTTCGCCAAGGTTCTGCGAAACTGCGAACCAGGAATCATGATCGCAATTACTGCCAGGAAAGACTACGACGCCAAACTTCATGGGAGAACTTCATTTTAACAGATAGGCCCGCAGGCGATGCGGCACTCCCTTGCCGAGGAACCGCGAAGGCGGGATCAGGAGCCAGTTCGCGCCAGCGGCAGTGTAAATAGGAAATCCGCGCCCTTCCCGAGTTCGGATTCCACCCAAATCCGACCTCCGTACCGCTCCACAATTCGTGAGCAGATGGCGAGTCCGATTCCGGTGCCGGGATACTCCTCGCGATGCAAGCGCTTGAAGATTCCGAAGATTCGCGTGTGATACCGCGGATCGATACCCATTCCGTTATCTTTCACCGAAAACACCCACATTGCGACCTCCCGCTGCGCCGACACATGAATGACCGGGGGCTCGGGGCCTTTATACTTCACCGCGTTCCCTATCAGGTTCTGAAACAACTGCGAGAGGTGCTGTGAATGCATCGCCACGTCGGGCAAATCGCCATGCGTCACGGTTGCCCCAGCCTCGGCCAACTGCATCCCGGCAATGGTTCGCTCCAGAGTCTCCGCGCTCGAGACAACCATGTCCGTACCGGCCGGCCCTTCGGCAGCCTGCGTGAACGCGAGCAGATCGTGAACCAGTTCATGCATCCGGTTGGCCCCATTCGTGGTGATGTCTATGTATTGATCTGCCTCTGTGTCCAGCCGGCCTTTATAGCGCTTCGCCAGAAGCTGTGAATAAAGACTGACCATCCGCAGAGGCTCCTGCAGGTCATGGCTGGCGGCATAGGCAAATTGCCGCAAATCCTCGTTGGACCGCCGGAGGGCTAAATTGGTGCGCTCCAATGCTTCTTCCACATTTCGCCGGTCCGTAATGTCGATGGAGGATCCGATGAAGCCGTCAAATGTGCCTGCAATCGAATACATCGGCTGCCCATCCACCAGAATCCAGCGCCACTGCCCGTCATTCCTTCGCAGGCGGAATTCCATGCGGAAACGCTGGCGCGCTTCAAACGAGACGAGATAGAGCGCCATACAGCGTTTTAAGTCGTCGGGATGCACGCCTTCCGACCAGCCCAATCCAATTTCCTGCTCCATGGTCCGGCCGGTGAATTCGAGCCAGGGTTTGTTGAAGAAATGGAAGCCGTTGTCGGTCCCGGCGATCCAGATCAGTACCGGTGCGTGATCTGTCAGTTGACGGAAGCGCCGCTCGGCCATTTTCCGGTCCGTGATGTCCAAAACGAACGAAACGCCTTCCTGGTTGGATTTGTCCAGCAGGGCGAGTCCAATGATTACCGGAACACGTTTTCCGTCCCTGTGGACATACTCTTTTTCGTATAAGCCCGAAGTGCCGGTTTCCAACATGTGTTGGACTACCCGGTCTTCCTTCTCTCGGTGTTCCGGCGGTGTAAGTTCCTGAAACCGGATACCGCCGCGATCGGCGAATTCTTCCCGCGTGACGCCCGCCAGCCGGAAGTATTCGTCGTTGCCGTCCGTCACTCCGGTGTTTACGTTCCAGAAAGTGATGCCCACCAGATTCGCCTCATACAACCGGCGGAAACGTTCATTACTGAGTTGAAGATCCTGCGCAGCTTGCCGGCTTGAGGTGATGTCGCGGATGAAAACGGAAAGACCCTCCGGCGACGGGTAAGCATCCACCGTAAACCAGAACTTTCCGTCAGAGGACGGTTCTTCGAAATGAACACTGACGTTCTGATTCAGGGCACGGTGAAACTCCTGGTAGGAGCGCAGCGACCCGGGATCGTCCCTGCCTTCCCAATAGGAAGTTCCGTGCAGTTCCTGCCTGCGCATCCCGCGAATGTTCGCGGCCTGTTCATTCAGAAATACATAGCGCCATTCCCTGTCCAAAATCGCGAATCCGTCGCCGATATTCTCCAGAACCGAGGAAAGCCGCCGC
>JBDUEM010000307.1:0-8469 GCA_040002435.1 Bryobacteraceae bacterium
CCCTCAGCGCTTTCCAACTACCGGCCAACCCAAAAGCTTATCCTTCTCCACCCGCACCGTCATCAAAAACGGCTGCGCGCTCCACGACTCCACCACAGCACCCTCAAACTCCAGCACCGTCCCAGCCTCGGCCTTCCCCAAAAGAGCGGCATCCAGCTTGATCGTCACCTCTTCCACGGGTGCCTCCTGCAAAGCCACCACAACTTCCGTCGGCTTCGTAGCCGGGGTATGTCGAATCAGCCGCCCCTTCAGCTTTCCCAGCGGAGCACTCTTCAGCGCCTCGAAGTTCTTGGCCGCATCCGGCCCTTCCAACTGCCTTCGCACCCGCAGCCAGGTCAACAATTCCGGGTTCGTCTGCGCCAGCAGCTCATCCTGCTTCCGCAGTTGCACCTCGGGAGCCGTCTCAATCCGGAACTGCGCAGGAGGCGCGGCACTCGCCGCCGCCTGCACCGTAATCGGATCCAGTCCGTCCAGATCGCCATGATGGAACCGGTACACCCGCTCCAGCATCGCCCGGGCATCGCGGCGCTGCACCGCCGAAAGCGAGTTCTCACCATCCAGAGCCGAAGCCCGCGCCAGATGCCACACAGCTTCCACCCGTTTATCCGGCGTGTTCTCCAAAGCCAGCACCGCCCCCAGCCAGGAAGAAACTTCCGCCCCTTGCGGGTTCTTTTCCAGACACACGCGGAATTCCCGCTCGGCTACGTCTAGAGATCCCCTCTGCCACGCGATCCACCCTAGCGTCCGGTGCGAAAGGACATCGATCTCCATGCGCTGTTTCTGCCAACTGGCCTCGGCAAGTCCGGGCGCAAGCTTGCCCGGGCCGAACCACTGATCGGCGGACTCCGGAAGCTTCTTTGCCGCCTGTTCGGCGATCGCCAGAAAAGCCGGATCTACATCGTGAGCCGCCGGCGCAAGCAGCGTCAGCCAGTAAAGGCCCGGAAAATCGGTGGCCCCCGCCGTCACCATCTGCCGCGCCACTGCCACAATCTTTGGAATATCGTTCAGTGCGGCACACGCCGAAAGTTCCAACTCCGCCCGCACCCGGCCGAGCTCGGTTTGCGGATACTTCTGCTTCCAGTTTTGAATCAGCTCGAGCTGCCGCGCCGGCGCCGCTTCGGCCCTCACGGCAAGCACCAGATCGTATTCGCCGCGATCGGTCCAAGTCTGCGCCGGCAACAGCAATGCCGTCACCAGGAACACCCCGCAGCCTGTCAGTGGAATGCGCATTACTTCAGAACAACTTCCTGGAAGCTTCCGGGCGGCACCGTAATCTCGCGGCTGGTTAAAACTTTCCCGCGATCCATCGTGCTGACCACATACTTACCGGCAGGCAACTTCATCGTGTACGGAAACTGGTGCGCCACCGTCTTGCCGTTCAACATCACCGGAGCCGGCTGATCCGACCGCAACGTCAAGTCGCCGAATTCTTCCGAAATCAGATCTCTGGTTCCGCCGGCCAGTCCATGCACATCTACGTGGAAAGTATCCAGCGATGCCAGATCTTCTCCCTCGGCGCCGGCAGCGCGCGGAGGTACGGCCGCCGCAGCCGCGGCTGCGGGAGCCTGGGTTACTTCCATCGCCTTCAGCTCCGGAAGCTGCTTGGTCAACGCCACCAGATCCACCGTAGGAGCCTGCTTCAGCAGGCGCTGCGCCGCGCTCCAGTCGGGAACTCCAAACTGGCGCGCCGCAAACAACTCCTGCACCGGAGGCGGTTGCGGAACCCCTCGCTTCAGATCGGCCGATGCCTCGGGGGAAATCGGCGATAACTCCTGCAAAATGGCGTCGGCTTTCGCCGCAATAGCCGACGAGCCTCGTTCCCGCATACGCTGTAAAACCGCGGTGGCCTTGGGCACACTCTCCGCCAAAAGGTAGCTGTTCACCGCTCCCGTAGCGGCATCGAAAGCATACGGATCCAGCCGCAGCGCTTCTTCAAAGGCCGCCGCCGCGCTGGCATACTGGCCTTCTTCAAATTGCTTGGCCGCTTGCACCCGTATCTGTACATAAGGCAGACGAACCTTCGCCGTTTCCTTGGCGGTGCCGGATGCCGGCTGTTTCAAAATCCTGTTCAGAAGCTCGGCGGCCTCGTTCCAGTTCCCGCGCTGTTCATGGCGCAGCGCATCCTGCAGCCAGCGGTCCGCCATATCCGGATCATTGGCGGCTTCCATGGTTTTCGGTGGATGGAAGTAAAACTTCGACGTCAAACTCGTCTGCGACCAGGGCGTCTGCGATCCGTTCGTCGCCTTCTCCACGCGCATGCGGACACGGGTGAAGACCTCGTCCAGCGTCAGCGAATCCTGCGTGATCAAATCGGCAAGAGCTTCCGTAAACCAACTGTTCTTCCCGTCGGGATTATCGTTGGCCACACTGTTCGGACTGGTGGAAAAAGCGATATAAGTATCCCGTCCGGCATTCAACGGAATGGCCAGCCCCGCTTGAAACGAATGTTTATCCGCCACCGGATTGCTGCGGCAGGCGTCGATAATGATAATCGTTTTCTTAGGCCGCGCACCCTTCAGATAGTCGAGAATCAGATTCAGGGAAAGCGAGCGGAATTTTGCTTCCACCACCGTTTTCGCCCCTTCGAAATCGACAGGCACCAGGTGATTTTCATTCTGGATCTGCACCGCGTGACCGGCGTAAAAGAACAGCGCCGTGTCGTCCGGCCCCATGCTTCCCACCAGCTCCGCTGCCGCCAGTTCCATCACCGCTTTGGTGGCATTCTCACGCAGGATCGTTCGGAAGCCGGCGGCTCGCAGAGCCTTATCCATCGCGCGGGCATCGTTCACCGCGTTCTGCAGCGGACGGTTGGAATAGGAATCGTTCCCGATAATCAATGCCACCAGCTTTCCGCCTTCCGCCGCGGCCGTCGCACTGGTGGCCAGGGTCAAAGCAAGCAGGTAGCTCACGCATAAACTGATTCGCATTTTGACTTATTTCCCTTTCCGTACAGCGGCAGCGCCCGCGAAAAACACTTCCCGTGAACGATTATCCATCGCTTCGTCTTTGTCACATTCGGCGGACACCAGCGCCCCGCCCCTGTAGACATACTTGATATGCGCGGTCTTCCCCCCCGCGTGGATTTCCTCGCTGGTAATATGTCCGCCCTGGTAGATCTGATCGCGCTCATACACCTTCGTGCTGCCTTGATAGGCGCGAACCGCAGTCAAACGCAGACTGTCCCAATCGAAATACACCGTCACTTCGGTTCCCTTGGGCGTATTCTGTCCCGGAATCTCTTTGGCCGATTTCACCCGTCCCTCGGCATCGTAGGAGAGATAAAAATAGTGCAGGCTCTGCCAGATGAAAGGATGAAAGAACCGGTTGCCCGTCACCATCACCGTCACCTGCTTGCCGCTGAGCTGCTCCAGCGCCTGCGGATCGATGAGAGAGTTATTCAGCAGGAGTACCGATTCCTGCTTCAGTAACTCATCCGGATCCTGCACGCTGATCGCCGCTCCGCCCTCGGTCTGCACCGCAATTGCATGCGGAACGGAGTTGGCGTAGCGAAAGGTGACCGTCTTTTCCCCCGTGGCGTCTGCTGCCTTCTCAAAAGCGGGAACAATCGTTGTCAGCCGGTTGCCGTCCCAGGTGTATTGCAGGGACATTTTATGCGAGGCGGCAATCCGCTCCACCCGTGGACCAAAGGCCAGGCTCAGCGGATCGTACACTACATCCGGCGGCAGCTTGGCGCCGGAGAACCAGTTGGGTTCTCCCTGGTCTACCGGTTTGGGCTGCTGCACATCAATGCCTCGCAATAACCGGAACACCAGATTTCTGCGCTCCGCATTGGAATCCACCGTGTTTGAAGTATCCAGAAATTTTTGCAGATACTCACGAGCCTGCGTCCGGTTCCGCGTGACATAGGCCGAGATTCCCGCATAATAAAGCACGTCCGGGTCCCGCTCGTCCGAGCGCAGCGCGTCCGCCGCCAGTTTAGCGGTCAGGTAATACCGGTTGGCGGCCCAGGCGGCTTCCATCTTGCTCTTCTGATCGCGCAACGACGTGGTCAGCAGGAACGCAAACTCATTCCGCAGGTTGTTTCCCGCCGTGCGTTCGTCATCCACCGCAAGCATGTCGTATTGGTCCAGCGCCGTGATCGCTTTGGAAAGCTCGAGCCGGGCGCCTAGAATCTCCGCTTTTTTAAGCAGCACCGCCAGATGATCGCCATCAATCGCTTCGGCTTCCGTTACGCTCTTCAACGCCTCATCCAGCTTTCCCTGCTCTTTATAGCGGGATGCGAAATGCAGCGACTGCGCAATGCCTTCCTGCTGCCCCTGCGTCAGTTGCTTCCGGCTGGACCGGTGGTCCACCGCTACAGACCGGGAGTACTCGGCCCAGGCCACAGACAGATTTTTCTGCAATGCCGAATTACCGGGCTGCCGCTGGCTGGCGAATTTCAATTCCCGCCAGGCGGCCTGATACTCGCGGTCGGCCAGGCGTTCCTTGCCCCATGCGGAATGCTCTTTTAAGCTGTCCTGCAGAGCGCTATTCTGCAGCTTCATCACATCCGGAAAAGAAAGCTGATGCTTTTCGAAATCGCGAAAGGCGAGCAGGAACGCGTCCGGCTCGTGGCCCGCCGAAAGCGCCCGCAGGATGCACATGCGCCGGTCGAGCCACTCTTTGCGCTCCGCCAGCGCGGCCCGCAGCTTCTGATGCTCCGGCGAGGCGGCGTAAGCCTTGGCTGACAGCTGCGAAAATTGCAGCCCCTGATCGAGAGACTTCAGGCTCTCCAGCCCGCTATCGAATCCTTCCAGATCATTCTGCATCGTCTGCCGGACATAACTCTCCACCTGCACCATTTCCGGATTCGTTCCGAAAGCAGCCACCGCCGCGGAAAGAAGCTCCATCTGGATCGGAACCGCGCCCGCCTTTCCACCCAGCAGAGCCAAAGCCTCTTTGTCCTTGCAAAGCGTGGCCAGTTCCGGCACGCCTTCCGGCAGGTAGGCTATAAATTCCGCCGCGCTCACAATCCCCGGCGCCTTGTCCTCTTTCGATTTCCGGTAAGCCAGCTCCGCCTCTTTCCATGCCTCGGCGGCATTGGCCGGCGTATTCTTCACCAGCGCCTGAGGAAGCGCATATTGAAACGGCTGGCCAGGAGTGTACAGACCAATCACCCCGGCCCCGCCCCCATTGAGCAAAATACCGGCAATACGAACCGGCGCCAGCTTACTCACCGGTCCGGAGATCACCGTCTCCGGGCCCAGGCTCAGCACTTTGTCTTTATCGTTGATCTTCAGGCTGACCGCCTCGGCAAACTGCACGCCCGAGGCGTTCTTGTACACCACTAACCCATTGGCAAGGGCTGTCGAGGCGATCGAGAACCACAAGCTCAGCATGAAGAGTTTCATTGAAGAACCTCGGATTTCCGCAGCGGGATACTGCGTTGAGAGGAGTCTTATTTTACACTGATATCTACATCTCGCTCAATATCAATCCGGGACGGTACTTTCGTCCTGGAGCTAATGTTGGTGAGCCCGCGCCCCGAATGCGAATTGGAAAATACGAGCTTGGCGATTGTCTTGGCGGCGGTATGTCCTGGGTCTATCGCGCCCACGACACCGTGATGAACCGTACCGTGGCCGTCAAGATTCTCAAGGAACAATACTGCGCCGACCCCGATGCACGGCGCAGATTTCTGCAGGAAGCGCGCGTGTCCGGCAACCTGTCGCACGAAAACATCGTCCGCGTCTTCGACTTTGGTGAGGACGATCATCGGCGCCCCTTCATCGTCATGGAGTTTCTGTCCGGAAAGGACCTCGGCTATGCGATCAAACACCACACTCTGGGCGATCTGGACGAGAAGCTTATCATTGCCGCAAAGATCGCCAGCGCTCTGGAGTACATCCACGGCAAGGGCATCATTCACCGCGATATCAAACCGGATAATATTTCTATTTCGGATCACAACGAAGTTAAATTAATGGATTTTGGAATTGCCAAAACCGTTGATTTATCGCTCACCCTGGCGGGCTTCACCGTAGGCACTCCTCCCTACATGGCGCCCGAACAGTTCAGCGGCACGCCTGTAACCAATGCGGTCGACATCCATGCCTTCGGCCTGCTGTTGTTTGAGATGATCACCGGCAAACGGGCATTTGCAAGTACAGATTTCCAGCAGACGTTCTCCCAGGTTCTGAATCAGCCCGTGGATCGCCAGGCGCTCCTCGCCTGTGGCGCCTCCAAAGAGTTGTGCGGCCTCGTCACAAGGTGCACCGCCAAAAAACCGGCCGATCGCCCCGGCTCGTTTACGGAAGTGCTGGAACTTTTGGAGCCGATGCTGCCGGCGGTGCCTCTCACCGCCTCGATCATGGGCGCCAAAAGCCCTTTTTGGCGCGGCAATACACTGTCAAAGCTCGCCCAACAGCCTGCTCACGCTCCCAAGACCCTGGCTGCGCTCAGATGGGACTTCCCGAAATGGGCCTTGCTTGCCGCCGGACTCTCTGTCATCCTCCTGGCCGCCGCCGGCTTTCTGCTGTTCCGCAAACCCGCCAGCCGCCCGAAAGAGCTGCTGGTGCAAATCCAGACGCCGGCCGGCCTCATGGTCCTTGTGCCCGCCGGACCCTTTCAGTT
This sequence comes from Bryobacteraceae bacterium, assembly GCA_040002435.1. Lineage (GTDB taxonomy): Bacteria > Acidobacteriota > Terriglobia > Bryobacterales > Bryobacteraceae > JANXXV01. The sequence continues at coordinate 6,574 of JBDUEM010000307.1, forward strand.
TGGCGAAGACAAAAAACCAGCCACGCTGCCTGCGTTTTACATCGATAAAACAGAGGTGACCAATGCCGCGTACGAGGAGTTCTGCCGCGCCACAGGCCGCGCATTACCGCCGAATTTCCCTAAAAATCAGCCCGATTTGCCGGTGGTGAATGTCACCTTCACAGACGCCTCCGCCTTTGCCGCGCATGCCGGCAAGCGTCTGCCGGATTCCATGGAATGGGAGAAGTCGGCGCGAGGAGTGGATGGCAGGACCTACCCCTGGGGCAACTCTCCCGGCACCGGACGAGCCAATGTCCACGGGTCGGGAAAGGATGCGTTGTTGCCGGTGACATCCATGCCAGAAGGGGCAAGTCCGGTGGGGGCTCTGCACATGGTTGGAAACGCCTGGGAATTCGTGAATGAAACCGCCATCCCCACCCGCGAGACCGCGGCGCGTTTCCGCAAGATCATCCCGAAGCTGATGTCTACCGACCGCTGGGTCAGAATACGCGGAGGCTCCTACGGCGAACCTCTCGATCCGAACGTAATCTGGGACTCCTCGCCAGTGCCCGTCGGATTTCGCAATCAGTTGATTGGCTTCCGCTGCGTGCGGGATTTGGAGAAGCCGAAAAACTAAATTACTCGTGCACCAGCCCGATGTCGATGACCACCCGGGAATCCGCCTCCACGCTGGTGTTCACTACAAAAACCGAAGTCTCTCCCCGGTTCTGCGTCACCACAGCCTCCGCTGGTTCTTCCAGCACGAGGTCTCTTGTGTAGGAGGTCCTTAGCTGGTTGATCAGCGGATTTTCAATCGGCCGGTTGCCCGCCAGGATCAGCGGGGGAGCGCCCGGGGCTGGAGCTGGAGCCGGAGCTTGAGGCGTCGTGCCTTCCTCCCGGATCGAGTAGATCAACTCCTCGAGTTTCTGCTCCGGAACCCGCGAGACCACAAGGAAGAGCTTCTCCACGCCGCGGTCTCCGCCAAAGCGCATCAGAGAGGTCTCCGGAATCTTGTATTCCCGGCCAGCCACAACCGCATTGCCGCCATGGGCAGTTCGCGGCGACGGATACATCAACTGCCATGCGCCGCTTGTCCCCTGATGAACCAAATACAGATACCCGTCATCGTTGAACTGCACTTTGAGCTGAATCCGGTCTCCGGAATGAAACCGTGTTTTCGGCGAGACTTCGACCGCATCCTGACCGGTATACTTCAGCACCGAATAGCGCACTCCCAGCGGCGTCTCCACCACCAGGGGCTCCTTCGGTAGGGCGTCGCCAGGATGGCCAACACCCAAACCTTTGGGCGCCGCTTTCCGGGCAGACACTTTTTCGAGACCGGCAAAATACATATCGCGCGCCCGGGCCTTTTTCGGCGCCTGCGCCATCAGGCCCGTGGCCCAAAGAACGCCCAGAATTGCAGAAATCGATAGAATCCGCCGCATAGTGCCCCCTTCCAGTGTGTAGGCACTATCGTCTCATAGCGTATCAAATTGGCGTGCATCAACAGCCATTTTCCTGAGCTGAAACAGGGTTTCTGCCTCCATACGGGCTACCCCTCGAGGCGATATGGGAATCTCTCCAAGGCCTTAATAACACTTTGGTTATGCAGTGCAAAGGCGGCCGCATGGCCGAAAGAACACTTGGCAACTGGGTTTCTTTACCTCATCACGGAGGTGACGTCACGCTGCGGTAACCGACGGGTCTGCCCCAGATGCGTGTTGGCCCAGGTCCTAATGTTTAACGCCCGAGCAATGAAAAACCTAAACCAATTACCAGAAACCCCCAAAAAGCACAATAGGGGCAACTAATTGGCCCGTACTATTCTAACCTGGCCCAAAAGATACGGCCCAAAGGTACGGATTGAAAAAACTCCTTTTAACCATTACACTTGGCCGTGGTGGAATCTTCCCAGCA
>JBDUEM010000308.1:0-8433 GCA_040002435.1 Bryobacteraceae bacterium
GTAATGCGGCTTCACGATCCCGATGGGAGAGGGTCGTACAAGGAAATTGTTCTCGTCGAAGCGGAAAGACTGGTCGTCCTTGTTGTAGTGAAAACTGAACTGGATGGTGTAGCCGCGCTTGATGAAGTCCTGCCGGTACAGATTCGCAATCCACACCTGTTGATTGCGGTATTCCAACCGGTTCAAACCGCTGTTGGTATCCTTCTCCAACATGCTGAAGTAGGCGAGATTGTATTGATAGCGGTTGGAGCGGAAGTTTCCGAAGACGCGGAGTCCGGGTTCCTGGTCAGAGAAGATGAAACCGCGGAAGTCGCTATTGAAACCCTGAATACCGGCGCGGGCTGAGATGAAGTCGTACTCATGGCCCAAGTCTTTCAACTTCACTTCCACAAACGCTTCCTGCAGACCCAGGTGCGCGTCAGTTCGAGTGGTGCCCTTGCGTACATCGATGTTGACGATGCCGCGCTCATCCACTTTTATGTAGTTGACGTTCACTTCAGGAGTGAACTTGATGCGCCAGTCTATGGGCCGGAATGCGGCGTCTCCGCGAAACAGGTCGAAGGAGAACGCGAGCGTTTCGCTCATCGCAAACTGTTTGAAGCCGCCGAAGAAGTTCTGGCTGTCCGGGTTTTCAGATCCCACGTTGCTGGGAGTTGGAATGCGGCGGAGATCCGCGAATGTCTCGCTGAAGAGTTTCACGTTCAGGAAGGTGCGTTTGCCGAAGATGGGATAGTCGCCCTTCAGCTTGTTCCGGTTGAACGGGTCGAACAGGTGCCCTATGACATACGGGAATTCGCCCTTCTGGCCGTACCGGCTGTATGGCGGGTAATCGTCGCTCCAACGGTTGCGCACGGCCGTAAAGATCCGGTCATAAGGAGGCGGCTGTGTTAGGGGCGCCATCTCCGCGACAATCTGGGCATTCGAGGCGACCGGAATTTCGCGATTCTGCGGCTGGACAGGCTCCATTTCAAAGGGCGCCTGGCGCTTTCCCAACTCCGGCCGCAGGGGGACTTCCCGGACGCCCGGTGTCGCAGGGGGAATCTCGGGCAGGGCAACTTCGAAGTTGAGCGTATCACCGGTGCGAATCTGGATACCGGAGCGGCGGAAGGATTGGAAGGCATCCCTCTCGATGGTGAGTTCGTAGGTGCCGGGAAGCACATTCAAAATCCGGAACACCCCATCGCCCGTGGTGATGGCCCGATACTGTTGGGCACCAGCCTGAAACTGGACGGTGGCGCCGCCGAGGCCGAGTCCGGCCGGGTTGCGGATAATGCCCTGGACCGCGGTCGCAATCTGATCGGTCTGCCGGGGAATTCGTGGAGATTGTTGCGCCGGGGCGAGTGGCGCGGCAACGGCGGATATGAGCAAGAAGCCCAGCACTGTTTTCAGCGTGGCCGGGGCGTCTGTCATGGTCTTTTTCACGTTGTTGCCATTCCAACGGTGCTCCACACGGCGAGACACACCTGGATCTGTTCTGCAAAATATCGCCTAGTGATGATTTTCAAGTATTACTTAGAAGTCAATCTCTTGCAATAGGTAAGATGTGGCTTATTTTGATCATTCTATTCCCAGATTGAGGGATGTGCGAGGGCTCAGACGCGTGCTAGGATCGTGTCTGCTCCAACCGCCGCGGGGTGGGGCGCGGAGGCCCAACGATGCAGATGCTGAACGCGACAGATTTACCCGATGAAACAGGATCGGAAATACGCCGTCCGGGCGATCCCTGCATCATGATCATCTTCGGTGCTTCGGGCGATCTCACGAAACGCAAATTGATTCCGGCACTTTATAACCTGGCTAAGGAAAACCTGCTTCCGACTAACTTCGCCCTGGTGGGATTTGCGCGCAACGAGTTCAGCACGGAGGAGTTCCGCGGACGCCTCAATGAAGACATCAAGCTTTATGCTACATCCGACGTAGATCCAGAGTTGTGGAAATGGTTCGAGGAACGCATCTACTACATGTCCGGGGACTTTGGCGACGCCGCGGCGTACCAGAAGCTGAAGGGGTTTCTAGCCGAACTGGATAGGAAGCACGGCACCGGCGGCAACTACTTCAACTACCTGGCGACATCGCCCAACTTCTTTGCCACCATCGTGCAGCAATTGGGAGCCGCGGGGTTAACCAACGAAGAGAACAATAACTGGCGGCGGGTGATTATCGAGAAGCCGTTTGGGCGCGATATTGAATCCGCAAAGAAACTAAACAAAGATATCCAGCAGGTCTTGAACGAGAAGCAAATCTACCGCATTGATCATTATCTTGGAAAGGAGACGGTTCAGAATATTTTGGTTTTCCGGTTTGCCAACGGAATCTTCGAACCCATCTGGAACCGCCGCTACATTGACCATGTGCAAATTACAGTAGCCGAGACCGTCGGTGTGGAAGACCGCGGCGGCTATTACGAGGTTGCCGGCACGCTGCGTGACATGGTGCCGAATCATATTTTCCAACTGATTTGCCTGACTGCGATGGAGCCACCGGTTTCGTTCGACGCCGACGTGGTTCGCGATGAACAATCGAAGATCTTGAAATCGATTCAGCCGATGACGCCGGAAGAAGTTCTGACGCGCACCGTCCGCGGGCAGTACGGAGAAAGTTTGAATGGCGCGGGAAAGAAGATGGCGGCCTACCGATCAGAGCCGCAGGTTTCGCCAACATCGCGCACGGAGACTTTCGTCGCCATGAAATTGTTGATCGACAACTGGCGCTGGGCCGACGTTCCGTTCTACCTGCGCACCGGCAAGCGCCTGCCAAAACGGGTTACGGAAATTGCCATTCAATTCAAGCGTGCCCCGTTCGTGTTATTCCGCAATACCCCTGTGGAAAAGCTGACGCCCAATCGCCTGGTGATGCATCTACAGCCGGATGAGGGCATCTCTCTGAGCTTCGGCGCCAAGATCCCCGGACCCATTGTGCAGATCGGCAATGTGAATATGGATTTTCATTATCACGACTACTTTGGAACCACCGCCAGCACCGGGTATGAGCGATTGCTGCACGACTGCATGGTAGGGGATGCAACGCTTTTCCAGAGGTCGGATATGGTGGAGGCTTCCTGGAATATAGTCTCGCCGATTCAGGATGTCTGGGAGGCTCTGCCGCCCCGCAAGTTTCCCAATTACGCCGCCGGCACCTGGGGCCCGAAGGAATCGGAGGAATTGCTGGAACACGATAAACGGCACTGGAGACAGACCGAATGATTCTGGCGGGCGACATCGGAGGGACCAACACAAGGCTGGCCGTCTTCGACGAAGCGTCGCCCGTGCTGGAACTAAAACTGATCGACGTCTTCCCCAGCGCCGAACATGCCGGGCTGGAAGAGATTGCGGTGGCCTATGTCGAAAAACACAATCTAACCCTGACCAATGCCTCCTTTGGCATCGCCGGGCCGGTTCGAAATGGCGTTTGCGAAACGCCTAACCTTCCCTGGATTGTGCGGTGCACCGATGTGGCCAAGCGGTTGGGCCTGCCCGCGGTCCGGCTGTTGAACGATCTGCAAGCGAATGCGTACGGGATTGCAGAACTGGGCGACAAAGACTTCACGGTGCTGAGCGAGGGAACGCCGGGGCAGCAGGGCAATTACGGTCTGATTTCTGCAGGAACCGGTTTGGGCGAGGCGGGATTGTTGTTGGAACACGGCAGGCATCGGCCTTTTGCTTCGGAAGGAGGCCATGCCGATTTTGCCCCACGGAACGACATCGAAATCGAACTTCTGCGATACCTGCTTCCGCGCTTCGGCCATGTCAGCTACGAGCGCGTACTGTCCGGTCCTGGACTTCATAACATTTACAACTTCCTGCGCGACACCGGCCGCGCGGAGGAACCGGCGTGGCTGAAGGATCAACTTGCAAATGGCGACGCTTCGGCGACGATCGGAAAGATTGGTCTGAGGGGAACGGCCGAGATATGCGCGCAGGCGTTGACCATCTTCGCCTCCGTGTTTGGCGCCGAAGCCGGAAATCTCGCATTGAAGATAATGGCTATGGGCGGCTTGTATGTGGGCGGAGGCATCGGCCCGAAGATACTGCCTAAACTTTGCGAAGCTGGTTTCATGGACGCCTTTTGGAATAAGGGAAGGATTGGAAGCCTGTTGCGCTCGATTCCCGTCCGCGTCATTACGAACGACCAGACCGCTTTATTGGGAGCGGCCAGGGTGGGTTTATCCGGTTTTGAATAGCATTCGTTCCGCAGGAGGAACTATGTCGACAGGGGCTTCGGCCGAAATCAATATCGATCAATTGAGTGTCAATACCATTCGGACTTTGGCCATTGATGCGATTCAGAAAGCGAACTCCGGACATCCCGGCACTCCGATGGGAATGGCGCCGACCACATACTGCCTTTGGCAGCGGGTGCTCCGATTCGATCCGCAGGACCCTATCTGGCCGAATCGCGACCGTTTCGTGCTGTCAGCCGGTCATGCCTCCATGCTGCTTTACTCCATGCTGCATTTGACCGGCGTGAGGACGGTGGATCCGGACTACGAAATCCTGGGGCAGCCCTCGGTTTCGCTGGACGATATCAAAAGCTTTCGCCAGCACAAGAGCCGCTGCGCCGGGCATCCGGAATATCGCTGGACCTCCGGCGTGGAGACGACGACGGGTCCGCTGGGACAGGGACTCGCAAACAGCGTCGGAATGGCGATTGGCGGAAAGTGGCTGGCCGAGCGCTATAACAAACCCGGCTTCAATCTGTTCGACTATAACGTGTACTCCATTTGCGGCGACGGCTGCCTGATGGAAGGCGTCTCGAGTGAAGCCGCGTCACTGGCCGGCCATTTGAAGCTTGGCAATCTCTGCTGGATTTACGACAGCAACCGGGTGACCATTGAAGGCCATACCGACCTGGCATTCACGGAAGACGTAGCGGCCCGCTTCGAGGCATATGGCTGGGAAGTGCTGCACGTTCACGACGCCAACGATCTGGCACTGATTGAATCCACCATTCGCGCGGCGGAGAAGACGGCCGACCGCCCGACGCTGATTATCGTGAACAGTCAAATCGGCTTTGGGTCGCCGAACAAGCAAGACACAAACGCGGCACACGGTGAACCGCTGGGTGAGGAGGAAATCAAACTTACCAAGCGGAATTACGGCTGGCCAGAGGATGCCAAATTTCTGGTGCCGGACGGAGTTTATGAGAACTTCGCCAACGGGATTGGCGCCCGCGGACGAAAAGCCCGCGAGGCGTGGGAGAAGAACTTCGAAGCCTACGGCAAAGAGTACCCTGCGCTCGCCGATGAACTGAGCAGGATTCAAGCCCGCGAACTGCCGGACGGTTGGGATAAGGATCTGCCGGTTTTTCCACCCGATCCGAAGGGGCTTGCCGGCCGGGATTCGTCTAATAAGGTGCAGAACGCAATTGCAAAGAACATCCCGTGGCTGATTGGGGGCTCTGCGGATTTGACGCCGTCCACCAAAACACGGCTTACGTTTGAAGGCGCGGGCGATTTTCAGGCGAACAGCTACGGCGGGCGGAATCTGCATTTCGGAGTGCGCGAACACGCCATGGGGTCCATTCTGAACGGGCTCGCGGTGTCAAAGCTGCGGCCCTTCGGATCGGGCTTCCTGATTTTCAGCGACTACGCCCGCGGGGCCATCCGGCTGAGCGCGCTGATGGAAATTCCGGTGACGCACATCTTTACGCATGACTCCATCGGAGTAGGAGAAGACGGGCCGACGCATCAGCCGATTGAGCACCTCATCTCGCTGCGCGCCATTCCGCACCTGATTGTGCTCCGTCCCGCGGATGCGAATGAGGTGATGGAGGCCTGGCGAGTGATTATGAGCAAGCCGCGCCAGCCGGTTGCGTTGATTCTCACACGGCAACCCTTGCCCACACTGGACCGCAGCAAGTACGCCCCGGCGGCCGGATTGGCCCATGGCGCCTACATCGTGGCCGACGCCGACGGCGGCAAGCCGGACGTGATTCTTATCGGCACCGGCAGCGAAGTATCCCTGTGTGTGGATGCGTATGAACAACTGAAGTCAGAGGGAATTCAGGCCCGCGTAGTCAGTATGCCTTCGTGGGAACTGTTTGAGCATCAATCGCAGGAATATCGGGACAGCGTTCTTCCGCCCGGCATCACGGCAAGAGTTGCGGTGGAGCAGGCATCGACGCTGGGATGGGCCCGCTACACGGGACTGACGGGGTCGATTCTTGGGATGACCACTTTCGGGGCCTCTGCGCCGCTTAAAGTTCTGCAGGAAGCCTTCGGATTCACGAAAGCGAAAGTAGTGACGGCAGCGAAGGCGCAACTGGCCCTGGGGAGCTAACCGTTATGGATATCGTGCTCGGATCGGATCACGCAGGGTTTGAACTGAAGGAACACATCAATCAATTCCTCACCTCTCTGGGCCATAAGGTGCGGGATGTGGGGACGCACGATACTTCGCCGGTGGACTATCCGGATTATGCCGCGGCCGTGGCGAAGCCCATCCTGGACGGTACGGCGGGGCGCGGTGTGCTTATTTGCGGCAGCGGCGTAGGCGCTTGTGTTGCCGCCAACAAATTTCGCGGGATCCGCGCCGGGCTGTGCCACGATACTTATTCGGCGCACCAGGGCGTGGAGCACGACGACATGAACGTGCTGGTTCTGGGCGGCCGCGTCATCGGTGAGGAGATGGCAAAAGAACTGGTGCGCGCCTACGTTCACGCGGACTTCACGGGCGAAGAGCGGCACGTCCGCCGTCTGGCGAAAATTCACGCCATTGAAGAATCGAATTGCTAGCATCGGGAAACGAGGGAATCTCATGAGTCCAAAAACAGCAAATCCACTGAAAGGTCTTTCGGCATATGGTCAATCGCCCTGGCTCGATTACATCCGCCGCACGCTCATTACCAGCGGGGAACTGAAGCGGCTGATCGAAGAAGACGGATTGCGGGGTATCACATCGAATCCCGCCATTTTTGAAAAAGCTATCACGGGAAGCACCGATTATCAGGACCTTCTGGAGAGTCCGGATGTCGCGACAATGACGGCAAAGGGCCTGTACGAGAAGATTGCCATTCGCGATGTGCAGGGCGTGGCCGATATTCTGCGCACCGTGTACGACGCAACAAATGGCCGCGACGGATACGTCAGTCTCGAAGTTTCCCCGGCCCTTTCGCACGACACCGCGGGCACAATCGAAGAGGCCCGGCGTTTGTGGCAAGCGGTCTCGCGGCCGAACTTAATGGTGAAAGTGCCTGCCACGGCCGAAGGAATTCCCGCGATTCAGAAGCTGATCAGCGAGGGCATCAATATCAATGTCACCTTGCTGTTCTCGCAGGCGGCTTATGAGAATGTCGTGGAAGCCTACATCTCCGGCCTGGAAGCGAGAGCCGCCCGCGGGGAGAAGGTGAGCGGGATCGCCAGCGTGGCCAGCTTTTTCATCAGCCGGATTGACACTGCCGTAGACGCTGCGATCGCGGCGAAGTTGAAGTCTACCGGCGATGCGGACGAGCAGGCCCTGCTGCACAGCATCGAGGGAAAGGTGGCGATCGCCAACGCGAAGATCACGTACGCCAAGTACGAAGAGTTGTTTGGTGGGAAGCGCTGGCGCTCGCTGGCGGATCAGGGAGCGGAAACGCAACGCCTGTTATGGGCCAGCACCAGTTCCAAGAATCCCAAGTACAGCGATGTGATCTACATCGATGAATTGATCGGGAAGGATACGGTGAACACGATCCCTCCGGCTACCTTCGATGCTTTCCGCAATCACGGGTCGCTGCGAGCCAGCGTTACCGAAGACGTAAAAGGCGCCGCCGCCACGATGGCCTCGCTGGAGAAGGCGGGCATCTCGATGAAGGCGGTGACGGATAAGCTGCTGGTGGAAGGCCTGCAGCAGTTTGTGGATGCATTCGACCGGCTGCTGGCGGCAACCGCAAAGAGGATCAGCGAGAAAACAACGACCGCCAAGATCAACGGTCAGTCATTCAAGCTGCCGCCGGACCTGACGCCGGCTGTTGACGCTGCGTTCAACGACTGGCGCGCCGGCAACAAGGCCCAAGCCCTCTGGCGTGGCGATGCTTCCCTCTGGACCGGTGAGGACGAAGGGAAATGGCTTGGCTGGCTGGGCATAACGGACGACCAACTCTCCCACATTCAGCATCTGATCGATGTGGCGGCAGACACTAAAGGCTTCGAGCATGCGCTGTTGCTGGGCATGGGCGGGTCCAGTCTTTGTCCCGAGGTGATGCGCATGACGTTCGGCATCATCCCCGGGCATCCGGAACTGCATGTCCTGGATTCCACCGATCCCGCCCAGGTGAAGGCTATCGAGGAGAAAGTCGATCTGAAGAGCACCGTTTGTATCGTGTCCAGCAAGTCCGGCGGAACTCTGGAACCCAACATCTTCAAACAGTATTTTTTTGAGCGGATGAAGGAGGCGGTGGGGGAAGAGGAAGCCTCGAAGCGCTTCATCGCCATCACCGATCCGGGATCGAACA
>JBDUEM010000309.1:0-8430 GCA_040002435.1 Bryobacteraceae bacterium
GACTGCCTTCTCAGCGTGTTCTCCAGAGAACGGCATTAGTCGAGGAAGGTATCGACGCGGTTCTCATCGTCCTGTCCAGCTACGATGCGGCTGCGCGACGACGGTGTCAATCCGAACTCCCGGCAGAGCCGATTGATGATATCTATCTGGCTGTTCACGATGCCGAGCAACGGACTCTGCTGGACGTACCCGCTCTTGGTCTTGTACAAAATGCCAGCCTTGTTCAGTTGCTCTTGTGCTTTGGTCATGGTGCTGTACGCCTGGCACAGATTGGCCAGTGCGATGCCATCCGCTTCCGTGACTACTTTCATTCGAAGTAATATGGGGATCAGACGTTTCCACTCCCTCTGCCCGGCCTCATCCAAGTAGGTCGGGCATTTGGGGCGCACCGCTAGCGGCTTCGGCTCCCGATTGTTGAAGGCATGGTGAGAGCGCTTTCCTTCAAACGCCAGGATACTCGTCGGCGTCGGTGCTGGCCCGCGCAGGCCCATTAGACGGCCACCTCAGCCTCTGAACCGCTCTCCACGAACGTCCGGCCGGACTGCTCCAGCACCGCGCTGTGGCCCGTAAACGCTTCCCATCGCTGGACGATGACATCGACGTACCTGGGATCGAGTTCGATCAGAACAGCATTCCTTCCGACCTTCTCGCAGGCGATCAGGGTAGAACCAGAACCGCCGAATGGATCGAAGACGAGGTCACCGGCTTTGCTGCTGTTTACGAGGGCGCGTTCAATCAGCTCAACGGGCTTCATCGTCGGGTGCAATCGGTTGGCGGCGGGCTTCTTTTCGTGCCACAGCGTCGATTGCGTCTTGTCGCCGTACCAGGCATCACTCTGCCCGGCGGTGTGGCAGTAGAAGATCGGCTCGTGCTGAAATTTGTACCTGCCGAAGCCCCAGGCGAACGTGTTCTTTGCCCAGATGATCTGGCAGCGAACCGAGAAGCCACCCGCCTCAAGTGCGTTCTGAAACTCGCGCTGATAGGACGATCCGTGGCAAATGTAGGCCGACGCGCCCGCCTTCACAGCTGTCCGGCAGGCCTGAAATGCCAGTTCCAGGAACTCCCGGAAGGCATCCGGCGATAGTTTATCGCTCTGGATCTTGAGTTTTTCGGCAGTATAGCCCGTGTAATCACAGTTGTAAGGTGGATCGCTGAAAATCAGATCCGCGCGAGAATCGCCGAGCAGTTTGCCGATACTTTCCAGGTCCGTACTGTCGCCGCAGAGCAACCGGTGGCGACCGAGAATCCACACGTCGCCGGGCTTCGTAACCGGTTCCTCCGGAGTGTCCGGAACGGCATCGTCGTCGGTCAAGCCTTGTGTGACTGACTGCTCTGCGAGCAGCTTTGCGATCTCATCCTGATCGAAGCCTGTCAAGAGTAGATCGAGGTCAGAAGCCTGTAAATCCACTAGTTCGGCACCCAGTAGCTCCATGTCCCAGGTGGCTTCTTCATGGCTCCTGTTGTCGAGGAGACGATAGGCTTTCACCTGGGCTGTGCTGAGGTTCGAAGCTATGTGAACCGGTACGACCTCCAGACCCAGCTTCCGGGCTGCGAGGAGGCGAGTGTGACCGCAAATAATGACGCCTGCTTCGTCGACAACAACGGGTTGCTGCCAGCCAAATTCCTTGATCGAAGCCGCCACTTTGTCGATGGCGGCCTGCGGGATATTTCGAGCATTTCTGGCGTATGGAATCGGTCTATCTATCGGCCATTCAACAACTTGCATCGAATACTCCTTAATACCCCCGGCCCAAAACGGGGGGTGACCTACGAGACTAGGCACCGGCGGTGTTTAGAATCAATAACTTAGAGATACTCATACCCCCCACCCCCGCAAGGTGTACACCTGCTCCAGGTGGCTACCTTCGATACATCAAGAGCTTGATAGTCGGTCCCTTGGCGTCGCAGTTGGTCCTCGGTCCCAACGGAGGTAGAAGGGATCGCATTGCATCGACTGTTCATCGCGTCCTTACATTTGTCATTGTCAGTAGCGGTTGGTTGAACCCCCGTCTATTCAACGGTAGCGTCCAACCACCCAGAGCGTAGGGCACATCGTCGTTGGCTCGCATCAACCCAAACATTCGCAGTTGGCTATGGCCACTAGCACCCGTGCTAGCATGCACTGCCGCGTAGGACCACAGACGGGAGCGTGGCACAGCTGTCGTCCTGCGGCATCGTGTCCTGTTGCTTTTACCGCGCGAGACGGCACGGCTCACCGGAGCGACCCTTCGAGGTGGTCCCGGTTGGGCGCGAACGTTGCGGTATGTTTGCTGTGCATGTATCGGCATCAGCCGAGCCTCACTGGGTGCAGTGGCATCTACCCGATCCTGAACGTTTCCTTCATCAGTCGTCAACAGTAAAGTAAGCAATGTGCCGATGAGGGTAGCTTGAGCTTAGTTCTGAACCTACGCAAGGGAAGCTCCAGTGCCCACTTGCCCCTGCCCGCCGCTGGCAATACGCAGGGTCACATGGGCGAGCACACAGGGGAGTTGTTACCTTGGTGCGATGACCAAGAACAATCTTATTGAGCGCGTGAGTGAACAGACCAAGGGCACGAAGAAGGATGCGGAGGCAGTGGTGGAGCTTATTATCGACAGCATCGCCGAAGCCCTAACGAAGGGGGAGAAGGTCGACCTTCGCGGCCTCGGGAGCCTTCAGGTCAGCGGCAAAAAGGAACGCCAGGGTCGAAATCCAAGAACGGGAGAGGCCTTGACCATTGCTGCCCGTAATGTGGCTGTGTTTAAACCCAGCAAAGAATTAACCGCCAGGCTCAATGGAGCGGTGCAGGGAAGCCCCGAAGCTGCGGTAGCCGACACAACCCACGCTGTTGCCCAACTTAGCGAAGAGTCTACGAAGGTTCACGGCGACAAGATCAACATGTAGCCGAACTCGAACAGTCACTCGCTTCTAGTTGGAAGACGTCCTGGTATTCGGCGTGTCGAACGCTGGACCTGGCGCGCCCCTCAGGCGGCAGGGTAACGGCAACGGTTCGCCTTGGGCCGCTTACGCGCCGACGGAGGGGCGTCACGCAGGTCAAGCCGGCGTTGGACTCACCTGCGGTGGGCAGCGTCCTTATAGGGAGTTGAATGTTGTCGTCTCCAGCGAACAACAATCAAGGATACGGTGCCCACATGCCCATTCTTCGTAACATGCTCAGGCTTAGGGGCAGATTGTGGGCAGTGACCATGATTGAAACGGTGCCCATACAGCACGGCACGCGGCTACGCTCGCGTTCCGAATGGCCGCAGCCGACGTGTGAATTTGAATTTTGAGTATTGTGAGGATTGTGAGCACAACTCGTGATTACAGGGGTTGCCGCAAACGTAGTCAGGATCGTACCCATCACCGCCGGCTATGCGACGAACGCCACCGAGAACCGAATTCTGAGGATTGTGAGGATATTGAGAAGGCAGTAGGGAAATGGACGACGGGTACTTGGGTGGCGTCCAAAATCACAGGCTGACGAACAGTTCTATTTGGGTTTGGACTCCAATTGGACTCCGCTGGCCACACTTTTGGCCATTGAACGAACTGTAAGTCTATGAAACGTTTTGGTGGACCTGAACGGGTTCGAACCGTTGACCTCTTCCATGCCATGGAAGCGCGCTCCCAACTGCGCCACAGGCCCACTGTGTGAGGCAATTTCATGGTAACACAGATAAGGATGACTCGACCTGAAGCAATTGAACTTCTCTACGAATTTACGAAGTCGGAGAGCCTTCGTAAACACGCACTGGCTGTGGAGGCCTGCGTGGCGGCTTATGCCCGAAAACTCGGCCAGGACGAAAACACCTGGTCCGTCACCGCGCTGCTGCACGACTTCGATTACGAGATCCATCCGGACGCCCCGGATCATCCCATGAAAGGCGAGCCGATCCTGGCCAGCCGCGGCGTCAGTGAAGAGATCCGGCGCGCCATCCTGTCGCATGCGAATTACAGCGGCGTCTCGCGCGACTCTTTGCTGGAGAAGACGCTCTTTGCCTGCGACGAACTGGCTGGCTTCCTCACCGCCTGTTCCTACGTACGGCCGAGCCGCAGCATCGCGGAAGTGGAAACCAAGTCAGTCAGGAAAAAGCTAAAGGACAAGGCTTTCGCCCGTTCGGTGAGCCGCGACGACATCACCATGGGCGCCGAAGCCATGGATGTCGATCTCGACGCCCATATCGATTTCTGCCTCGCGGCCATGCAAAAACGCGCCGCCGAGTTGGGGCTCGACGGCGCTGCCTCCAGTTCCGCTACTTCGTAGCGAAGCAATAGAAACGCCCGGCGCCGCCGGTGGCAACCAGGTTTGCCTGGCCGCAACCCTTGGAGCCATGGGCTGCATTCCAGGACGTCGGAACGTCGCCGCCGCCCTGCCTGTCGTGGTGTCCCACTTCGGCGCTGCCGTCTGCCCCGTTGCTGGTCCAGTTTCCGCACGTCTTATCCGCGCCGGCAGGAAATGCCGTGCCGTCGAGTTGCGACCCGGTAAGGATGTCGTGCTGGTTCGGGGTATCGCCGCGTCCGTTCAGCACCGCGCCCTTTTCGCTGATGGAAGTGTCCTTCTTCAGATTGTTGTTGTCGCTGTGCAGGTCGGCCACATTCTTGGCCACCATTACACCTTTCGCGTTGTACCAGGGACCCTTGCCGATGCGGTCTTTCGCGTTCACGGCAGGTTTCCCGTCCGCGGCACCGGTGCTTAAATAGGCGTGCCAGGTGTGTTTGGAACCCACCGCCTTGGCCAGATCCTGGCAATGTTGATCCGCTCCCGCCAATCCACCGAGGTTGGCTCCATTGCCGGAACCCTCGCTGGTGATGAAATACGTCATCTTCTTAGCATCGGTTTGGGCCAGCACGGGTAGCGCGAGCAGTACGGCGCCCGTCAAGATTCGTTGTGTCAGATTCATCAATAGTCTCCTCCTGGTTCTCTCAGGTCATCATGATATACCAATACAGTATGTTGACAGCAGCAATCGCGGGTGTCTTCCAGGTCAAACTGATGGTACTGGATCCCGGTCATTTCCATGCTGCGCTGTTGCAGAAGGAAATGTACCCTGAAGTTTCGAAGCGCGTTGCCGTCTATGCGCCGCTGACTCCGGACGTTCTGGATTACCTGAACCGGGTTTCGCTCTCCAATGCCCGCAAGGATAACCCCACGGCTTGGGAAATTGATCTGCACACGGGTCCCGATTTCTTTCCGCGTATGCTGCAGGAAAAGCCGGGCAACGTTGTGGTGATGACCGGGCGCAACCGGTTGAAGATCAATCGCATGGAGGCTTCCGTGGATGCCGGGCTTCATGTCCTCGCAGACAAGCCCTGGATCATTGAATCCGCCGCCATGCCGAAGCTGGAACATGTCCTCGATCGAGCGGAACAAAAGGGAGTGGTTGCCTACGACATCATGACCGAACGCTTCGAGATTACTTCCATCCTGCAGCGCGCGCTGGTGAACGATCCGGAGGTATTCGGCAAGCAGGTTCCCGGCACGGAGGCGGAACCCGGGATAACGGCCAAGAGCATCCACCATTTGATGAAGGTGGTGGCGGGCGTTCCACTCCGGCGTCCGGCCTGGTTCTTTGATGTCGCCGAGTACGGCGAGGGCCTGGCCGACGTGGGAACGCACGTTGTCGATTTGGTGCAGTGGACCGCGTTTCCGGATCAGAAGCTCGATTACCGGTCCGACGTCAAGATGCTGGCCGGAAAGCACTGGCCCACCGTAATCTCGAAAGCCGACTTTCAGAAAGTGACGGGCGAGGCTGAGTTTCCCGCTTCGCTTGGCGCGCATGTGAAGGAAGGCAAGCTTGAGTACTTCTGCAACAACAGCGTCGCCTATGCGCTGCGCGGTGTCCATGTGAAGCTCGACATCTTGTGGAACTGGGAAGCGGTTGAGGGCGGAGATGTCTACGAAGCCGTATTTAGAGGCACGAATGCCCGCGTCGAGATCCGGCAGGGGAAGACCGAGAAGTTTGTTCCGGAGTTATATGTCGTCAGCAGCCACGGCACCGGCGCACTCAAACGGAAGATTGCCGCGCTGCAGTCCACCTACCCGGGCCTGGCAATTGTGGAAAACGGCAATGAGTCCCGCATCGTGATTCCCGATCGTTTTCGCGTAGGTCACGAATCGCATTTCGCTGAGGTAACCGGCGAGTTCTTCCATTACCTGAAGGAACCAAAATCGATGCCGGCGTGGGAGAAGCCGAATATGCTGGTCAAGTACTACATTTCCACCAAGGGTGTGGAACTGAGCCGCCAATGAGCCTTTCCACGCGCAGGGATTTCGTGCGGGCGATGGCCGCGCAGGTGCTGACGCGGCCGCCCAATATCGTCTATGTGCTGGCTGACGATCTGGGCTGGGGCGACCTGAATTGCTATAACCCGCAGTCCGCCGTTCCGACACCAAACGCCAACCACCTGGCAAGCCAGGGTATGCGGTTCACCGATATGCATTCGCCGTCGGCAGTCTGTACCCCGACGCGGTATGGCATCCTCACCGGCCGATACTGCTGGCGCTCCGCCTTGAAGAAGGGCGTCTTGTGGGGCTATTCGCCGAACCTGATTGAAGACGGCCGCCTGACCGTCCCCGGAATGTTGAAGCAGAGGGGCTATTACACGGCGGGTGTCGGCAAATGGCATCTGGGCCTGGGGCGGGATAAGAAGGCCGATTACAGCCAGCCGCTCCATCCAAATCCCACAGATCATGGCTTCGACTACTACTTCGGAATTCCGGCGTCGCTCGACATGGACCCGTATCTCTATTTTGAGAATGACCGTGCCGTGGAGAAGCCGACGTCTAACACGGCGGGCCAAAACAAACCTCGCGGCGTCTTTTGGCGGCCAGGGCCCATCTCTCCGCATTTCGAGATTCCGGAGGTGCTGCCAACTCTCACCGATAAGGTTGTCTCGATTCTTCACGAGCGCGCCGCAAAACCGCAGCAGCCGTTCTTCCTATACTTTCCCATGACCGCTCCGCACACGCCTTGGGTTCCGAAAAAGCCGTACCAGGGAAAGTCGAAGGCCGGACTGTATGGAGACTTCGTTGCGGAAGTGGACGATATGCTGGGCCGCGTCATGCGGACCTTGGAGGAAACCGGACTTGCCTCCAACACCCTGGTGATCTTTACCAGCGACAACGGCGCCGATTGGAAGATCGAAGACAAAGCCCTGTACAAGCACCGTGCCAATGCCAACTGGCGGGGCGAGAAGGCCGACATCTGGGATGCGGGCCATCGCATTCCGTTTATCGCGCGGTGGCCGGGGCGCATCAAGCCGAACTCCGTGAGCGATCAGCTTGGCTGCCTCACCGATCTGATGGCGACCGCGGCCAACGTTGCCGGGTACAAACTGACGCGCGATGCGGGCGAGGACAGCTTTGATCTTCTTCCGGTGATGTTGGGTACAGCCGCTAAGCCGGTGCGCGAGGCGATTGTGCATCACTCAAACAACGGAATGTTTTCCATCCGCCAGGGCGAGTGGAAGCTGGAACTCGGCTTGGGGTCCGGTGGATTCACCCCGCCGGTGACCGTCAATCCGGAGCCGGGGGGACCGCAGGGGCAGCTCTACAATCTGGCCAAGGATCCAACCGAGGCGGATAACCTTTGGTTGAAGCATCCGGATGTGGTGAAGCGGTTGACAGCGCTGCTGCACCAGTATCAGGAACAAGGCTACAGCCGTAAGATATAGCTCAGGAGATGAGGTAAGACTTCGCCAACTGCCGGAAGGCTTCAATCTGTGCTTCCTGCCAGGCGGCATCGCGTCCCAACTCGCGGGCCATTAGTCCGGCTACCTGCGGCGCCATCGCGATGGCTGCGCGGGCATTGAGCAGCAGGGCGCGCGTACGGCGCGATAGAGCGTCTTCCAGCGTCCGCGCCATTTCAAACCGGGCCGCAAACACATATTCCGCGGCGCAGTAAGGAAGCGCCGGATGCAAGGGAACGCCGAGTCGCGGGTCCGCGCGGATAAGGTCTTGAATGGACATGGCATCGGAGCCGTAGACCGCAAGGGCGCCGAATTTTTCCGGATGCTTGTGAAATCCGTGAATATTCAGGTTTTCCGTCGGACAAGCCTTTTCCGGGAGTTTCGCGAGCATCGAAGCCTGATTGACGCAATCCTCGGCCATGTGACGGTAGGTGGTCCACTTGCCGCCGGCGATCGAGAGCAGTCCGGAGCTATCGATGTGAATGGTGTGGTCCCGTGACAACCCGGAAGTATTGCGGCCGGCACCTGATTTGACCAGCGGCCGGATGCCCGCGAATACGCTCAGGACATCCTCGCGGCTGGGGGCTTTGTGCAGGTATTGCGCCGCCGTCGCGAGGATGAACTCGATCTCTTCCTCCATCGCTACCGGCTCCAGCGAAGCTTCCAGGATGGGCGTATCCGTGGTGCCGACGAGAGTGTGTTCGTGCCACGGAATGGCGAACATCACCCGGCCATCGCTGGTGTGCGGCACCATGATGG
>JBDUEM010000310.1:0-8409 GCA_040002435.1 Bryobacteraceae bacterium
TGGCTACGTCGCCATTTGAGGCGATGCGGTCCGCCCCGACGACAACGCAGCCGATCCGCCCGGATTTCAGAAAGTGCCCGGCCATGTTGTCGGTGATCAAGGTGGCGGGAATGCCGTCCTGGTCCAGTTCCCAAACGGTAAGCCGCGAGCCCTGAAGAAACGGCCGCGTTTCATCTGCGAATACATCGATCTTCTTGCCCGCGCTGAATGCGGCGCGGATAACACCGAGGGCCGTGCCGTATCCGGCGGTCGCCAGCGCGCCGGCGTTGCAGTGCGTGAGCACCGTCTTGCCGTCAGGCACCAGGTCCGCACCGTTGCGGCCGATGGCTTCACAAATGGCGATGTCTTCGACCCGGATTTTCTGTGCTTCCAGAATCAGGCGCGCGCGCACTGCTTCGATGGGCTGCGTTTCTATTTCGGCGTAAAGCTTCTTCATGCGGTCGATGGCCCAGAAGAGGTTGACAGCCGTGGGGCGCGTTGCAGCCAGCGTGTCGCAGATGACCGGGAACTGAGTGGCGAGGTGGGCCGCATCGGTGCCCTGGACGCCGATGGCGACGCCCATTGCCGCGGCTACTCCGATGGCAGGGGCGCCGCGGATCACCATGGAGCGAATCGCTTCGGCCACCTGCATATAGTCTGTACAGGTGACGAAGACCTGCTCGCGCGGAAGGCGCGTCTGGTCGATCATGACCACGCCGGCGTCCGTCCACTGAATGGTTTCTACCATTGTCTAAAAGTACTCTCCTTTGGAAAAGATAAAGCCTGCCATAAAGGTGGCGTTATAGCCGGCATGGATCACGGTTGGAATGCCCGTGGAGCCTGTCTTATGGCGCGCCCACCCGAAGGTGCATCCCGCGGCGCTCAATAGGATCATATGCTGCCACGACCAGTGATATTGCGGCCCATGCAGCAGGGCGAACGGAAGAGCGGTCATAACGATACCTGCCGCCGTCCCCAGTGTCCGCACTAAGAGAGGCAGCATAAAACCGCGGAAAGCGAGTTCCTCGCAGAGTGGACCAAGCGTGGTGGCGAACAACGCAACGGCGATGATGGAGACGCGGTCCGTCATGAGTTCCAGGAGAGTGGATTCGGTCTGCGGGGTACGCAGCAGGATCCCCACCACGGCAACCACCAACGCGAGGAGCACGCCGAGGGAGAGCGCGGGAAGAAAATCGCTCGCGGATAATTTCCAATTCATCGCCGGCCAAAGCGGCCTGTCATAACGTGTGCGAAGCAGAAATGCGAGACATGCGAACCACAGGGCATACCCAAGAAACTGGCCCAGGAGAAGTTCCAGAGCTTTGCCGGTGTGAAGCATGGGCGCGGTTGCGACGACGGTCCTGACAATCCCAAGTCCCAAGAGAAAACATGGGATAGCCAGGCAGACGAATACCGCAAGGTCCTGATAGCCCCAAAACGGCTGTTCAGCTTCGCTCACGTATCGCACTCAATCAAGGCCGCCGCCAGCAGGGGGATCATGATTTCGTGATGGCCCGTGACGCTATAGCCCTTCCCGCCGGCGCCGGCATGGGGACGCTCGACCACGTTGGCGCGCGGACGGTAATGCTGCAGAAAATCGAAGTTCACCGTGGTGAACTCGGCCAGCGGGTTGCCAAGATTGCGAACCACCGATACGGCTTTCAAGAACACCTCGGGCAGGACCACTGCAGATCCCACATTCACGTAGACGCCGCCGGCGTTCATCTCTTTCACCAGGGAGCAGAACAGGCGGAAGTCACGCAGGCTGGCTTCCCCGAGTGAAGCCCCATCGGCGCGCGGGTGAGTGTGCGGGGTATCGGTCCCAATAGCGATGTGTACGGTAACGGGAACCAGGGACTTGTAGGCTTCGTGCAGCAGGCTCTGCCGCGCATACGCGGCTTTTGCGTTGCGCTCCAGATACCTCCCCACGGCTTCGCCCACGCCCAGAATATGGCGGTTGCCGTCGGTGATGGCTACATTGAACTCCTTACCGGTCTCTTCCGCGGAACCGAAACTGCCATCGGGCAGGACGGCTTCCACATCTTCGCTGGTCTGTCCGGCGATCGCGATCTCGAAATCGTGAATCGCGGCAGCGCCGTTCATAGCGAAAGCAGTGGCAAAGCCCCGGTTCATCAGATCGATCAGGATGGGCGCGAGACCGCACTTGATGACGTGCCCACCCAGGCCCCAGATGATGGGTTTTCGAGCGGCTTTGGCGCCGAGGATGGCTTCGGCCACAGACCGGAACGAATCGGCAGCCAGCAGCCGCGGCAGGGAATCCACGAATTGAATGATGCTCTCGCCCTTCTTGTAGGGGCGGGCGAAATGATCCACTCGTACCTTGCCGCCGCGGGACTGGATAGGAATGGTCTTCAGACCGGAGACATCGAGCGGCCGCGTTTTGTATTTGCTCATGCCACTTTTCCAGTCCGCATCACCTTCGCCAAGGCCTGCGCGGTGTAGCTCCGTTTGTTGCGGATCACCTGTTCGGGTGTTCCGCACACTACCAACTGGCCGCCCTTTTCACCGCCCTCCGGACCCAGATCGATGATCCAGTCGGCAGTCTTCATTACATCGAGATGATGTTCGATCACAATTACCGTGTTTCCCAGTTCGACCAACCGATGAAGCACATCCAGCAGCTTACGGACATCGTCGAAGTGCAGCCCTGTAGTGGGCTCATCCAGAATGTATACGGTGCGGCCAGTCTGGCGCTTGCTGAGTTCCCGCGCCAGCTTGATACGCTGCGCCTCGCCGCCGGAAAGCGTGGTGGAAGACTGCCCCAGGTGCAAATAACCGAGGCCCACATCGTTCAGCGTTTTGATCTTCGCGTAGATAAGCGGGATGTTCTCGATGAGCGGCAGCGCTTCTTCTACGGTGGTCCCCAGCAGGTCCGCGATGGAGTGATTCTTGTACTTCACCTGCAGCGTTTCCTGGTTATAGCGCTTGCCGCGGCAGACATCGCACGTGACAAATACGTCAGGCAGGAAGTTCATTTCGATGCGCTTCAGTCCGTCGCCTTGACAAGCTTCGCAGCGGCCACCCTTTACATTGAAGCTGAATCGTCCGGCCTTGTAGCCACGTTCGCGCGATTCGGGCAGCATGGCATACAAATCGCGAATCGGCGTGAAGACGCCCGTGTAGGTGGCCGGGTTTGATCGAGGTGTGCGGCCGATGGCGGCCTGGTCGATTTCGACGACTTTGTCGATATGCTGCAAGCCCGTGATGGAGGAGTGGACTCCAGGCATAGCTCGCGAATCGTATACATGCTTCGCCAGTGCGCGGTAGAGGATATCGTTGACGAGAGTGGATTTGCCGCTCCCCGAAACTCCGGTGACGACGGTGAGTGTTCCGAGTGGAAATTCCACGTCGATGTCTTTCAGGTTATGTTCCGTTGCGCCCTTGACGGTGAGCTTCTTCCCATTGCCCATGCGGCGTTTACCCGGCGGTTGGATGGAGAGCTTTCCCGATAAGTATTGGCCGGTAAGCGATTCGGCGCTGCGCTCGATGTCAAGCGGCGTCCCGGAGGCGATGAGTGCCCCGCCCAGCCGTCCGGCGCCTGGGCCGAGATCGATTACATGATCAGCGCGCAGGATGGTGTCGGCATCATGTTCTACGACAAGGACCGTGTTGCCGAGATCGCGGAGCGCCGCAAGCGTGCCGAGCAGTTTCTCGTTGTCGCGGGGATGAAGTCCGATGGACGGCTCGTCGAGCACATAGAGAACGCCGCGCAGCTTTGAGCCGATTTGCGTAGCGAGGCGGATCCGCTGCGCCTCGCCTCCCGATAACGTGGCCGAACCGCGTTCCAGGCTGAGGTAGTCGAGCCCCACCGCGGTCAAATATTCCATGCGATGGCGGATCTCTTCGACAATCCGCGCGGCAATCTGCTGCTCGCGGTCGCTCAACTTCCACTCGGAAATGGTGGGGAGCGCGCGGGCGATCGGCATCGACGTGATGTCCGCGATGGTGGACCCTTTGACGCCGACGGCCAGACTGCTGGGGCGCAGTCGCTTTCCGAGGCAGGAAGGGCACTGCGACGGAGTCATGTACTCCATCAGCCAATCTCGGTAGCCCTCGCTGGCTTCCGCAAACGTGGCGTCGAGGATCTTGATAATGCCTGGGAAACCGGGGCCGCCGTTTAGAAGGAGGGATTGCGTCTTTTTCGGAAGCTTTTCGAAGGGCTGGGTGAGGTCGAGCAACTGACGCGCCGCGGCCTGACCCAACTTGTCGAGCATGTTGGTGGAACTGCCGCCGGGCCCGATGGCGCCTTCCAGCAACGGCTTCGACGGGTCCACGATGACTTTCTGGGGATCGAAACTCCACTTACTGCCGAGACCCGCGCAGACCTCACAGGCTCCATATGGGCTGTTGAAGGAGAACGATCGCGGCTCCAGGGCCTGCACGCTCTTGCCACATTGCGGGCAGGCGTTTTTCTGAGAAAAGAGCCGTTCTTCGCCGTTCACCACGGCCACGATCACCAGCCCCTCGGCCAGCTTCGCCGCAGTGGCGATAGAGGCCTCGAGCCGCGTCTCGATGCCCGGCTTCAGCAGCAGGCGGTCAACTACTACTTCGATGTCGTGGTTCTTTCGGCGGTCGAGGGGCGGGATCTCCTCATCGAGAGCGAAGAGGACGCCATCGATGCGCGCGCGAACGAAGCCCTGTTTCACAAGCTTCTCGAAGTCTTTCTTGAATTCGCCCTTGCGCCCTCGCACGATGGGCGCAAGGACCATGATGCGCTCATCCTGCTTGAGGGCCAGCACCTGCTGCAGAATCTGCTCTGTGGATTGGCGCTGGATCTCATGGCCGCAATCGGGACAGCGCTGGATGCCGATGGAGGCGTACAGCAGGCGCAGGTAATCGTAGATTTCGGTAATGGTGCCAACGGTCGACCGTGGACTTCGGCTGGTCGTCTTTTGCTCGATGGAGATGGCGGGGCTGAGGCCATCGATGGAATCGACTTCCGGGCGCTCCATCTGGTCTAGAAACTGGCGGGCGTAGGGGGAAAGTGTCTCGACGTAGCGGCGCTGCCCTTCGGCGTAAATGGTGTCGAAGGCGAGCGAGGATTTGCCGGAGCCGCTGAGTCCGGTAATGACGGTAAAGGTGTTGCGCGGGATCTCAACGTCGATGTTCTTGAGATTGTGTTGCCGCGCCCCATGCACGGTGATGCTTTTGAGCATTAGGAGGAATCTTCATTTTCGCAGATCGCGGGCGGGGTTGCCCATTTTTGCGGTATACATGGGGCCGGGGTGCTATGACGGCGGAGGACTTTCGAAGGATTGCATTAAGCCTGGAAGGTGCCGAAGAGAAATCGCACATGGGCTCGCCTGACTTCCGTGTAGGCGGCCAAATCTTCGCGACTCTCGCGTCACAGTCGCTCGGATACGGAAACCTGATGCTGACCCCGGAGCAGCAGGCGGCGTTCGTCGAAGAACTGCCTGAAGTTTTCCTGCCGGTTGCAGGGGGATGGGGAAGGATGGGCGCGACCCACATCCGGCTAACGAAAGCTAAAAAGGATGTGCTGAAAGGTGCGTTACTGGCCGCGTGGAAGACGCGCGTTGAGAAGAGCGGGAAGACTCGGGCAAAGCAGTGTGTTTCCGGATGTTTGCGGAGCCATCGTTGATGAGATTATTCACTAACTTTGACTTGATCTGACAAAAGGTGAGTGTCGCTGGACAACCGCATCTAACAACGTCAGTGCAGATAATAATGGTGTGTCGTCTGGGGCCGATATGGTGTAAGGTGCAGTTAGGACTCTTCGACTATGAAACCCAAAAAGCGACGGGCGAGCGCGGCAACGCGAACGGCGGCGGAATTATCGTCGGTGGGACAGCTATCGTCCCGATGAGTGCTCGAATGTCCACTCCCGGTGCCCTTCAAGCATCGTTCCCGGGCCTCTGTCCGGTTATGTCAGCGGTTGCCGAACTAGCCGATTCCGGCGTTACGGAACGTGGTGCCATATTTACCCGTCGAGAGGTTGTAGATTTTGTTCTCGACCTAGCTGGTTACACAGTGGATCGTCCGCTTCACGAGCTAAGGCTACTCGAACCCTCCTTTGGCCACGGAAACTTCCTATTACCTGCGGTTGGCAGGCTCATTGAGGCGTGGGGCGCGTCCGCTGGCAATTCCATAGACTGCGCGCTTGATCTGGGGGACAGCATTCGCGCAGTAGAGCTTCATAAAGACTCGTTCGAAAAAACACGCTCGGAAATGTTGGTGCTCCTAGCCGAGAAGGGAGTCGAAAGGACTGCGGCGAGAATTCTCGCTGATCGTTGGCTGATAAACGGTGACTTTCTTCTTGTTCCTCTCGACACCGATTTCAACGTCGTGGTCGGCAACCCTCCTTATGTTCGCCAGGAACTCATTCCGGACGTTCTCGTCGCGGAATACCGTGCTCGATACGCGACAGTCTATGACCGTGCCGATTTGTACATTCCGTTTATCGAGAAGTCGCTCAGGAATCTTGTCCGCGGTGGACAACTCAGCTTCATCTGCGCTGATCGCTGGATGAAAAACCGCTACGGAGGCCCGCTCCGCAAGTTAGTGTCGGACCAATTTCGCCTCAAGATTTATGTGGATATGACAAATACGTCTGCTTTCCACTCTGAAGTGATCGCATACCCAGCAATCACAGTAATCAGCCGGGAAGAGACCGGTGCAACCCGGATCGCGCGTGAACCAACCGTTGAGCGAGAATCGCTGTCGATACTTGCTAAGCAACTCGTTGGAGAGCAACCCAACTGCGAGACTGATGCTGTGCGCGAGGTCATGGGCGTTGTGTCCGGGTCCGAGCCATGGATACTGGATTCCGCCGACCAACTCGGGCTCGTCCGGCGACTCGAAAGTTGTTTTCCTACTCTAGAGGATGCCGGATGCAAGGTAGGCATCGGTGTCGCGACCGGCGCCGATGAAGCTTTCATCGGCCCATTCGATCATCTGGACGTTGAGTGTGATCGAAAACTGCCTCTGGCGATGACACGGGATATTCTCGAAGGTGTCGTAAAGTGGCACGGGCTCGGAGTAATCAATCCCTTCGCAGATAACGGGAAGCTAGTAGATTTAGAGAAGTATCCTCGGTTGAGGCATCACCTTGAATCACGCAAGGAACAGATTGCCGGCCGGCATGTAGCTCAGAAGTCACCATTGAACTGGTTCAGGACAATTGACCGAATCTATCCCGATCTCGCTCGTACGCCGAAACTGTTAATTCCTGACATAAAGGGGGAAGCCCACGTTGTCTTTGAAGAAGGCCGCCTCTACCCGCATCACAACCTTTACTTTCTGACGTCGGACATATGGAATCTGAAAGCACTTCAGGCAATTCTGATGTCAGGGATCGCCCGATTGTTCGTGTCAACATATTCGACGAAAATGCGGGGCGGATATCTGCGGTTCCAAGCGCAGTATCTACGGCGTATCAGAATTCCCCATTGGGACAGTGTTCCGTCAAATCTGCAACGGGACCTCGTCGACGCCGCTGAGTGCAACGATTTGGCTGCGTGCAATCGAGCGGTGTTTTCCTTGTACGGGATGACGGAACATGAGAAGGCCATCCTCGGGGGCAACGGCGACTAGAGATGGCGCTGGACCTTGTTGATTATGAAACGAAAGCCCGCGATGCTGTGATGGCTTTTTGGGGCAACCGTGAGAAAGCGCGGCAAAAGCAAATTGAGGCTGGAACGATCGATCAGGGAGAGCGGGCTGGGGTAACGTCCGGAAAAAACATGGACGGGTTCATTGCGCTTGTAATTGATCTAGTACAGGCCAATGGCTTAGCACACGCATCGATTCATCGGCGAAGGACGCTCGTAACTTTGCCCGGCTACTTTCGGCCAACGAAGCTGTGGGATTTGTTAGTACTCAACGAGGGTCGGCTTATTGCCGCCATAGAACTAAAGAGCCAAGTGGGCCCATCCTTCGGGAACAACTTCAATAACCGGACAGAAGAAGCTATCGGAACATCTCACGATCTTTGGACGGCATACCGCGAGGGTGCTTTCGGCAAGACTCCGCGACCATTCGTTGCCTGGATGATGCTGGTAGAGGATGCCCCGCGCTCGCGTGCTCCGGTGCGGGATTTATCACCGCATTTCGCCGTTTTCCCTGAATTCCAGGGTGCATCTTACTTGAAGCGCTACGACATCCTCTGTCAGCGCCTCGTAAAGGAGCAACTCTATACGACAGCGGCATTGATTACTTCGCCAAGAACAGCGGTAACGACTGGGGAGTACAGCGAGCTATCCGATATGACTAGCCTCAAGGCGTTCGTGGCTATCCTTGCAGGTCACGTAGCTGCCGAAGCGGCGCGGCAAGGGTAATTCACTCGAGGCCTATCAAGAGAATCCGAGGCGCAGGTCCACCTTTAAAGCAAGCGTTCCGCCAGGTTACGCGCTGATGCTAATCGCCCGCGCCGGACAGGATTCCACAGCTTCT
>JBDUEM010000311.1:0-8285 GCA_040002435.1 Bryobacteraceae bacterium
GGGGAGCCAATTCGCATTTTGGTCGTTAACGGCCAGTAAGCCGGTCTGGGAGTCCGTCGTGGTTTGTTTTGCAAGTGCAATCATTTCAAAGGGCTGCCGCCAAACCGGAATCACTTTGCCGGTAGTCCAAACAGAGTTCGACACCACAAAATCAAGCAAACGGCGTTTTTCGGCGGCGGACTGGTGTGCAAACAGCCTGTGCATGTTTCGCGCAAGTTCGAGCAGTCGGATGCCAGCTTCCGTGTACTCGCAATCCGCAGCGCCGTATTGGTCAATTTCAGCTAGGATCTCAGATTGACGGTGGCGATTTTCGCGTGATTTGCGATCAAAAAATGCGAGATCGATTCTGCCATCCAGGCGGTCTTCGTACATGGCATCCATCCGGCCCTGAAGGCGCAGGTGCTCGGACTTCAGGGTCCTTACCGCTCCGTCCCGGAAGAGTTTGTGATCGCGGTGGCTTTGACGCAGCGCCGTGGCGATCCATCCCAACACTTCGGCGTCAATCGAAATTTGCTGAAGCACCGTTTTGTAGGCCTCTTCTATCACCTCCTGTCTAACGTAGGGCTCAGGGCATTTGCCGCGGGCGCCGGAACAATGGTAATACACATATTTACCTTTTTTCAGTTCTCCGACCATTGCGAATCGACAGGAGCCACACGTTAACATTCCAGAGAATGGGAAGCAATGCCCTGTCTTTTTGGCACGTGTGCCAAGGCGTCGGTCCAGAGCAACCTGCGCAGCACGCCAGAGATCGTTAGGAACGATGGCCTCGTAGGTAGCAACATGCCGGACACCATTCCAATCGAATTCACCTGAGTAGGCACGATTACGCAGAATCTTGTGAGCTGTGGAGGTGGGAAGAGGTTTGCCACGCGTCAGGTGTTCTGCGCGTGCTAGCGATGCGAGCTCTTTGGTGGAATAGTGCCCGGTCGCGCACAATTCGTACAGTCGCCTGACCAAGGGAGCTCGATCTGGATCTGGCACAATTACGCGCTTTCCTGACGGTCCTTGAACGTTGAGATATCCCAAGGGAGCGTAGGATGGCCACATTCCTTGCTCTGCCTTTTCAGTCATACCCTTCCGAGTTTCCTCCGACAAGTTGTCGATGTAATTCTTCGCCATCAAAACCTTAACGCCGTGGATGAACTTCTCGGAAGATCGAGATTCGGCGGATATGATAGTTCCCTCCTTAACAAGATGAATCTCAAGACCCTTGATCTCATCGAGGGTAACGTAGTCCTTGAAGTTGCGATAAAGCCGGTCTGTTTTTTCCACAATCAGGACTCGGCATTGCTGGCTTCGGCGCAGAAACGTCACCATCTCGGTAAATCCGGTTCGCCCTGCTCGTTTTGCCGTCTCGACGTCAAGATACTGGGACAGAACTCGAATGCCATTTTCATTGGCATATTTGTTCAAGAGCTTCTCTTGTGAGGGTATTGAGAATCCTTCCTTGTCCTGTTCTTTCGATGAAACACGGCAATAGATTAATCCGTCTCGCTGCGCCATTGGAGCCTCATTCTTTCCCCTGATTCTCGGTGCCGATAGTGAGTGTACCAGTGTCGGCGGCCTGCCTCTCCTTGGCGTCCCATTCGGCCAGAATCTCAATGATTCCGAGCATGTTTGCAGCGATCTTCCTTGCATCAGTTCGGCTCAGCGGAGACTTCGATCGAGGTTGCCACAGCTCCAGAGTCTGGGTAAGCATCTCTTCGGTTACGTTCGCTGGTCCGTTTGTGCGCCCCTCGCTTTGGTGTTCCACTTTCAGTCTCGGATGATGGTTCCCGTTATGCCTTCTCGATCGTCGAAAAGTCAGGCCGCTAGTTGCCGACTCACAGACTCTTGGTAAGTCATGAAAAGCTTCTTCGAATCTATGCCGGCCCCGCATGGTAGGAAATCTCGCACCTTGCGAAGTATGCGAGTAGCATTTCCTGCTGAATGCCGGTTGAGTAGTGAGCGGAATCGGTGCATTCCCATCTCCTCCACCGCAACTCGCGCACCCATGCCTGCTAGATAAGCCATGAGCCCGTAGTCATCAATACTGGGCGGTAAGCTCTGCCCGCCGCACGAGAGCTCAAGGTTTTCGAATGGATTGAATGCCGCAAGTTTCCGCAAGTTATCGAATTGCTCGATCTGCGCAGGAATGCGGCTTCCGCCGATCTGGCGTTCGACTCTGGTCAACACGAAGCCTGTTTCGGGATAGCCAAACTTTTCTACAAAGGTCGGGATTTCGGCAGCATCACTGGCACGCCTGAGCAGCTGAGCATATTGGTGATGAAGCTCCGCCAGCTTGTCGTAAATCCGAAAGCAGTTTGGCCGCTTTCCAAAGTAGAGGGTTTCGATTTTCTGTCTGCCCATTTGGGCGAATTCGAGGTGCCCGACATCGGCCGTCCACTGTTTCCATCTAACCCGTGCGTGGCTTGCAAACCAGGATATTGGTACAGAGGGCACGTCGGCGGCCAGGTCTATCCTCATGAGACCCAGACGGCGGCAACTCACGTCAAATACTCTTTCTATTTCACGTCCCATAGCTGATAGCGACAGGTCAGCAGTGTCGATCAGTTCAAGTTTGTGATTCCCTTGTTTATCGCGCGTGCAGTGAATGTGGAGAATTGCTGGATACCCAAATGCGCGTAAGTCACCCGCTTTGATGTAGTGCTGAGCGGTCTTGAATGGGTTCACTTTTTCGTCCGATGAGATATCGCGATACAGCCCTGAGAACTGGGAAGAAAACTGCGTCCGACTGGGAATGCGTACCTCTAGCTTGTCGATCATCTGAACGGGTCTCATATATGAATGCAAACGGAATCTCGTCAAACTGACGTGGGTTGCAGGCTATTAGACAAGCCTGCTAGGCGGTAGGGAACGGGTTGTCACCAACGTCTCTCCGAGGTCGTGAGATGAGCTTCAATGCTCCCTTCAGCGATCTCGGTGCGCGCCCCTACAGCGATGGGGCTCTGCCCCATCGGTATCAGTCCTTACGGACTGCTACCTCCCCCGGAGTTTCTTCAGGCATTGGGAGGAGATCCAGAAAAGCTGAGATTTCACACCCATTTCGTAGCCGGGCCACTTTTCGGGCAGCCCGGCTCGTGAATCGCGCACCATTTTTCTGGGGTGGCTCTCCACCGGCTATCCCTTGGCGTTTGCTCTCCAGCATTGCCGCCTCCGTTTCGCCGGATCTCAATCGATGTCCATTGATGAGCATGCAAGGGCTTAGTCGAGTTGTGGCTGTTGACCCGGACCATTTGCATCATTGCTCCAGTCTGGAAACCGAATTCTCATCAACACCTTTGCTATTCGTCTTCCTCGGTGTCATCCTCCTCTTCCTCTTCATCGTCTTCATCAGACCCGTTTACTAGCTCGTCTAGTTCCTGGAGGGCAACAATGATCTCCTCCCGGCTAAACGCGGGATTTAGCATCTCCGAAACCTTGACTCCCACCTCGTCAAGCGTGTCTTGCAATTCCTTCTTCGTCACAGTGTTGGGCATTTGAATTCTCCTCCGCCGGGTGTCGATTTAAAGGCAAACTACCCTTGTAAACCGTCCATGGATAAATTATTCCTCTCAATTTGAAAGGGGCAATCGTCGCGCCAAAAAAGTTGGCTGTAAGGTGTTGAAAAGAGAAAGGAAAATTTTTTAGACGCGGTTGTTGCAGTTGCACCAACCGCAACAACTGCATCAGCCGGTCAGCGCTTGGCCCGGGTAATCCAGTCCTTTGCGCCGGTTATGGTTTTCGACTTCAAAGCGCCTACCCAGCCTAACTGACGCCAGCCGACGTTGGGAGGGCAAGGATACTTTTGCTTTTCCAAGAACTGGCCGATTTGTAGATGGGTCTTTCCCTCAAGACCCAACCTCTTTATTTCAGCTTTAACTGTAACCATCTCATAGGCTAGCGGGTTCTTTACGACGTGAATTTTGCGATCGCGGTTCTTGGTACTAACATCTGCCTTAAGTATCTTTAGAATCAATTCTATATCGCCCGCTGCAACTCCGGGTGAGATCAAGTGTTCAACCGGAATAGCATCAACGTGGCGCCAGATTCCAAGGGCTTGGAACAGGGAAAGGAGAGAGTCGGAACCTTTCGTTTCAAGAACGCGCAATCCAACTTCGCGATGGGCTTCTCTGATGAGTTCCCGGACGGAGTCATTCAGATGAATCTCATGGGCATCTTGGGTCCGTTCCGGGGCAGAATCGTTCTCGTGAATCTCACTGGCTTTACCGATCCCTTCCGGCACAGAACCGGTCTGGCAAATCCAATCAGCGTCGTTGACAGGTTCCCGAGCGGAATTTTTCTGAAGGGTCTTCCTTACGTTTTCCGCTCCCAGAATCCGGTCCCGCACCTCAATAAGCCTATCTTCTAGGGTGCGTTCTTCGGCGGTAGGGATAACCTCAATTGAGATCACCATGTCTATTCACAGGTTAGTCCAATCGGATCAGGGAAGTTAGGGCAACAACGTCATGATTCCGCTTTAATCACCGCGAAGATATGAACGACGGGCGACCGCATGGACGCGGCGGTTCGTTGTGCTTTCGGCAAGCGGGTTATATACAAAGAACTGACATGCAAATTGCTGGACGCACCAAGGGGCGAGGACCGAAGCAGGGGGAGGAAACGCAAAAGGGAAGAAGAAGGACGGAAGGTCTAGCCCGATAAAAAACACGGAGCATGTAGAATGTATTAGCAACTTCGATGGCGACTAGGCTGGAAATAAAATTCGAAGGTACCGTGCCTGGGTTGGCGGATCATAGGCTGAGCCTGAACGCATTCGGTCCGTCCTTGAGTGCCTTACTAAAGGCGCTGCGAAGGATTGCGACCAATATGATTGGGGACGCGCTTGGGCCAAACGATCTCGCCACTGGCCGCCTGAAGAGCACGGCCAAGCAACTTGATATAGAGATTGCCTCGATAAAGAATGATTGCTCTGGCATAAACGGGGTAGTCACGTTAACGACCCCAGTGGGCTTTCAGCTACCGCTGCTATCTGAGCTTACAGATCGGGCCATGGGCGAGTTCATGGAATCCCTTGAGCTTGAGGCACATGGAACCCTGCGGAATTCCGCAGTTCGCAAGTATTTGCAAACGCTTCCGCCAGGACTGACACACCACGTATATACGTATCACAATACGAACTCGACTAGGACCGTAGAATTGGGCACAGTCGCGCTTGCGTCTGTACCCAAACTTCCCGCGTTAAGGGAAATTACTGGCCTGATAGTCGGTGTTGGTTTTGGGCCAGGAAAGAGCGAGATTCGCGTTCGCCAGCCCGAAGGTAAATCACAATTAACCCTCCCAGCAACTGAGGAGCAGGTCAACACCGCTATCGCCTTGCGAGGCGGGGCCGTGCGAGTGCTTGTTGTCATCGCCGACCGACCGAGGGTGCTTCGGATCGAATCGGCAGCGTCAGATCGCTATAAGCCTTCTGCCGAAGACCGCGAACGGCTTATTTTTGAACGGTGGCATAACGTGCTTGAGGAGCTGGCCAAGTAGGTCTTGATATGCAACCGTGGGAGCAGTGGATTTCAGAGGCTGAAGTGATTGAGCAGCACGCGGAGGGAATACGCAGGCACGGTGCGGGCGACACCTCAGCGCCGAAGATTGGTTGCGTAGACCAAAGCCTAGGGGGCGCGTATAGCGCCGCCGTGTATAGCTGCGAGAACGAATCAGACTACCTGCTAACATTCTGCGGTTACCTATTGTTCTACTTGGGGTCTAATCACTGTTTCTCAAACGGTAACAAGCGCGTTGCGTGGCTTTCATGCACGTACGCACTCCTTAAAGTTGGAGTTACGCTAGATGCGTCCGACGAGGACGCCATCTCTTTCTGCCTGAAGATTGCCATGCATGAAGTCCCTGATGGCTCTCACGCGGTAGCTTGGATCGCAGACAGGTTGGTGTCCGTCTAAGGGGTTAAGTATGCAGGCATCGCAATCAGAACATCCCGAAGGGCTTTCGCCGTGGCAGCGCCTTAGACCGAGCGTTCCGCACGGTGCTGAAGGTGTCAAAGGAAGACTTCGTTAAGGCCGAACAGGCCGACAAGGCCACGAAGAAACCGCGCAAGAAGACCGCCGCTAAAACCCATCCACAATGAATCCATCAAGATCACAGCACCAGTAGGAGGGGCATCCTCGGCGTTGTTTTGGCCTCTCTCGCCATTGGGTTGGCTCCTCCTCATCGTGCTCCCCGCTATCCTTCTGGGCATGGCCCTAAATGGTGGAGCTACACCGCTGCGGGCATTTGTGTAGCGCTACTATTGGTAGATTCTTTTCTAAATGGGAAGGTCAACTGGTGGGAGCTTGGGCTAAACCACTTTTGGTCCGGTCACAACTAATCCGAGTTTGGCTATTCTGCCCCATGTGATTTGTGTAGTATATTCTTGCCCTATTTTGACCCTTGTAGCGAAGAATTCCATAGATGTCTCGCTAAACGGTAACTCTCTGTCGCGACAATTATGGCCAGTGGGAGCCACAGAAGAAACACCCACCAATGGACTTGCACCCATTGTATTGGGTCATAACGCGCTCTGGTTGGGGGTGGCGAAGTGCCGCGACGTGGCAAATCCATTAATAACGCAACAATTGCCACGTCTGATGGCAGAGCACCATTCTTGCCGTTCACTGCAGGGTCGCCTGTGAGGATTCGTTTCCCAACAGTCAAGTTAGCTTTCCTGTCGATGATTGTAAGTTGATAATCTGTATCAATCGTCGAAACCCCTGTCGAATCTCCAAGTCCGGCGAGATACCATCGCTTGTAGTTTTTGTAGACCTCATCTATGATCACCACCGTCGCAACCTCCTCGATACTCCTAGCCGTCAACTCGTTCGGCAAGTCGGTGTTAAGCTCAGCGACTTTCAGGGTGCACCATGGATTTGGACCCTCCACGCAGTGATTGAAAAGCACCAAACAACGGCCATTAATGTAAGGGTCAACATTCCCTACTGGAGGCCTATAGGCAAGTGGCGGAAGATGCTTCTCGAATTTCTCTACGTATCTTCGCTTAATGACCGAACACGAGGTGCTCCCAACTATTACTGTCCCTAGCCAACAGCAGATCACGACTACTATGTACTCTCCTGTCCTTTCCCACCTTGTCATCGCTGAACTCCACCCTCAGCCTGCGATCCTCTGTCTGTGGAACTTACTGCGTTGTCGCAAACGTGCCCTAAAGTCTGCGCCTTCTGATCTCTGTTTTGAAGGCCACTCATTCCTGAACAAGTCTTCCACCCCTTCTTTGTATTCCTGGAGCCTGGTCCGACCGAGCGTGCCGGACAAGCTTCAGCTGCATCTCTGATTTCGGCATCGGCGGGGCGGCCAGGCGCTTGCCTGGCACTACTCTTCAGAGGCAAACGCGCGGCTGTATCTATCAGGCTTGGTCCGATGCGGTGTGTCTTTCGGGGCATAAGTTAGTATGCGGCAAAACGACCAAACAGCGACCGGATTGCGCATAGCATCCTATACTATATATAACTATTTAGCTGCTTCTCACTGCGGTACATCCATCGGTTTCATTCATTCTTGGCAAACGGACGTGTGAAGAGGTTTTGGGTGCTACGTGGCTTTGGCCACCGAGCGGCTGCCACACTATATTGTTAGGGCGCTCCGGTAGATTCTCGCGATCTGCTCAGGCGAGGCCGCTCGGGGCCGCCCGTGCGGCCTCGCTGGCAGCGTTCTGCTCCATGAAACTTTCATTCTGAATCGCCAATTCCTAGTGGCACCAGGACTTCACGCGCCTATCGGAAGCCCCGCCAGATTCTCAAAGAGGGTTGTGCCGCCTGCTCCCGGATTCCATAGGAAAGTTCGATAACCATCCACGAATGGGAGCCAACCTTGTCTAGTGCGGAATTGCCCGGCGGTTTTGTTGACAGCAACAACTTCTTGATCGGCCCGCGAATATCCCCGATAATTGCCGCAATTTGCAGTTCCTTCCGTTTTTCTTTCGCTTGTAGAGAGATACTATAGCTCGATACGCAGTAAACCGATTTCGGCCCTCTTCGACCAGTTTTTCTCCGTTCTCTCCAGTTGACAGGTTCCTTATGTTGACAGGGGGGTATACGTTGGGGCCCAAGAATTTAGTCGAACTGGCGAGCCAGATCCCTGGGAAATGGCATCTTGCGAATCCAGGACTGGGCACCAGAGACCAGATCCAACGTAGGGAAGCATTCCGGACATCGAAGCGCTGCGCACTGATGCCACCAAGGTCGAATATATACCCGCGTATCAGAACACCTTCCGCCAACTAAGCTTAAACCAATGGGTAAAACAACACTCGCGCTGGTTGGACATGTCCGCCTGGG
>JBDUEM010000312.1:0-8266 GCA_040002435.1 Bryobacteraceae bacterium
CAATAGGACATTTCTACTTGGCACACTTAGGACATTATCATTTGGCGGCGACACAGCGCGATTCGAGAGTTGACACCGGCGCTAATCGGGTCTACGCTGACGCCGATTGTTGTGTTCGCTCCGCTGGTGTTCCTGGGCGGAATCACCGCGGTCTTCTTCCGCGCGCTGGCCCTGACACTGGTGACCGCGCTTCTGGCTTCGCTGTTGCTGGCGATCTTCTTCACCCCGGTGCTCGCCGCCATCTTCCTGCCGCGAAATACCAGGCCTCCGGCAGCCAGCCTGCACGAGGCCGAACAGGCGGGCGAGGGACGCTACATGCGCCGCCTCACAGCCCTCTACGAACGGGCCTTGCATTGGTCCCTGGCGCACACCGGCGCGGTCATTCTGGCCGCGGTGCTGATCGCGGGCGCAGCCGTGCCTGTCTACCTTGCGCTGGGCAAAGGCTTCATCCCCGAGATGGACGAAGGCGCGTTTGTGCTGGATTACATCCTTCCTCCGGGCGCGGCATTGAAGGACTCCGATCGCATTCTCCTGCACATTGAAGAGTACCTGCGGGAGACGCCCGAAGTGGAAAGCTACTCCCGGCGCACCGGTGCCAGACTCGCCCTCGCCATCGCCGAACCCAACACTGGAGATTTTCTGGTGAAGTTGAAGTCCAAGCGGAGCCGAAGCGTGGACGAGGTAACCGATGAACTCCGCGAAAAGATCAAACGCGCGGAGCCGGCCATCGATATCGAATTTGCCCACATTCTGGAGGACCTGATCGGCGATCTGGTTTCTTCGCCGGAACCCATTGAGATCAAGCTCTATCATCCGGATGACGCGACATTCAAGGAATTGGCGAAGGCCGTCACCGAGTGGCTGCCGAAAGTGAAAGGCGTGGTTGACATTAACAACCGCACCACGGTGATCGGGCCCGCCGTCAACTATCGCGTGGACCCCGAGAAGGCGGAACGGGCCGGGTTTACCGTGCAGAACATCGCCGATATCCAGGCAGCGATGCTGGATGGCCAGGTCGCGTCGAACATGATCCGCAGTAACCGGCTGGTGGGCATTCGCGTTCGCTACCCTCTTGCTTACCGGTCGTCATTTGAGGAACTGGAATCGCTGCAATTGACTTCTCCCAGCGGCAACACGATGCCACTTTCCAGCCTGGTCACCAAGGAAGTGGAAGAAGGCCAAACCGAGATTCACCGTGACAATCTGCGCAACATGACTTCGGTTACGGCGCGCCTTTCGGGCCGCGACCTGGGTTCGGCGATGGACGAGATTCGGAGCCGCCTGCCCAAGGAGCTTGCGATCCCACCGGGGACAGACATCGAATACGGCGGCCTCTATCAGATCCAGCGCGAATCGTTCCTTGGTCTGACGCAGGTGCTGCTGATGTCCATCCTGCTCATCTTCATTATCCTTGTATTCGAATTCCGCTCGTTCTCCCATCCGCTGGCAATCCTGATCGCCACCATCCTCTGCGGCTTCGGAGCACTGCTGGCATTGCTGATTACGAACTCGACACTCAACATCTCGTCGTTCATGGGGGCCATTATGGTGGTTGGCATTGTCCATAAGAACGGCATTCTCATGCTGGATTCCGAGCAGTACTTTCGCGATCGGGGCCTCGGCCTTCGCGAAGCTATCTTTGAAGCCGGCAGACGCCGTTTGCGGCCGATTCTGATGACCGCACTGGCGACGATCTTCGGCATGCTGCCCCTGGCGCTGGGCGTGGGCTCCGGCGCGCAACTCCTGCAACCCCTCGCGATCGCGGTGATCGGCGGCGTCGCCGTATCCATGATCCTGTCGTTGCTTATCACTCCCGTGTTGTTTTTCAAGTTCCGCGAAAAAGGACTCTAGTATGACGCTCAAGACCTCGTTGGTTCTCAGCGGCTTTGCACTTTCCGCGCTGGCCGCAACCGGATACCATGTGGTGGCCCGCTATCCCGTCCCCGGGGATGGAGGCTACGACTATCTGACAGTGGACTCCGCCGCGCGCCGCCTTTACGTCTCACACGGCACGCGGGTGGAGGTGCTG
The DNA here is from genome assembly GCA_040002435.1 of Bryobacteraceae bacterium. Taxonomy (GTDB): domain Bacteria; phylum Acidobacteriota; class Terriglobia; order Bryobacterales; family Bryobacteraceae; genus JANXXV01. Next base: position 2,030 of record JBDUEM010000312.1, read on the forward strand.
AATGCCGATACCGGCGCCGTAGTCGGGCAGATCGACAACACCAAAGGCGTGCACGGCATCGCCATCGTCTCCGGCCTGGGACGCGGTTTCACCAGCAACGGGCAGGCCGATACATCCACGGTGTTCGACTTGAAGACGCTGAAGACCATAGGAGAAGTGAAGACTGGAAAGAAGCCTGACTTTATCCTCTATGAACCGGTTACAAAGCGCGTCTTTACGTTCAATGGCGATAGCGACGATGCGACCGCAATCGACGCGGCCAAGGCTGAATCTGTGGGCCGGGTGCCGTTAGGCGGTGGCCCCGAAGCGGCGGTTCACGACGGAAAGGGCACCGTCTACGTGAATCTGGAGGAGAAGGCGATGGTGGTTCAATTCGACGCGCACACGCTTGCCGTTAAGAACACCTGGCCGCTTGCGCCCTGCGGGACGCCAACCGGGATGGCCATCGACACCCGGCACGCGCTGCTGTTCGTAGGCTGCCGCAGCAAAGTGATGGCTGTAATGGATACTCACACGGGCAAGGTGATCGCAACGCTCCCTATCGGCGCCGGCGTGGATGCCGTGGCTTTTGACGAATCGACCGGCAATATCTTCAACTCGAACGGCGACGGGACGATGACAGTGATTCATCAGGACGCACGGGACAAGTACAGCGTAGTGGAGAATGTCCAGACGGAACGGTATGCGAAGACCCTTGCGTTTGATGCCAAGACCCACAAGATATTTTTGTCGGTGGCAAAGCGGGGCGAGGTTCCGGCTGGACAGAAGAAGGGCGGCGCCATTGTGCCGGGTAGCTTTACGATTCTGGTGGTGTCGAAGTAAGGCTCATTATGGAGTATGGTTTGAGTAGGAGGGAGAAGTCCCATGACCCGAACTACTCTCACTACTTGCTTGTTCCTTGCCGCGCTGATGCCCCTGTCGCCGGCGAGGGCCGATACCAGGACCGACTTCACCGGCACCTGGGAAATGGATTCCACTCGCAGCGAGTCTCCACAATACAGCGAATCCAAACTACCCGTGACCGTGGTCATCAAACAAAGCGACTTTGACCTCACGGTGGAGACGCGCAAGGACGGGCAGGCGGAAACCATCGTCTACCGCCTGGATGGCTCCGAGACCGAGAAGCGGCCCGCCCCCGACAACGGCGCTTATAAATGGAGCGCCCGGTGGGATGGACCGAAGCTGATTACCCAAACCCAGCGGAATATCAACCATACGGCAGTTACTGTAACGGAGGTGCTCAGCCTCGGCACGGGCCGCAAGGAGATGACGGTGAATCGAACCCTCACGGTCCAGCATGGCTATAGCTGGGATAAGGCAAAGAACTACTCCTCCGCTAAGGATGTGTTCGTGAAGGCGAGGTGAAAACCCGCGCTATACTTAGGTCTGTAGGAGTCCCGGAACCCTTGTCACTAAAGAGCTTCATTCGCCTCGCCGTCCATACGCAGCTTCTCCCGGTTCTGGAGAGCGGGGAGGAGACACTCGTCGGCGGCCAAGCCGTGATGGAGGGCGTGATGATGCGCGCCCCGCACAGCTATTGCATCGCGGTCCGCAAAGCGAGCGGCGAAATTGTCACCGAAGAAAGCCCGCTGCCCAAAGTCTCAGACAAGTATCCCATTTTCAAATTACCGGTCTTCCGGGGCGTCGGCACGCTTGGCCAGGCGATGTGGTTGGGCGTGAAAGCACTGAAGTTCTCAGCCAACGCCGCGATTGAAGAAGGTTCGGAGGAGAAGCCCGAAGAGATTTCCTCCTGGATGATGACCGCCAACATGGTCCTCTCGTTTCTTTTCTTTATCGTGATGTACAAGCTGGTGCCTCTTTACCTCACCACAGGCCTGCAGAAGTTTTTCCCCGTACTGCACGGACGTATCGCCTTTAACCTGGTGGATGGCATCATCCGCATGGCCATCTTCCTCGGCTTTCTCTACATGATCTCCCGCTGGAAGGACATCCATCGCGTGTTTGAATACCACGGCGCGGAGCACAAGGTGGTCTTCAATTTTGAATCGGGCAAAGCGGTCAATATCGAGAACGCGCAGAGTTTCACTACGCTGCATCCGCGATGCGGCACCAGTTTCCTGTTGGTGGTGATGGCAATCTCCACGCTGGTTTACATGCTGCTGCCGTTTGACGGCTTCGCGGCAAAGTTCGCGGCGCGCGTCGTGCTGCTGCCGGTGATCGCGGGCCTCAGCTACGAACTCATCCGTTTTGCAGCCAAGCGCCGCAGCAGTCTGATGGCGGCACTTACCACCCCCGGCCTCTGGCTCCAGAAAATCACAACGCAGCCTCCGTCCGATGAACAGACGGCCATCGCCATCCACGCCCTGGAAGGCGCGATGAAACTCGAAAAGCAGCAAGGCGGCGAGCTCGTCATCGCCTAAAAGAATCCCATGCAATACGTCCAGCGATTGGATGGCATCGAGACGCGTTTTGAAGACCTGACGCGCCAGATGGCCGATCCGCAGATTATTAACGACAACGACACCTACCGCAAGGTATCCCGGCAGCAGAGTGAACTTGGTGAGGTTGTCGGCAGCTATCGCGAGTGGAAGAAGCTGAACAGCGATCTGGAGGGCGCGCGGCAGATGCTGGCCGAAGACGACGCCGAGATTCAGCAGATGGCCCGGGAAGACATTGCCCGGATCGAACCGGAAATGGCCCGCCTTGAGGAAGAGATCAAGGTGATGCTGCTGCCTAAGGATCCGCTGGATGAGAAGAACGTCATCCTGGAAATCCGCAAGGGCACCGGGGGCGACGAGGCATCGCTATTCGCAGGCGAACTGTTCCGCATGTATCTGCGCTACGCCGAACTGCGCCGCTGGAAGGTGGAAATCATTTCCATGAGCGAGTCGTCGGTGGGCGGAATGAACGAAGTGGTGGCGATGATATCCGGCACCCGGGTTTACAGCCAGCTGCGATATGAGAGCGGCGTGCATCGCGTGCAGCGCGTGCCAGCCACGGAACAGCAGGGACGCGTTCACACATCTACCGTCACGGTGGCCGTGCTGCCGGAAGCTGATGAAGTGGAAGTTCACCTCGACGCCAAGGACATCCGCATCGATACGTTCTGTTCCTCCGGACCCGGCGGCCAGTCCGTCAACACCACCTATTCCGCGGTCCGAATCACACACCTGCCCACCGGCATGATTGTTTCCTGCCAGGACGAAAAATCGCAAATCAAGAATCGCGCCAAGGCGGAACGGGTTTTGCGGTCGCGGCTGTACGAACTGGAATTGGAAAAGCAGAATGCCGAAATCGGCGCGGACCGCAAGAGCATGGTGGGCACGGGCGATCGCAGTGAAAAGATCCGTACCTATCACTTCAAGGAAAACCGCGTGAGCGATCACCGCATCGGTCTCACGCTGTATCAACTCGACACCATCATGCAGGGAAATGTGGGCCCGGTGATTGAGGCAGTGACTTCGCATTTCCAGGCCGAGAAACTCAAGCAGGAGTCCGGCAATCATGACGGTAAAAACGGCTCTTCACCAAGGGTCAATCCTTCTTGAAGACGGCAACGTTCTTGCGCCCCGCCTGACCGCGGAAGTCTTGCTCTCCCACGCGCTTCAGAAAGAGCGCATTTACCTGTTCACACATCCTGAAGCAGAGCTGGGGCAGATCGCCTGGATCCACTACGGCCGTTACCTGCACGAGCGCCTCAAAGGGAAGCCGACGCAGTACATCACCAGGAAACAGGAGTTCTACGGCCGGGATTTCCTTGTTTCGCCTGCCGTGCTGATTCCCCGGCCTGAGACGGAGCTTCTGGTGGAAGCGGCGCTGCCGTTGACGGGGCGGATCATAGACGTGGGCACTGGCTCCGGGGCGATTGCGGTTACATTGAGCCTCGAAAAACAACAGCGTATTCTGGCAATCGATATTTCTGCTTCGGCGCTGACCGTTGCGGCTTGTAATGCACGCAAGCTGGGCGCCGAAGTGGACTTCGTCCAAGGCGATCTGTTGTCTGCGCTGACAAGCCGGAGCGTGGACGCCGTGGTCTCGAACCCGCCCTATATCTCGGAGCGGGATCGTGCAGGCATGCAGCGCGAGGTCCGCGATTTCGAACCGCACGGCGCGCTGTTCTCCGGCCCGACGGGCGTCGAGATTTACGAACGTTTGATCGCCGATGCCGCGCGGGTCTTGAAACCAGGCGGACATCTGTTGCTAGAGTTGGGATACGATTCGCTAACCGCTGTTCGTGCGCTTTTATCCGAGCAATGGGCGGAGATTGCAGTGATCAACGACCTGGCAGGAATTCCCAGGGTGCTAAGCGCGCGGATCTGATTCACTGACGATGAGAACCATCTTCCATCTCGACATGGACGCTTTTTTCGTCTCGGTGGAAGAGCTTTATGACCCCTCACTCAAAGGTAAGCCGGTAGTAGTCGGCGGGAAAGCGGACCAGCGGGGCGTCGTCTCCGCGGCCAGCTACGCCGCAAGAAAGTTCGGTGTGCATTCGGCCATGCCGCTGCGCACGGCTCGGCAACTCTGTCCGCAGGCGATCTTTGTCGAAGGCCATCCGGAACGCTATCGCGACAGTTCCCAGAAGGTCTTCAACGTGATGAACCGCTTTTCGCCGAAAGTGGAAATGGCCTCCATCGATGAAGCGTATCTCGACATGACCGGCACTGAGCGCCTGCACGGCCCTGCCATGAAGGCGGCGCACCTGCTCCATGAGGCGATCCAGCACGATACGAATTTGCATTGCTCCATCGGCGTGGCATCGACTCGCATGGTGGCGAAAGTGGCATCGGATCAGGCGAAACCCAACGGCATTCTCTGGATTCCGGCCGGTCAGGAGGCGCGCTTCCTCGCGCCGCTGGATATTCGCAAGATTCCCGGCGTGGGGAAGGCGACCGAGAAACGCCTCAATGAATTGGGCATCACGCGCGTGGGACATATCGCCGCCCTTGACGCATCGTTCCTCGAATCGCAGTTGGGAAAATGGGGACTGGCGCTGGGCGGCAAGGCGCACGGGCTGGACGCCGGCGGCTACTTCGATACCGATGTCGGCGAGCACGAGGATCCGAAGTCCATCAGTCATGAGACCACCTTCGACGAAGACACTGCCGATGCCGCGAAGGTGGAGGCAACGCTGGCGAAGTTGTCGGAAATGGTGGCCCGGCGGCTGCGCGAGCACAACCTTCATGCCCGTACGGTCCAGATCAAACTGCGCTATTCGGACTTCAGCACGTTCACCCGCGCCGATACTTTAGACCACGCAACGCAACTCGACATCGAGATCATCGAGACCAGCCGAGGTTTGTTTCGCAATAACTGGACGGGCGGCAAGGTGCGGCTCATTGGCGTCCAGGCTTCGGGCCTCGACGCGCACGAGGGCCAGCTCAATTTGCTGGAAGAAGAGAAAAGCCGCCGGTGGCGTAATGCCCTGGGTGCGGTGGACCGGCTGCGGGACAAATACGGCAATACCAGTGTTTCTTTGGCTTCGGGACTCAAGGGCAACTACAAAGAGAAGGTTCACGAGAATCCCGCGGATCTTCCCGGCAAATCTCCGAAGCAATAAGCAGCGCCCAGGCGGCGCCGTCACGGATCAGGTCAAGTACCGTCCCGAAGAATAAGGCCGTGATCGGCCCATCCATCGAGGTCCGGCTTCCGGCGGGGCTCGCCGGGGAGGCTAGCGCCTCTACCAGCGGTTGGGAAGCCGCCCCTTGTATTTGTTCAACCCAGGTTCCATCCTCTTCAGTTAGTTCAGATCGAAACAGGGGAAAGCGGGGAAAATGAGCAAGCTTAAGGATGTGGTGACGGGTGCGTCCAAGGGCATCGGCGCGGGAATAGCTAAAGCGCTGGCCAGTGAAGGCGCTGCCGTGGTGGTGAACTACTCCTCCAACAAGGAAGGGGCAGACAAAGTGGTAGCCGAGATTACAGCGAATGGCGGTAAGGCTATTGCCGTGCAGACGTATCGAAGCAGGCCGACATCACTCGCTTGTTCGCGAAGACCAAGACAGCCTTCGGACGTCTTGATGTACTTGTCAATAACGCGGGATTCTAGGCATTCGGTCCTTTGGAGAGCGTGACGGAAGAGGGCTTTCACAGCCAGTTCAATCTGAATGTGTTGGGATTATTGCTGGCCACCAAAGAAGCTGTTTCCCATTTCGGACCGGAAGGCGGAAGCGTCATCAATGTCGGTTCGGTTGTGAGCGCGTTTCTGCCTCCCAATTCCTCAATTTATTCGGCCACCAAGGCAGCGGTAGAAGCCATCGCAAAAACATTGTCGAAAGA
>JBDUEM010000313.1:0-8260 GCA_040002435.1 Bryobacteraceae bacterium
CCCACAACGAGGCCAGACTGAACGCGAGGCTCACTGAAATCAGGACCGACACCAGGACCAGTTCTCGGTCGCCGCCAAGGATCTGGTTTGGACGATTGGCACTTTGGTGAATTGTGATTTCCCTCGGCCTGTCGTTCGCCATGGTTCACAGTCCTGTTCCCTAAACGACGGCTGCGCTAACACCGAATGCCGACGACAACATCGGTGCTGCGAACACGAGGACCGAAACCACCAGACCGATCATGCAGGCGCGGCGGCCAAATTCCGTCAGTTCGCCACCCCACAGCATTGTGCCCCCGGCTATTGCAATGCCGATCAGCCCGATTGCATATGCGACCGGGCCAGTCAGCGAAGTCGCGATCGTCTGCATCGGCCGCTCCCAAGGAAGTGTGCCGGCCCCAGCAGCATGAACGCGAATACTGAACGCCCAGGCGAGAGTCATTAAAGCGGCGAGCCTAGTGCTCAGACTCGTCGTGTATTTTTGAACGAAATGCATCTTTCCCATAACCTCCATAGTTGAATTGCATACTGCTAAACATGCTCGGCCATGTACTGCCCGTTGGCGTACCCGGTTACGAGCAAAACCTCTCTCACCTTGCGGCCGGCAGCGATCTCCGGTTCTTCATCCACGAAGATCACCAGATCGACAGCCTCAGCGATCAGTGTTTGCTGAGGCGCGCTGGTCGCTTCAGCGACTAGGCTTTCCAGGCGGATTAAGCCGCTCATGGCATCGTTGGCGTGTACGGTTGCCATACCGCCTGGGTGGCCGGTGTTCCATGCCTTCAATAGCGTGTGCGCTTCAGCGCCGCGGACTTCGCCGACAACAATACGGGTCGGTTTCAAACGCATGCAGGCCCGCAGACAATCGAGCATGCTCACGCTGCCTACTGCGCGCAGGTCGAGATAATTCTTCACGGCGCACTGCAACTCGATCGTGTCCTCAATCGAAATCACTCGATCGTGTGGCGTCAGTGTCGCCAACGCGTCCAGACAGGCATTGACGAAGGTCGTCTTGCCGCTGCCTGTCGAGCCGACCACAAGAATGTTCTTTCTCGCGCCTACGGCGGCGCGGATAATCTCGGCGTGCTTCAGACCGTGAATCGAGCTCGCGAAATCATGACGGCGGCGCAGGCGGTTGACGGGGTCGTCTTTCGTCGTCAGAATGCCGCTGGCCTCGTAATCGTCGAGCGTGAAGATTTTGCGCGGGCGGAGCCGGATGGCGAAAACGGGCTTCCGCACGACTGGCGATACAATTCCTTCGAAACGACTGCCATCAATGGGCAGTTCGGTTTCGAGGATCGGGTTCTGGTGGTTAAGAATCGTACCGCGCCAGGCTGCGATTGTGCTCAAAGCACTGATAGCTTGCGTCGGCGACATCTCGCCTACCCGCGTAAATCCATCACCCAAGCGCTTCGTCCAAAGTGATGAATCCGGGTTCAGGAGTATGTCCTCTGTCCGAGGATCGTCCAGCAAGGCGAGAATGTGCTCCCCTAGTTCACGTCTGAGCTTCAGCTCCATTCGCTGCTCATGCTCGGTGTGTGCCGAACGTGTTGCAGTCGGTCCGGAACGGTCGCGAATCGGCGCTTCGCTCCGCAATGGCAGTTCGGCTACCAGTTTTTCCACTTGACTACCCTCCGGGGTGAGGTGCTATAGTTCCCGCAATGCGGGTTTTTACCAGCGCGCCCCATTCCTCCCCGTTTCCAGTAAACTTACCCTCTCAATTACCAAGGGAATGGCAGAGGTATTTCGGGACGCTCTATGCAAAATATTTTTCATGCGCCGCAGGGGGGAACCGTGGGAGTTGTCGTTATCCCGTTTAACTATGAACAGTTGCCTGAAGATCGCCGAAACAAAGTAGTCCCAATCTGTATCGAGGCCAAGGATCGCGACGGCAATCTAATCGATCCAGTGTGGTTTGAGCACGGCGTGGCCCCCATCAGCAGGGAGCTCACCGATCTGGCTCAATCCGTCCTGGGTGACAAGCGTATGGTTTCTGACATCGCTCAACCAAGCGTGCACAAAGTCTGGTATCGGCACCGGCACAATTTCGGTGAGAAGCCGTATGCGCGCATCTGGCGCCAGGCGATTTGGGAAGCACGAGATCAGGCTGTTGGTGGGTGGAGGGAGCGCAGATTTCGCATCATAAGCCGCACGCTCGACGAGATGGATCGTGAGTTTCCGGAGCGCATGACTGATCCTTGCGATTACGCGGTGCTCTATCACCAGCGGATCGCTCTTCGGACCGTGGAAACAGCGCTCAAAGGAGAAGGACTGGAAGAAATGGCGCGCGTCTATGAATTGCTGGAGCTCGGTGACACTTGGCCTGAAATCAGCACCAAGCTCGGGCAAGGCGAAGACGCGCTCAAGCGCCGCTTTTACAGGTTTTGCAAAAAGTTCCGTTCAAATAACTGAAAACGCTGGTGCGTCCCTCGGGAAGGTGCCATAATGTTTTGGCTCTAGTCATGCGTGAATCGCCAGAACAGAAGTGGACTCGTGTCCAGAAGAAGATCCAGAGTGCCATTCTGACCGCTTACCCGAATCCGAATCGCGAGGGCTGTCCGGGTTCATCCGCTCTATTAGAACTTGCGCGGCGCGCAGCCGAACTCGGCACTCTCGAAGGTGACCAGGGCTGGGAACACGTCACACACTGCTCGCCTTGCTATAAGGAATACCTCGAAGCGCGGGACCAACTTCGCAACCCTCCAGACGACTGCAGCAAAGCTTCCAAATGACATATCCATTCGCGTTTCGGAGGACTCTGTGCCCGGCCTCGCTCGATCAAGTCATGCTCAGGATCTCGGCGGCCTTGGCCAGTTGGGTGTCTTTCCCGGCGCATAGCATTTCGGGTGAGATCGCCACCGAAAGATCTGGCTCTACGCCATGTCCCTCGACACTCCGCCCCTTGGAGGAGAACCAGCCGAAAACGGGAAGCCGCAGCCAATAGCCCGCGCCGACCTTGAAGTTGGCGGCTCCGAGAACGTTGCCACGTGTCCTCTGCCCGACTACCGTCGCTAGTCCATTTTCGACTGCGAAATTGGCCACCATTTCAGCCGCGCTGTTCGTCCATTCGTTGACCAACAAAACGATCCGATCGTGGAAAGGCTGCTGGCCAAGCCCCTGCGTAAGGAGCGTAACCGATTTGTCGCTAAACGCAAAGCGCGCTAGAGTAAGCGCCATTTCCACCCTCGTTCGCGGCATCGGAACCCGCGGAAGGGCCGCGGGATCATAGCCGCTTCGCAGACGCTGGGGTGTGAGGCTGTGGCCAATCGGAATCTGGCCGGCGCATAAATAGCTGGCCAAGCGGGCGAATCCCAGACTTCCGCCAATATTGCTTCGTAGGTCTACAATCAGCCGATCACATCCTTGGCTCTTTAGGTTACCGATTGCATCATCCAGATCGTTGGCGAAGTTAATTCCCATCGCACCAGGAAAGTACGGAATCTTCAGGAGACCGAGGTTCGGTGCAATGGTCGAATGAGTCGGGCTTTTCGGTTCGACAATCGGCGGCCGTTGCTTGGTCCCTTTCCGTTGTGGGATCACAACGCTGACTTCGTTCGTGCTGTCTTTACACAGGCTGCGAACGAGCAACTTATGCGTTTGCCCGATGCCGAAATATGGCGTGGCGGGCGGGTTAACAATGGCTCCATCTACAGCCTCAAGAATATCTCCAGCCAGGATGCCGGCGAGATGAGCTGGTCCTGATTCAAAAACATCCAGGAACATCCACTTGCGATCACCATGCAACGGCACGTCTCGGAGGCTTGCATTTATCGTGTGTTGCGGCAAGAGTTCTTTCGGAAGCGAATGGTAGAAGACCGTATGACTCGTTTTGAGTTCCGTCAGAAGCTCACGAACACCCGCTTCAAACGCAGGCACTTCGGATGTCAAAAGCTCCGGCGTCCGTGCATCAACCTTGGCCATCCACGTCCCGTAATTAATTTTGGCGACATTGATGTGATGGGAGAGAACGAGGTTCTTTATGGATCTCAAAATCTGGGCACGTTGTTTTGCATCCAATGCCATTTTCGAGCTTCCTCCTTCAATTGCCCTTACCATGCGCGTTCGATATAATCGGCGCGTCGAGCTGCCCCTCGACCGTGAAAGCCGCCCATTCGAACGGAAGCGTTTTATGACCGAAGGCCCGCAACATATCTCGTTTCGCTGCTGTCAGTGCCACCGCTGGGTTGTCGTGCATGGCCAAATGTGCGTAGAACCGCCGCATCAAATATAGAGACGAGCTGTCATCGATCTCCCATAAAGTCGAGACGACGGTCCTGGCGCCGGCAAGTAGGAACGCCCTGGACAGATTCGCTATACCCTCCTGTCCCTCCAGAGCGCCGACGGCGGTATCACAGGCGGAAAGGACCACCAAATCAGCGTCCAAATGGAGTTGAGCGACCTCTGAAGCTTGCAGGAATCCATCCTCTCCAGCAGATCGGTCGCTCAGCAGCACTAACGAGGCGCGATCCGGAAAGGTCGAATCGGCAAAACCGTGAACCGCAAGATGAATGACCCGAAAATTCTGCAGAGGGACACGTTTGAAGGCGGATTCAGTGGCAGCCGTTCCCAATAGCCGCCTGCTCTTGTCCTTGGGGAATACAGCCTGAGCTACCCTTACTTCATCCTCCGAAGATGGAAGATCTGCAAAGCCACTCCGACTGTAACCTCGCGTAAGGCCGGCCCGATTGATGGCACTTCGCGAGTATGGAATTCCTCCGATTGCGAGGAGAGCCTGGCGCGACGTTCGGGGACGTGGCCGGTGCTCTGACAACCGGTAAAAGCTCGTCGCGGAGGGTGAATACATGACGGTTCGAGTTTCCGCCACATAACGTCCGGATGGCTCCCGTAAGGCGTCGAAGGGCAACAGATGAAGCTGTCCATCTCGAACCACGATGTAGACATTGTTCCGGGCGGTTTCATGCACGGGGCGAAGAAGAGCCTCATAAAGCTGATGAGCTTCAGCGGCAGCGGGCAGCTTCGATTTGACTGCCTTCAAATATGCGCCGATGAGCGTTTCAATGTGAGCTTTACTGTCCAACCGCACAATGCCGATGCCCGCGCGTGAAATCGTGAGGCAATAGGACGTGGGATCGGCGAGTACATACTCCAGGAGGACGGCAGACGCCGGCAACGTCCGCCGGAATTGTTCAACTCCAATCGTTTCTCGCGAGTTGGCCTTGAGAATGTTTACTCCGGGCGTTATCCACCTTGTTTGTTCAGCTAGAAATATCTGGTCGCGCAACGCGCGAACGGTTTCCGTGGAGCGGGCTTCCATCAGCTTGAGTCTCAACTGCGAGAGTTTTCGCTTGGCCCGATCTTCTTCGGGCGGTGTGACTGAGCCGGACGCCAGGAGATCGGCTGCCACGCGGCCACGAACCTGTTCGATCACGGCGTAGCCTTTCGTGGGATTGTTCAGCCGCTCCGCCAGCAGAGCGAAATGCTGCGAGAAGAGTTGGCTCGAGGCGGTGATTACAGCGGTCTTCTCCAAAGCGGTTGAGACATTGCCAATTAGGGAATCGATGAACGCTTCTGCGCGGTCGTATACGCGATCCGCATCCGTGTACCGGCCTCTTGCCTCTTGAATTTCGGCTAGTGTCATCAATCTCCGTGGAACCGCCCAAATACTCCCACTTGATTGCGTCGCCGCCGCCGCCTGGCCCGCGAATCGCTCCGCACTATCGAGGTCGCCTGCTCGCCTGTCGATTTCGGCTGTCCTTCCGTACATTTCAGCGAGCAATCGCGTGAGGCCGGCCCCCTGACCGCGCCTGATGGCTTGCTCAAGAAGCCGAAGCGCTCCCTGACGATCGCCGCGTGTGGCAGCAATCTCGGCAGCCAAACCCAAGGCGATTACTTCATGAGAACCCCTTTGAGTCTCGCGGGCGCGCAACAGAAGTTCGTCATCGGCCCGCTGCGCACTTTCCAGCTGTTTCAGGCCGATCAAGGCTTCTATTCGAAATTCTTCAACTGTAAACTGATAACCTCCATCCGGAATTCTGCTCGCGAGTTTCGTTGCGTTATCGAGGTAAGCCAAGGCCTGATCATAGGCCTTGCTCTGCAGCAGCCCATTGGAGAGGATCGTTAAGAACCTGACCTGAGCCGCAGTGTCGCCGGCATTCGTTGCTGCTTCGAGTGCAGTTCCGACATCTTTGCGCGCCGTCTCAAGGTCGGCATTATAGAAGGCCGCAATCCCTAACTGGGCTAAAGCCCGATATTGCCATTTTCGGTTTCCGAGTTCCTGGGAAAGCGTTTCGACCTGTTCCCAATCCTTCCGCATCGCTCCGGTGTTCGTTTCGGTATCGATGTCGCCTTTAACGATTAGACAAAACATGCGGAGTTCTTTATCTCCTTGGAGAAGCGGATTATCTTCCAGAGCTTCTGCAAGCTCGGCGGATACCACCGGTAATGCTTGTTGGTCGCGGTCGATGTTCGACCGGATACGGCCGAGTCGCGAATATAGTTCATTGCGCCGGTCGCCGGCGTCCTTGAATAATTGTTCTGCTTTGGCGAAGGCGGGCGCCGCATCAGCCCAGTTGTAGAGATCGGCTAACCGTAGGGCTTGCCTAAGCTCATCGTTCGCTTGCGGATTCTGGCCGGTGAGAGATTGACTGTATATGATGATGAAGGCGATTTGCCACCACACTTTCCCTGGCGATCGCTTATCGCGCACTGGCTGTCGTCTATTTTGCTGAAGAGTCCCTTGTTCCATAGAATTATCCTTTTTGCGATTCTGATCAATCAACGATGACAGGGTATTTCCGCCAGCTCATACCAGACTCCCGAATCATCAAGGTCCATTGAGCCCCAGAAACGGCCGATCCTAGTCCGACGTCCATCGCAAAGGTTGTAATGCCGTCTGCAAGATGCGCACTCACTTCTCTATCCACAACTGCCGAGCCGTCAGAATCCAGCAGGCGTACCGCATATGTTCCAGGCTCCATGCCAACAGGCAACCGGAAAGTGATTTCGAGCGACTTCGCTGGAAGGTGAATTCTCTTTGTGGCGCTTTCAGAATTTTCGCCGCGCGTTACCGAGAAGCTTGCAAGATTGACCTGGACAGCGAGTGTCGGCTCCGGCAAGATTCCTTGCGGTGGTTCGGTGATAGGCGTCTGCGGTCTCGTATGCGCCAATATCTCTCCGCCATCGTATGAGCTGGTATGTATAAATCTCACCCAGGTGAAGAGCACCCCCAATAACACGACCGCTGCCGCTGAGATCTGAAACGTTTTGAGAATAAACGCCGAACGCCGAAAGAGCATGTACTGTTCAAAACACGGAGAGCATGTCGCGATGTGGGATACGGGCAGATCAGCCAGTTTACACCGGTGATCACGAAATGCCATGGCGCGTAATTTCGATGGCTCCGGGCAGCCGTCGCGATTCCGATTCGGATATGCAGTCTTAGTGTGTTTCCTGCCAAGTGCGACGACTTGTTTCGCCTGCTTACGTGAAGCGAATTCGTTGGATTCAATCATCAGAAGGTCCGCTATCTAATTCTTTCAGTCGTGGGCTGTGATTGGTCCGGAGGCGCCTCAAGGCTCGGTTGAGCTTTTTCCGAAATTGAACCTCGGCAGTATGTGCGTCGGCGTAATCCATTGCTTTCGCGATTGCACGCCAGTTGTACTCCAACACCCGAAAATCGTACATGGTACGACAGTCCTCATCCATACAGGCTCGAAGTACCTCGATTCGCTTGGTCTCGTCTAGCTTTCGATCCAGGTCTGTGTAAACCGCACCGGCAAGTCTTTCCAGACTGGTGTTGTCTAGATAGGAGATCCGCTTATTCCGTTGAAGGCGACGCACCGATTCGCGCACAACAGATCTGAGCAAATAGGCTTCGAAGCAATGGATGGTGTGGTGGTTGCCCATACTCCGCGAGGCTGAATCGACCGCCGACTCCAGAATTTCAGCCGTCTCTGAGTCGTCAACAAGATAGCGGGTTACCACGAGGCGCGCACGCTCCCAGATCCGATGTGCAGCCTCAATGAGCCGGTTATCGACTACATTTCCTAGGCTGTCTCGGTGTTGAATCCACAATCTCGTTTGTGCGTGGTTCCGCTGCTCCATTGAAGCCGCCGGCGACCAGACCGAACGGTCCCCTCACACATAAGAGTATTTGAGAAGGGCAAACCTCACCCCAAAAACACAACTTTTGAGTGGGAAACTATTCCGCCTGGGAGGGCACTTTAAGAATGGACGGAAGGGTGAGCTTTCCGGTTACAAACGACTCTTTATCAATAGGAGGCGGCCCGCACGATCATGC
>JBDUEM010000314.1:0-8257 GCA_040002435.1 Bryobacteraceae bacterium
GAAATTTCTCGATGGCCGGCTTCGACTTCGGATCCACGATAGACCGGTTAAGCGCCTCGCCGGCGATTTCAAAGTACGCCTCCAGCAGCATCGGGGACAACTGGAGGGTGTCTTTATTGTTCACGAATCCGTCCGCCGAGATGGCATCGGGCGGAAGCGTCTCGGTCAGGTCGTCATCCAGCGACAACAATTCTCGTAGCGTGTTCCGGTACTGCGCCACCGTAAGGCGCCGCACCAGTCCGTTCTTCGGTGACGGACGCAAACGGGCGGCGTCCAGATTGGTCGCAATCCACTCAGCCACCCGCTGCCGGTCGGCGCTTGCCGGCTGCGGCTGCCCCTTTGGCGGCATACTGCCACTGGCAATTCGTTTCTGGACGTGTTCCCAAAGTCGAATACGCCCGTCGTCAAAACTCCCGTCGAGAGAGTCTACGCGGACGCCCGAGATGGACGTCTCTTCGTTATGGCAGCGTACGCAATTCTGCTTGAGAAACGGCTTGATCTGCTGTTCAAACGCCGCCTGTGTGGCCGCGGACGCATCTTTAGCCTGCCAGGCGCGCGCCGTCCATGTGACGCTAAAAACGGCCGCCGTGGCGATAGCATAAACGATTTGCCGACGATGCCGATAATTCCCTAAGGTCATAACGTGAATGCGAGCGATCAGCCCCGCTGGCCGTTATCGTATCATCTCTATCGTAGACATCCGACCACTACCCGCACGGAGGGCTGCTATCTTCACAGCCGCCACACAGGCGCATCGCGATCATCGCGATCAACGAGCGTTCACTCGCTATCCAGCACCCAAGTCGCTGAAAAACACCGCTTCAAAGGCGGTGGGGTCGGGTTGCGGCTGAAAGTCGCAGGGCACGGCTAAGCCACAAGGAAGCTGGTTCGGGTGCTCGCACTCCATTGGTACCCTTGCGCCAAATTCTCACGTCACGGCGACCCACTTGGGAGAACCGCTGCTGGGTACACTTCGCCAATCCCGATCGCTGACCACCCCGAAGCACTGTGGCTGAAAGCGTCCGCCTAAACGCGGGGGATTAGACCAGGCGCATCGAACAAAATAGATCCGACATCGGACCAGCACGTCTATTTTGGAATAAAGCACTTCCCCCGAATGCCACCGCCCTTAGAGGGAGAATATGGAACCGCGAGCATTGCACCGCCAGTTAACCCGGCCGGCGTGGAGATCGCACATTCACGATTCCACGATAAAAGACCAGCGACTGCGCAAGAATATTCGACGCCGCGAAGGCAAGCAACAGATCGGCCCCGCGCAACTGAACGCGCCTAATGAAGTCTCGTACAGACCGACTTCACTTCGGTGTACATCTCCAACGCCTCGCGTCCCATTTCGCGGCCCCAACCGGACTGCTTATATCCGCCAAAGGGCAGCGCGGCATCGAAAATGTTGTAGCAGTTGATCCACACCGTGCCGGCGTGAATCTTCGAAGCAAACCGGTGTGCCTTATTGATATCGCTGGTCCAGATACCGGCCGCCAGTCCATAGACGGTATCATTCGCCTTGGCCACCAGGTCGTCGGTATTCTCGAACGGCATCACAACTACTACGGGGCCGAAAATCTCTTCCTGCACTACCTTCATGTTCTGCGTAGTATCGGTAAGCACGGTCGGTTCCACAAAATAGCCTTTATCGATATAACCGGCGTCGCCCGCCTTCCGACCGCCGGCCGCCGACTTCGCGCCTTCGTTTAAGCCGGACTGAACATAACCGCAAACCCGCCGAAACTGTTCGTCGGAAACCAGCGGGCCCATCTGCGTGGTTAGATCGAGTCCGGGTCCAACCTTGATTCCTCGCGCAGCTTTGGACATGCCCTCCACCACCTGGTCGTAGACGCCGTTCTCGACGTACAGTCGCGAGCCTGCCGCGCAGCATTGTCCGTGATTGAAGAATATCGCGTTCGCTGCCCCGGAAATCGCCAGGTCCAGGTCCGCATCTTTGAACACCACGTTGGGAGACTTCCCGCCCAGTTCAAGAGAAACTTTTTTCAAGTTCCCTGCCGCCGCCTGCACAATCAGCTTGCCCACCTCCGTCGAGCCGGTGAAGGCTACCTTATCCACATCCGGGTGGGCCGCCAGGGCAGCACCCGCAGCGCCATAACCCGTAACAACATTGACGACACCTTCCGGGAAACCCGCCTCCACAAACAGTTCGCCAAGCCGCAGAGCCGAAAGCGGCGTCTGCTCGGCCGGTTTCAAGATCACCGTACAACCCGCAGCAAGGGCCGGAGCCAGTTTCCAGGCTGCCATCAACAGCGGGAAGTTCCATGGGATGATCTGAGCGGCCACTCCGATGGGTTCGCGCACCGTATAGGCGTGGTAGCTTGCCCCAGGCGTGTATGGCACTGACAGCGGGATCGTGTGCCCCTCAATCTTGGTCGCCCATCCCGCCATGTAGCGGAACATGTCGGCCGCCAGCGGGACATCGGCAGCGCGCGCCACGGCCACCGGTTTTCCGTTGTCGAGCGCTTCCAGTTCCGCGAACTCCTCAAGATATTTCTCCAGCAGGTCGCCCACCTTCCAAATCAGCCGCCCTCTTTGCGACGGCGTCATCTTACTCCAGGGGCCATCCGCGAACGCGGCCCGGGCGGCCTTTACAGCACGGTCAACATCTTCCTTATCGCCTTCGGCGACTTGTGTAATCACTTCACCAGTAGCCGGATTGTAGACTGGAAACGTCTTTCCCGAGGCCGATTCCGTCCAGCGGCCATTGATCAGCATTTTCTTGGGTCCGGCCAGAAAGCCGACAACATTCTGATCGAGAGAGATTTCCGCAAAAGCAGTTGCCATTGTCTTCGTTGCTCCTTGTAGATACAGGAATGATTCTGACGATTGCATTCTACTCCTTGCTGCACGGTGACGCACCGGGCATTGGCATTCCTGTTCGCTCTGCCAGGAATATAAACAGAGGCTTGGCGACTTTTCTCGCTGGCCATAGGGCTTTCCCTAGCGCCAGCCCCCGTGCTCTCGCTCAGCCGCTCATGGAAGTACCTTGGAGAGATGCTCTCATGGCTATTTCCCGCCCCGCTTGCCGTTGGTTTGAAGGCTCCTGATTTTACACTTCCAGACCAGGACGGGACACCGGTAACCCTTTCCGGACTGCGTGGACGGCACGTCATTCTTGTGTTCTATCCTGCCGACGAAACCCCGATTTGCCGCCGTCAGCTCTGCGAATTTCGAGATATGGACCAACTGGCAACAGAAAAGGGCGTGCTTGTGTTGGGAATTAATCCGGGCAGCGCGGAGAGCCATTGCCGCTTCCGCCTACGGCATCAACTGCCGTTTCCCCTGCTGGTGGATGCAAACAGAAGGGTGGCGTCATTGTATCGGGCTAACGGATTGTTCGTGAAACGCACCGTGTACCTCATCGGAACCGGCGGGGTGATCTGCTATTCATCCCGCGGCAAACCGCCGGCGGAGACGGTAATCGAGCTGGCTGGGCGAAACTGCTCTTAAGATTCGGACGAATCCGGCCGATAACCGTCTTGAGGCTCGGTGCAGAAGGCTCTTAGAACGTTCATACGAAAACTCCGCGTGTGGGCAGTCGCAAGGCGACCGGCGACGGCCGCAGTATGGGAAGCGCCCCAGGGCAGATCCAATCCTGCCCGATTTGTGTACATGGGCCAGGAATGAACACGCCTGACCGCGAGTTGTTAGCCGCCCTGACGACGCTGGACCATTACCGCATTTTTTTGGGTCTAACCCTCGCCATAGTCGCTGGCCTTGGGGTCCTGCTTGCCGTAACTATGGGCAAACTACGCAGCGCCAGGGAAATCGCGAGACGCGCCGCCCAAGTCAAGGCGACACTGCTCACGAACCTCAGCCACGAGATTCGCACTCCGATGAATGGCGTGATGGGAATGACGAGTCTGCTCTTCAGCACGAATTTGACCGGCGAGCAGCGTGAATATGCCGAAGCAGCGCTCAGTTCCGCCGAGTCGCTGTTGGAATTGCTGAACAACATGCTGGACTACGCGCGCAATGATGAGGGCAAGCTGCAATTTGAAAACGTCGACTTCGATCTGCACGGTCTGCTGGAAGATGTCGCTGAGCATTTCGCCCCGTACGCCGAAAAGAAACGGCTGGAACTGGCGTGCATGATCACCTCCGAAACGCCGCACGTCGTCACGGGGGATCCCATGAAGTTGCGGCAGATCTTGAACAACCTCATGAGTAACGCCGTGAAATTCACCGCGCACGGCGAGATTGTCCTTTCCGCGAAGGTTGTCTCGCTGGAGCCCGGAGCAGTCGTCCTGCACGTCGAGGTCGCCGATACGGGGATTGGGATTGAGGAAGAGGCTCGGCCGAAGCTGTTCCACTCCTTCGGGCAGCTGGATTCATCCAGCAGCAGGACCCATTCGGGCGGCGGCATGGGACTTGCCATTTGTAAGCAGATTGTCACCGGGGCGCGGGGATACATTGATTACCACAGCCTGCCGGGCGTAGGGTCGTCCTTCTGGGTGGTTATGCGCTTTGGCCGTCCTGCCTATCAATTACCCCCAACACAGGCCGATAAGAATTTCGCCGGCCGATCGCTCCTTGTGGTTTCCGGCTCGCGCGCGGTACGGCAGGCCGTCCTGCTCTATTGCCGCTCACTCGGTCTGGAGGCGCACGAGGCGGGCAGCGCCGCTTCTGCCCTTGCTCTGCTCCCAAAAATGCCGGTGGATTTGATGTTCCTGGATGGACGTCTCCCGAATATCGTCAAGCTGGCCGAAGCGAAACCGCCGTCGGCCGGGCTGATTGTTCTGGCGCCGTCGTCGGGTGCATCGGCTGAAAATCCCTTGGCGCGTTCAGAGAAAACCCGCGTGGATGCGTTTGTTTCGAGGCCGATGAGGCGCCTGCACTTCTCCCGGGCGGTCCGGGATTGTTTTGACCACAAGCCTGCCGAAAGTCTTCCCATCCACACTCTCGGGCGGGCCGTTGATTCGGCGCCCCTTTCTACGCACCTCTGATCTGCTAACCCACGCCCGCGCGGCCACCGGGCGGTTTCAAGTTATCATGATCGAATCATATCTATGAGAGGTCTTCTTGCGGTTTTCCTCTGCGCGTGCGCCTCGATGGCGCAGAGTCCCACAATCGAACAAATGTTCCGGCGGCCCTTACTCTGGGGAACGTCGCCGGAGCAAGTCACTTGGTCAAAAATGCGTCACACCCTGGTATTCCTTTGGAATGCCGAGGGGCGGCGCTTCCGGGATCTTTATTCGTATTCGCCCGACAATCAGAAGCTCACCCGATTGACGGATCTGGAGACGATGGAAGACGACATCAATACGCCGGAAGAGGAGAAAGACGGGCGGCTGAAAGCGTACGCAGCGCCGCCGGCCGGACTGGGAAGTTTCGATGTTTCTCCCGACGGCAGCAAGGTAGCGTTTTCACACCGGGGCGATCTCTACATCGCCGATAGCGGCGGCAAGACACCTCTGCTTCGCCTCACCAGGACCAAAGCGCCGGAGACCGCGCCGCAATTCTCGCCGGACAACAGGAAACTGGCCTCTCTCCGCGGCGGCCAAATCATCGTGCAGGACTTGGCCAGCGGACAGATCTGGCAGGCGACCAACGTGGAAGGGCCCTCCATCGATTCCTATAAGTGGTCACCCGACGGACAGACGTTTGCCTTCCTTACGAAGAAAGCTTCGCGTCAATTGCCGCTAGCGAACTTCTCCGGACAATTCGTCGCCACGCGCAATATATCCAGGTCGGTGGCAGGTGACGATCCCACGGAATATGGGATCTTCCTTGTCTCCTCCGAGGGCGGAAAGCAGCAACCGATTGCTGTCGGCGGCGCCACGGGTAAGGGTGCTACACGCATGCCCGAGTGGTCGCCGGATTCAAAGAAGCTGGTCACCCTTTTCAGTGCGCCCGACTGGAAATCGAAACTGGTGGTAGTTTTGGACGCACATACCCTGCAGTCAAAGGTGATCGCGGAAGAGAAGGACGACCGCTGGGTGGATTATGGCTTTGCCTGCTGGTCGCCGGATTCGAAGACCGTCCTGTTCAGCAGCGAAAAAGACGGTTGGGCGCACCTCTACACGGCGCCTGCCACCGGCGGCGAACCCAGGCAGTTGACCCACGGCGCATGGGAGATCCACCGCGAGCCATTCTCGGAAGACCCGCAGTGGATTGGCGACTCCATCTATTTTGCATCCACGGAGGGCGATACCGCACAACGCCACACCTACAAAATTCACGCTGATGGAACCGGGAAAGAGAAGCTTTCGCACAAAGAAGGCCTCAACATCGGGCAGGTCTCCGAGGACGGGCAGTTCATCGCCTGGCGTCTGGCGGATGCGAAGAATCCCTTCGATCTGTGGGTGAACGGAAAGCGCGTCACACAGTCGCCGCGGCCCGAATTTTATAAGCATACATGGCCGGAAATAAAATACGTCAGCTATCCGGCGAGGGGTGATAGGAAAAGTGTGGCCGCCCGCCTCATGCTTCCAGCCGACTACCACATGGAAGACCGTTCCCAGAAACCTCGCCCTGCCGTTGTGTACATTCACGGCGCGGGCTATGCCACCAGCGTGTTGAAGCAATGGGGAAGCTACCAGGATTACCGTTTCGCTTACAACACGTTTCTTGCGGGCAAAGGTTACGTGGTGCTGGAGATGGACTACCGCGGCAGTACCGGTTACGGCCGGGACTGGCGCAGCGGTGTCTATCTGCACATGGGCGGACCCGACCTCGATGACGTGCTCGGCGGCGTGGATTACCTGAAGTCGCTGGGCAATATCGATATGAACAATCTCGGCATCTGGGGCGTCAGCTATGGCGGCTTTATGACAGACATCGCGATGTTCCTTTCGCCGGGAACGTTCAAGGCGGGCTCGGCCTGGGCGGCGGTGAACGACTGGGAGAACTACAACGCCGGATACACCTCCCAACGGCTGAATACTCCCCAATCCAATCCGGAGGCTTACCAGCGAAGCTCGCCGATCCATTTCTCCGCCAACCTGACCGACCATCTCCTGATCATTCACGGGATCGTCGACGACAATGTGTTGTTTCAGGATGCAGTGCAGTTGAGTGAGAAGCTGATTCACGAAGGCAAAGACTTCTCGCAGATTTTCTACCCGCAGGAGAGCCACGGCTTTGTTCGGGATGAAACCTGGATTGACGCCCTGCGCCGCACCACGGAGTGGTTCGACCGGTACCTTCGATGATAGCGGCCCTTCCCCGCTTCTACCCCATCCTCGACACGAAGACGGTGGCTCGCGCCGGCCTCGATTTGGGTGACTCGGCGAAGGCCTTGCTCAGCGCCGGGATTCGCGTTCTGCAGCTGCGCCATAAAGAACATTTCGACCGTAATCTGTTTGATCAGGCGCGGAGAATTTCCTTGATGTGCAGCGAAGCGGGTACGCTGTTCGTGATCAACGATCGGGCGGACGTAGCCCTCCTTCTCGACGCTGCGCTGCACATTGGCCAGGACGACCTCCCCGCCCCGGAATCACGAGCCCTCATCGGACCGGACCGGATAATCGGCATCTCCTCCCATACAGAGGCGCAATTACGCGCCTCCAATGACGTTGCCGTGGATTATGTCGCCATCGGCCCCCTGTTCGAAACCGGCTCCAAACAAAATCCGGATGCCGTGGTTGGCGTGAAAGAATTAGCGAGACTGCGGCCCATCACGGGGCGTCCGCTGGTCGCCATCGGTGGGATCAACCGCGAGAACTGCCGGTCCGTGCTCGACGCCGGGGCGGATTCGGTGGCCGTCATTGGTGACTTATTTCCCCTTGGCGGTACCCTGGAGAATCTGCGGGCGCGGGCGGAGGAATGGATGAGGCTGACGAATGAATAAAGACACAGGGCTGGTGAAGGGCCTCGGTTTGATGGACGCCACCATGCTGGTCATCGGATCGATGATCGGCTCCGGCATCTTCATTGTGGCCGCCGACATCGCGCGGCAAGTCCGTTCGCCCGGATTGCTGATCATGACCTGGGTGGTGACGGCGCTGCTGACGATGATCGCCGCCCTCAGCTATGGAGAACTGGCCGCGGCGATGCCTCACGCCGGCGGACAATACGTTTACTTGCGGGAAGCGTTCGGCCCACTGTACGGATTTCTCTTCGGATGGACGATGTTCCTGGTCATTCAGACCGGCACCATTGCCGCGGTGGCCGTCGCCTTCGCCAAGTTTGCCGGAGTCTTCTTCCCGGGCGTCGCCGCCGACAACTATCTCATGCCATTCCTCAGCACGCAGCAAGCCGTCGCCATCGCCGTCATCCTGCTGCTCAC
>JBDUEM010000315.1:0-8252 GCA_040002435.1 Bryobacteraceae bacterium
TCGACAGCGTCTTCGTAATGGCCGCCGTCAGGGTGGTCTTGCCGTGATCGATGTGTCCGATCGTCCCGATATTTACGTGCGGCTTACTGCGGTCAAATTTTTCCTTCGCCATATATAAAACCCTTATTCTCTGTCTGGAAGCCGAACAGGAAAGGTACCCTTGAAAATTCTGGAGCCGTTGACCAGGATTGAACTGGTGACCTCGTCCTTACCAAGGACGCGCTCTACCATCTGAGCTACAACGGCTTCTATCTACACTATAAACCAACTTCTGGTGGACGGGGAAGGATTCGAACCTTCGTACATCGCAAGGATGGACAGATTTACAGTCTGTTGGCTTTAACCACTCACCCACCCGTCCGTTCCCTTTGGGATTACTGCTGGTGTAAAGGCGTAACGACCAATCAGTTTAACACAGGTGACGTAGCGATGCTCATGCCATCCAAGATTTTTATGGGCAGCCGAGGGGCGGGGGGCTGCTGAGGGCCGATTATTAAGAGTTTGTTAAAACTAAACCTTCGTACCGGCTTTGTCTTGACATGTACTAGTACTATGGTACCGTGTTTTAGTGTTTACATTTTTACTATCCAATTCTATTAACCCTCAGCGAATTTTCCGTCGATTTTCAATCGTGGCGCTGTCCTGTTTGCTCATCGGAACGGTTCAGGCGGCGACACCCGGCTTGATTGCTTCTTATGGATTAAGCGAAGGCGCCGGCTCAACTGTCTCGGATTCCTCTGGAAATAATCTTACTGGAACTGTGGCCGCAGCCGCCTGGACCAGCGGAGGAAAATACGGCTACGGCTTATCTTTCAACGGCTCCTCCAGCTATGTCGAATTAGGCAATCCGGTACTGTTCCAACAGACCGGCAGCATGACTTGGAGTGCCTGGATTAAGGCGTCTGCCAATACAAAGAAAGACGATCAAATCATTGCAAAATCGAACAATAGTAGCGGGTGGCAGCTGAAAACCACCCAGGATACCGGCGCCGAGACTTTCGCCATCGCTATTTCCACCCGTGGCGGGCGCGTTCAAAGGTATAGTACTACCGTTCGCCAATTGAACACCTGGTATCATGTCGCCGGCGTATACAATGCGACGTCGCAAACCCTGGATATCTACGTCAACGGCGTATTGAACAACGGCGTCCTTAGTGGAACGGTACAGTCTTCTCAAATCAACTCCAATGTGAACGTGAATATCGGCCGAAGGTTTGGCGGTGACTATTTCAACGGAGTAATTGACGACGTGCGCGTTTATAATCGCACGCTTACGCAAGCTGAAATTCAGAGCGATATGGCAGTCCCGGTGAGTTCCCCTGCTCCGCCGGTTACGTACAGCATTTCAGGAAAAGTTAGCGGTTCTGCCGCGAAAGTAACCCTGACGGGTGCATCTTCTGCCTCCGTAAATACCGATGCATCGGGAAACTATACCTTTCCCGGACTGCCCAATGGCTCTTATGTAGTAACTCCGAGTCAGGCGGGATTCACCTTCTCGCCCTCCTCCACTTCCGTAACGATAAACAGCGCCTCCATTTCAGCATTGAATTTCACCGCTACCGCTACTACAACAACGACGTACAGCATTTCGGGTAAAGTCAGCGGTTCGGCTGCGAAGGTGATTCTTACAGGTTCCGCATCAGGATCTGTAAACACGGACACCTCCGGCAACTTCAGTTTTTCCGGACTTCCGAATGGCTCCTATGTCATTACCCCCAGCCAATCCGGTTACACATTTTCACCCGTCAGCGCCGCCGTCACCATCCTGGGCGCCTCTCAAAGCAGCGTTAATTTCACGGCTACCGCAGTGCCGGTATCACATAGCGTGACACTGACCTGGACCATGAGCACCTCGCCCAGTATCACTGGCTACAACGTTTATCGCGGTACTGTTGCAGGCGGACCCTACACCAAGATGAATTCGTCTCCGGTGTCGACAACTTCTTATCTTGACTCCAGCGTCACTGCCGGCGCGACCTACTTCTACGTGTCGACTACCGTGCAAAGCGCCACCGAAAGCAGCTATTCGAACCAGGCCGCTGCAGTTGTACCAACTCCTTGAGCCCGCATCAGCGGTAAGAAGGTGGCAGCGGATTGCGGTTTTGAAACTGGCGCTGGTGCCAGTAGGGATAGGCTATTTGCGGTTCGCTAGCCTTATCCAGCGCAGCCACCTGTTCCGGAGTCAGAACGAATGCGGCTGCGGCCAGGTTGTCGCGAAGTTGCTTGTCGTTTCGCGCTCCGATAATGACGCTGGAGACGGTCGGCTTTCGCAGCAGCCAGTTTAGGGCGACCTGGGGAACGGACTTGCCCGTTTCGGCCGCGACCGCGTCCAGGGCATCTACCACCTGATAGAGGAAGTCGTTTGATACGGTGGGGCCTTGCTCAGAAGTCTTGTGCAGGCGGCTGACTTCCGGCAGAGGCTGGCCGCGTCGGATTTTGCCGGTGAGTCGTCCCCAGCCTAACGGGCTCCACACCAGCGCGCCGATACCCTCTGAGTACGCCTGCGGCATGAGCTCCCATTCATAATCGCGGCCCACAAGTGAGTAATAAACCTGGTGAGCTACGTAGCGCGCCCACCCGTAGCGATCGCTGACTCCCCGTGACTTTTGCAGATGCCAGCCGGAGAAATTGGAGGCTGCAATGTAGCGCAGCTTACCTTCACGCACCGCCTTATCCAGGGTGTTCAGCGTCTCTTCTACGGGCGTGAGGCCATCGAAGGCGTGCATGTGATAGACGTCGATGTAGTCCGTCTTGAGCCGCTTCAGGCTTCCCTCGATTTGCCGTGTTAAGTGATACCTGGAAGAACCGACGTTATTCGGACCCTCGCCGAACTGAAACGTACTCTTGGTGGAGATGAGAACGCTTTCGCGCGGCAGATGTTTGATCGCCTGGCCAAGAATCTCCTCGGAGAGACCCTGTGAGTACATGTCGGCGGTATCGAAAAAATTGACACCCGCCTCCATGCAGATGTCGATGAGATGTGTCGCTTCTGTTACGTCGGTCTCGCCCCAGGCCCGGAAGAATTCGCTTCCACCACCGAATGTCCCGGTGCCGAAACAGAGAACGGGAACCTGTAGACCGCTACTGCCTAACTGTCGAAATTCCATGAGACTTGGACTCCAGATGGGTCAATTTGGTCGCAACGATCTGTCGCGTCTTTCGTTACGTCGACGTTACTTGGCCTGCCGGGCGGCCCGCAGTACCGGGTAGAACTGAACGAAAACGTTATCGGCTTCGGCGTGCTGGTTGTGGCACGACCAGCAGGAATCCTTGGCGAAGGCCTTGGCTGCCGGGCGGCCCTTGCCGTCCGCGGTAATGAAGCCATAGTAGGCCCACTTCTCAGCCACTTTTGACTCATCCTTCACGGCTGCTTCAATTCCAACGAAGGAGTCTTCAAATTTCCCCTTCTTGTTGATGGAGGCATTGCTGCCGGCCGATATCACTTCCATCACCAGCATCGTCTTGTCGGGGAATTTTCCGGTCGCTACGTAGGTCCGGTAGGCTTCAGGTTGCACGTAGATGTTGTGAAATTGTTGCGGGTGATCAGCGGCTGAAGCGCTCGCCTCCTGATATCCCATTCCAAGGCTGGAGCCGATGAACATCCATTCGCGGTATCCCGCTGGCCGGATTAACTGGTTGTCGCTGGTGTACTTGGGCTGGGCCATGTTCGGCTCGGCTGCGCAAAGTGCAGCCGTGAAGAGGAAGAGAGGGGCAAGGGAAGCAGTACGCATAGTTTATTATGCCCAATTTGCCGGGGAAGGCTACTTGGTCTGAGAAAAATCCCAGGGAATCCCACCTTACTTACTGACGCGTCGACTCATGGCCGAACGACTCTTGGAAACCCCCGCGGCACTATTGGCTCTGGAGCGCGCAATCCGTGCGGCCCGGCCCGTGCTGCTGATTCCCGCCTACCGGCCGGGTGGTGAGTTGGTCGAGGTAGTGAAGGAATTGCACAGATCCAGTGATCTGGGAGGCATCCTGGTCCTGGACGACGGCAGCGGACCGGGATACCGTGAGATTTTTGGCTCGCTGCGGGCAATGGACCGCGTGCAGGTGGTCTCCCACGTCGTCAATCTGGGCAAAGGTGCGGCGCTGAAGACCGGAATGAACCACGCGGCCTGTCAATTTCCCGATAGTGCCGGGATTGTCACCGCCGACGCCGACGGGCAGCACTCAGCCGCCGATATTTTGAAAGTGGCGCTGGCGCTCTCCGCCACACCCGCCGAATTGATAGTCGGCTCCCGCGGCTTTGACAAGAAAGTCCCCTTTCGCAGCAGATTCGGCAATATTCTGACCCGCTACGTGATGCGGACAGTGACGGGTCAAAAGCTCGGCGACACACAATCCGGTCTGCGCGGAATTCCCTTGCGATTTGTCGCTTCACTGCTCAAGTTACGGGCCACGGGTTATGACTTTGAACTGGACATGCTGGTAACGTGCAAGGAAACCGGAAGGTACATTCGGGAAGTCCCGATTTCCACAATCTACATCGACAATAATCGTTCCTCGCATTTCAATCCGCTGCTGGATTCCATGCGGATCTATTTCGTGTTCGTGCGGTTCCTGGCCGTTTCCCTATGCACGGCGGCTATCGACAACGCGGTCTTTATGGTGGCTCTGGGCTTCTCCACCAACCTCCTGCTCTGTCAGATTGCCGGCAGAATTGTGGCCGGAATGTTCCAGTTCACCGCCGGAAAAGAAGGCGTTTTTCATTCCAAAGCGCGTGTGACCCCGGCGCTACTGAAATACTGGGCGCTGGTTGGGTTCTCGGGCGCCATCAGCTACCTGCTGATGCGGGTCCTGCTGCACTACACGACGCTCGGCGTAGTGCCTGCCAAACTCATTGCGGAGAGTCTCCTATTCCTGCTTAGCTTCATCATCCAGCGGGATTTCGTCTTCGCGCCGGAAGAGACTGCGGTTTGATGAGCACTCGCCTCCGCAGCGCGCTTTCGCTATCGCTGTTGCTGGTAAGCGTCACGCTTGTCTACTCCAACCATTTCTGGAACTCGTTTCATTTCGACGATTGGCACACCATCACCAGCAATCCGGCGCTGCGGAGCCTGGGAAATGTACCTCGCTTCTTTACCGATGCCGAGACGTTCAGCACCCTCCCTGCCAACCGAGCTTACCGGCCGCTGCTTTCCACCACTCTTGCGTTCGATTACTGGCTGGCCGGAGGCTACAAGCCCTTCGTGTTTCAATCCTCAACCTTTCTATGGTTCCTGCTGCAGCTCATATTGATGTATCTGTTGTTCACCGCCCTCGTCCCGGGAAATCGATACGTCGCGCTTTTCGCCGTTGCCTGGTACGGGCTCCATCCCGCGAATGCCGAGACGGTGAATTATGTGATTCAGCGGGGCGATTCCCTTTCAACGTTAGGCGTGGTAGCGGGAACGTGGCTGTTCGTCGCATACCCTGCGCGCCGGAAGTACGGAGTGTATCTGATCCCGGTGGCGCTTGCGTGCCTGGTCAAGCCTCCAGCCTTGGTATTTCCATTGATCCTGCTCGCCTATCTTTGGCTATTCGAAGGGAAGCCCCGCTGGCAGACCATGCTGCCGTCTGTGGTCTTGTCTGTGGGTATGGCATGGCTGCAGTCGGCCATGACACCGAAGACCTTCCTGCCCGCCATCATTTCGAGCTCGTCCTACAGGCTGGCTCAGCCGCTGGCGGCATTCCATTACTTTGGATCTTTCTTTTTACCCCTCTGGTTGACGGCGGATACCGATCGCCCGGCGTTGGACTCGCTTACCGCTGAAGCCTTGCTGGGCATGCTGTTCGTGGCTGCGCTGGCCGGCTTCATCGCATTCTGTTCCCGAAGCAAGGAGTGGCGGCCCGTTGCTTTCGGGCTCCTGTGGTTTGTCATCGCGCTGCTGCCGACGTCGCTGTTCACTTTGTCTGAAGTAGAGAACGATCACCGCATGTTTTTCCCGTTTGTAGGGCTTACCATGTCAGTAACCTGGACGCTGTGGAAGCTGTTGCCGCCTGTCCCGGTTCTGTGCGCCATTGCATTGCTGGGTGCTTATGGCTACGGAACACGCGAGCGAAATGAAGTGTGGCGAACAGAGGAAACTTTGTGGCGGGACGTCAGCTTGAAGAGTCCCCGCAACGGGCGGGGATTGATGAATTATGGGCTGACGCTCATGGCACGGGGCGACTATCAGGGCGCTCTAACTAATTTTGAACAGGCTCTGGTCTACAATCCTGCCTACCCGGCGCTGGAGATTAACCTCGGAATTGTGAACGGGGCGATGCGCCGCGATGAGGAGGCGGCGCGCCATTTTCAACGGGCCATTTCTCTCGCCTCGAACGACGCGCAGACGCACTATTACTATGCGCGCTGGCTGAGGGAACGGGGCAGGGCGGGGGAAGCATTGCCGGAACTAACGCTCGCTGCGAAGCTCAACCCTTCCGATCTCAATCCCTTGTATCTGCTGCTGCAGATTTACCGGGCGCTTGGCGACCGGACCAGCTTGCAGGCGGTTGCGGCGGACGTCCTGCGCCTGGCCCCTGGTGACTCCACCGCATCCGCCGCATTAGCGAATAACGGCAGCGGCAGCCCCGAAGAGTTTCTGAATTTGTCGATGCAGCAGTACCAGGCGGGACGCTTTGCCGACGCGGCGGAGTCCGCCAGAAAGGCTTTGCAACTGCGTCCCGGATATCCCGAGGCATACAACAACCTGGCCGCCGCACACGCCAGTCTGAAGCAGTGGGACGATGCCGTGCAAGCCGCGCGTGAGGCGATTCGACTGAAACCGGACTTCCAACTGGCGCGGAACAATCTGGCTTGGGCGGAACAAGAGAGAGCGGCCACCCGGGCTCACCGGCGGCCCTGATCGGCTTTATTTTCTCAGCACAGCCACGTTTGGAGGACAGAGTCCGGCATCCGGCCGGTCGATGATGTGAAACTCCCGCATCGTGGGGCCGGTCAGCAGGAAGGCAACCGGCTCGAATCCGACAGCACAGTACGTTCTCCCCGGTTCGAGCGTTCTCCAGAACGGCTTGACGCCCCATATCGCCGCCGCCTGTTCGTACCCGACTCTCTCCACGCGGTAGTAAGCCCGGTTGATCTTACTGATAAAAGCGAATTCACCCAGGATCAGGCATAGGATGACGAGCGTCGTCGCCGGAAAACGTTCACTTACGCGCGGCAGCAACGTCGCAACAAGAGCCGCCACGGTGAGCGGAAGAAATTGGAAATAGCGCAGTTCATGAGATTGCGGGAGCACGCTGACGACGCTTCCGAGGATCAGCAGAGCGATAGCGACTACAAAACCGTTCCGGCGCGCCGAGAGGAAACCGAGCAAAACCGCGGCGAGACTTGCCGTAACAACTCCAACGACCCAGAACCCGCCGGATCGATAGGCGATCCAGGCATTGCCCTGATCGATAATCCAGCGCTCCCGATCCGGGTAACGTGTCGGATGGCCCATCTCAAACAGCGAGTGGAGGAACAAGCCCGGCTGGCTGTACCCATGTAAGGGCGGCGGGGATTGCAGGTTCTGCATCAAACCGGTGTCAATGAGGGAAGGGAAGTACTTGCGCAACGCCGTGATTCCGCCGGGCCACGTCGGGTTATGGTAGAGGATCCAATTTTTGGCGTACGGGACACATGCGATCAACAGTGCCGCCAGTACCCACCCCGCAAAGCGCGAGGCCCGCGGATCGCCGCGGCGGCGCCAATAGGAAACCAGGAAGCCGAAGGCCAGCAGTCCTATCACCGGCATGGCGGTGTACTTGGACCAGGCTGCGGCAGCCATACCCGCCAGTGCCCAAGTCAAGAGAGTCGCGTCCATCCAGCGATCAAAGAGCAGCATCGCCAGGAATGCACTGACGGCGATGGCCAGAAGCGAGTTGCTAAAGAGGTCCACGTAGCTCGAAGACGCATGGATCAACACCAGCGGCGCTGTCAGGCAGAGCAGAATCAGAACCCACAACCGCGCCTCCAGGTAACGCCATGCGAAAAATACGAAGAGCCCAAGCGCGAGGTAGTTCAGCAGTCCGGTGCCGTTGATGGATCCGCTGATCCGCCACAACGCCCCCTGCAAAAGCTCTGGCAGGGGAGGGAATCCGTTGTAGCAAGCCTGCAGGTAGGGTGGGGATTCATAGGGTATGCCGAGTCCCGCGCGCCGTGCCGCGAACGGTACGTGATACATAAAAGTGTCCCAGCGCATCTCCAGGCGCAAGGCTGCGCGGACGGCTGTCGCCGCCAAATGATAATGTCCTAAGTGTGCCAAGTAGAAATGTCCTATTGA
>JBDUEM010000316.1:0-8193 GCA_040002435.1 Bryobacteraceae bacterium
GCTCTCGGCGGGCGCGGAACAGGCGGATTTTAATGCGGTGGGAATTGCGGCAGGAGAGGCAGTGGCCGAGGCGATCCTGCGCGCCGTGAGGAGCGCAGGATCGCTCGGCGGATTGCCGGGACTAAAAGATTAGCTTGGCGCCGAACTGAATCTGGCGGGGATCCAACTGGCCGAGCACTTTGCCGAAGGTCGCAGGCGTATTGATGATCCGTCCCACGATGGAGTAGTTCGAGTGATTGGCGACGTTGAAGGCCTCGGCGCGAATCTGGAAGCGGAGGTGCTCGCGGAAGGGAATTTCCTTGGCGATTACCAGGTCCACGTTGGTCAGCCCGGGTCCAATCACGGTATTCTTGCCGACATTTCCGAATGTCCCGGCCGCCGGCACGGTAAAGGCTGCCGTGTTGAAGAACCGGCTCGTACTGCGCTCCGATCCGGAGAGTGCGGCAGTGGCACCGGGTACTGCATTCGGGCGCACATAGATACCGCCCGTTCCGGCGCCCACGTTTGCCGAATCACCCTGGAGGTTGACGGTGAAGGGGAAACCGGTTTGCAGACTGAAGATGGCCGACAACTGAATACCACCCAGGATGCGGCCGGCGAGCCCTTCCTGCAGGTACTGTGCCTGCTTGCCGAAGGGAAGCGTGTAGAGGCCGGTGCTGACCCAGCGATGAGCTATGTTAAAGGAAGCCAACCCGCGTTCGGCGGCAAGATTGTAGCTGTCCTGCGCCGGGGAATTCTCGTTTCCATTTACGCCGCCGGCGTTGCGGAACTGCGGAGCGTTCGTGATGGCTTTCGAGAAGGTGTAGGAGTTCAGGAACGAGAAACCCTTGCTGTAGCGCTTCTCAAACCGGACCAATAGCGCGTGGTAGTTCGACTGGGCGGAGTGGGGCAGGAAATTGATGAAGCCAACCGGAACCGAATCTCCCACGACATTTACATAACTGGGGAACTTGGTTCCAGGAGCGAAGAGCATACCTGCGTAAGGCCGCCGCGGGTCGATGGCGCCGATGCCGGGTTGTGCGTTGTTGGGCTGAACGTTCTGCTCAAGCTTCAGTCCGAGCGATGCCAGGTAACCGGCTTCCACTACGAGGTCCTTGGCCAACTCGCGTTGTACCGAGGCGTTCCACTGAATGGTGTAGCTGGTGCGCTGGTTATAATCGATTCCCGCCGCTTGCAGGCCGGTGAGCGCGGAACTCACCACAGCCGGACCAAACACGTCGAAATTGGAGAACTTCGGAATGAAGTTGTCGCTGTTGACGGTTTGGGTGATATTTCCAGGCAGCGCGGCCGCCAGGCGGAATAGCGGGTTCAGGTCGTTTAGCGCGTAGAACATCCCGGATCCAACCTTCACTACGGTCTTTGGATTGACCGACCAGACTACGCCGACTCGCGGCGCAAAGTTGTTTTTGTCCGTGTTAGCGCAGCCTTTGGCATAGCCGCTTTGTCCGCAAATGAAGAAGGTTGGCTTGTAGAACGCCAGCTTGTTCTCGGCGAAGATCGATTGCGGCGCAGGCACCTTCGAATAATCGAGGCTTGCCATCTGGTCACGCGCATCGTACATCGGCGGCGCCAGTTCGTAACGGATACCGACGTTTAGGGTCACGTTCGAAGCCAGCCGCACGTCGTCCTGAATGTAGGCAGAGTAAGACCATTGGCGGCCGTCGATGCGGCTGGGTCCAACGTTGCGGTTGGCAATCTGCGGTAAGCCCAACAGCATGCTTGCGAGCGCATCACCGGTACCGTCCGCCTTGGCGGTGCGGGTGGTAAAACCACTGGTGAACTGATAGTTGCCGAGCGTGTTCGGGGACTCGATTCGGTTATATTGCACGTGATAAATCTCGGCGCCGAATTTCACGCCGTGGCGTCCGCGCCTCCACGATACGTTGTCGTATAGCTGGTAGGTATTGTTCCGCACATTGACGACGCCGCCGCCAGTAGTTGCGTTGTATCCACCCGTGCCGCCCATCGTGGGGAAGCCCGCCACGATGAATTGCGGAACGGCCGTCTTGGTTCCATTTACGTCGAAACTCAATTCGGGAAGCCCGTTCAGGATGCTGAGGCGGCCGAAGCTCACGCGTGTTTCATTGATCAGGTTGGTGGTGATAACGGCCGTCGAACCCAGAACCACGTTCTGCGAGCGGGCAATGTTGATGACATCGCGCCCGGGAACGGTAGCCGGAATCTTGGCGTCTTCGTCGGATAGCGAATAGCGGCCAAAAACGCTCCAGTTTGGCCGTGCGTTGTAGTCAAACCGCCCTGAATAATTCTCGTTGTTCTGGGTCAGGATGCCGTTCGAGTTCTCGTAAAGGTTCGTCACGGCGTTCGTCGCCAGCGGAAGCACGTTCACGGCGGCCAACGACTGCGGGTTGATCCGGCTCAACGGAATGCGGTTATCGGGGAACTGAGTCCGGAGGCCGTTGGCCAGGGTGTTGGGATCGAAGATACCTCCCGGAGTCTTGCTGAAGTCGCCGGCGCGCTGCAGCGCGGTCGGCACGGAAACCGACGTCAGGCCGGAGCCGGCCTGGCGGACCCGAAGCCCCTCATAGGAAAGGAATGCAAATAGTTTCTCCTTCAATATCGGGCCTCCAACAGTGGCGCCGAACTGGTTCCGCTGATACTTGGGCAGATCAGACTGGTTTAAGTTGAACGGACGGGAGTCCAGGACCTTGTTCCGCAGGAATTCCCAGGCAGAGCCATGATACTCGTTTGTGCCGGACTTGCTGACGATGTTGACAGAGGCGCGGCCGTATTCGGCACTCACCATCGCGGTCTGTACCTGGAACTCGGCGATCGCGTCCACGTTAGGCGAATAGTTCAACGAATTGTAGTCGGGATCCGTGTTCGCCGCGCCATCCAGCAGGAAGGCGGTGTTATTGGTTCGTCCGCCGGCTATGCTCAGTCCGCCAACCTGGCCCTGGCGAATCGCATTCTGTTGAACTGTGCGTCCACCGGGATTTGCACCTGGCACCAGCAGAGCCAGCTGGATGAACTGCCGTCCATTTAATGGAAGGGCGGGAATTTTCTCGCCGCCCACTACCGTTCCCGAAGACACCGACTCGCTGTTCAGGGTAGACGTGGCTTCGCTGACACTCATTGTCTCTTTGGTGCTACCAATCTCAAGCTGGACATCCAACCGGCCGACCTGGGCGACCTGTACATGAATGTTGGAATCCTGAAATTGTTTAAAGCCAGTTGACTCGACAGTAACCGAATAGCCGCCGGGAGGAAGAAGGGTGAAATAGAAAAGTCCGCGGTCGTCACTGACATATTCCCGGATCTGGCTCGTTGCATTATTCTTAAGACGCAGTTTCGCTCCTTTGATCGAACTCCCGGAAGGATCCGATACAAGACCGAATAATAAAGCTGAATCAGACTGCGCAAACATCAGAGCGGCGGAAAGCAGAGCAACGCCCGTAAGAACAAGAAGTCTTTGAAACATAGAGATTGGTTGCCTCATAACTACTACTCATTCGTCAGGTGATTCGCAAAACTTTACTTGCAGCCCGAAGTTCTGCGAATTTTGAAAAGATCTTTACTGCCGACGAGAATTTGATACTGCAACTGGGGTAGACCTTGTATCTAACGTACGGTATCGGTCTAAGTACAAAAACCTACATTCAGAGCTAGTTAATAAAGGTGTATTGACCCAATTGCCATGCACCCTTACACTGAAAACGCGCTGGGAGCAATATGTCGAAGTGTCTCCTATCTCAAGGAATGGTTTTGAGACCAAATTTTCTTCTTATGCTGATGAATCCAGTACGGTTTGGGGTGTTAGTACTATTTGTTGTGTCCGGTTTTGGCGTGGCGCAGGAGAAGGATTTTACACCGCCCCCCATCACGGCTGAAGGACAGTTTTTAGAGCTAATTGACCTCGAAGCCGATGCGCAAAAGCAATTGCTTCTGATGGACCTGTTTGTCAAACAATTTCCTTCCTATAATGCAATGGCCGCAGTATATTCGGAAATGCAATCTAATTGCGTCAAATTAAATCTGTTTGACCGTGCACTCGAGCTGGGCGACAGGCTTCTGGCAATCGACCAGGACGATGCCGAAGCCCTCAAACTCAACCTGGAGGCGGCGCGCGGAAAGCAGGATCAGGCGCTCATCAAGAAATGGGGTGACCGTCTGGCTCAGCTCAACCAAAGCGAGAACTCTGGTGCGGTCACAACAGCTTCCACCATCAACCTTCCTTTCGCCGAAGGACCTGACGGAGCGGCCGACGCTCCAGGCACGCCAGGCGCCCCGGGAACGGTGAGCCGTATGGTGAAGGCGAGAATGGAGGCTTCCCTATTCAACAAGGCGATCGCCGAGAATAACCCCACGGTCCGCCTCGACACCCTCGACCAGTTTCTGAAGCAATTTTCGCAATCCGCCCACATCTCCAAAGTCAATTACCTTCGCTACCAGGCCTACAGAGACCTGAAAGACAACAAGAATGCCCTCGCGGTCGCTGAACAGATCGTAGCCAAAGATCAGTCGAGGGAGGATCTGCTCTATTTCGTCGCCGAGAGCTACTTTACTCAGAAGCGGGAACTAGCCAGGGTACTCCTTTTGTCTCAGGCGATGCTCGATGTGGTAAACACCAAAGCCAAACCCGAAAACCTTTCCGATGCGGAGTGGGGGAAACAGAAGGCAACCATCACACTGCAGGCGCATTACATGACAGGAACGACGCTTATCTATCAGGAACAGTTCTCCCAGGCCGACAAGAGTCTGCGTCTCGCCCTGGCTGACGGCGGTATGAGCGATGCAACCAGGGCCGGCATTCTGACTTCACTCGCCTGGGCCAACTACAAGGTCAAGAACATACCGGATGCCATTAACTTCTACCAACAATGCGCCGCGATTCCGGGCCCTCTGCAAACGCCGGCGGCACAGAGCATCGTTTCCATCAAGAACGAGTACGGCCTCTCCCAGTAGAGAGAGTCATTTCTTTTTGCGGATATAAATCCTGCCGTTCAAGGTAGTGAACTGCATTTCCGGACCGCCCCCGTTGATGGTTCCGTAGACGGTCTTGTCCAGACGAACCCGGTACTTGCCCTTCCCCGAAGTGCCCTCCTCCAACGCGGAGCCGGTGGAGGGCGCGAGCGTGATATCGAAATCGCTGAACACATCGCCGTGGTCCGACTTCATCTTGACCCTGGCTTTGGCATCGGCGGGAAGCGTCACATCGATGTCACCGTTGAGGGAACTGAAGGACATCGGTTTGCCGGCCTGAATCTGATCCAGCACTACCTGCACTTCCCCGTTCAGGGCATGCGCCACCACGACGCCGGAAACGTTCAGCAATTTGACCGGACCGTTCACGTTGTCGACATCGATCTCACCAGTCACATGCTCCACGTTGATCGCGCCGCCATTCACCGCACGGAGCTGGAGCGACGTGGAAACCGGGACCTGGATCACGAGGTCCACGTCACCGCGTCCAGGTGAGGTGCTCACACGGACGACATTGTCCTGCTCTTCCGCAGTTAAGCCGTAAGAGCCTACATCAATTCGATGCATCCCTTCCGCTTTCTTTGGGACATTGCGCCTGCGTTCGGAGCCGCGTGAGCGGGCCTCAATAATTACGTCCTTGCCTTCGTAGCCCTTGACGGTTATGCCGCCGTTCACCAGGCTCACCTTCAGCATTCTGGGTCGTGATGCATCGCTGAAGGGAACCGTCACGCGATCCCCGGAGGACTCCTGACCCAGGGCGGCGCCGAAGGTCAACAGAGCACTGATAATAATTGCGTTCTTCATGGAAATGACTAGCCTCGTTTAATAATTCGTATATTGCCGTTCAAAGTATCGAACTTGTGCTCTGGGCCGCCGGCTCCGATGCGAATGCTATTGAAGCGGTTGCTGCGGTAAACGTTTCTGGTGCCGTGCTTCTCGGTCTCGGCCATTTGCATCGGCCGTAGCGCGGCCTCAAAATCCGTGTATACTCCCCCATTAAAGGTTTTGCAGAGGAAGTCGGCCGCGAGGTCGGGACGGAAGGAGACGGCAAGTTCTCCATTCACGCTCTTGAAAGAGGAAGGCGCCCGCGGGTTTTCACGGAACGTGACGGTGACACCGCCGTTCACTGTGGTCGCCTGGCCGGAGCCCGCCATCTCCAGCAGCTCGATGCCTCCGTTCACGTTACTGACTACGAAATTGCCGTTTGAATTTTCGGCTTTGATGTGCCCGCCGTTCACCGTCTTCAACTCAAGTTCGGCATCGGCTGGAACCTTCACCTGGAAATCGAAAGAGGCTCGATATCCCGTGCGGCGGCTTTG
The DNA here is from genome assembly GCA_040002435.1 of Bryobacteraceae bacterium. Classification (GTDB taxonomy): domain Bacteria; phylum Acidobacteriota; class Terriglobia; order Bryobacterales; family Bryobacteraceae; genus JANXXV01. The sequence continues at coordinate 6,261 of JBDUEM010000316.1, forward strand.
GTGATCGCAGCCGCCGCGGCAGCGGAAGGGTCCATCGACATACAGGCGGACGACGTTCCCCTGCTGGCTCATATCCAAAGTGACCTCGCGGCGGCCCTCCTGCATTTTTGTAGCGTCGTCGGCTTTCCAGTATTCGTTCACCGTAACCTGAACTTCTGAACCGCTGTATGCGACCACGTCGATCGCGCCGTTCACGTCGTCAATAATCAGCTTGCGGCCGCTGCCGCCGAAGTAAGTAAAGGTCTTTTGAGAGGTGTTTCTCTCCACCACCTGGGCACGAGCGGGGCCGAGACACACCACTGCCGCGGCGATAGTCAACATCCAATTGAATCGCATAATAACTCCTCTTTTTCCTGTGGGTAGTTCTCAGCCGAGTTGCAGCAGCGCCTGTTCAATCCGTTTCTTCACGTTTTCGTCGAGACCACTCGTGCCCAGAAGAAACCGCAGCGCGGAAGCAGCCGGACGCTCCTTCAACTCGACGAGAAGGTCGATGATGGCAATTTGAACCATGGGCGAAGTCTGTTTGGACAAAGATTGCACGAGCCCTTTTCGCGCCACAGGGCTGTCTCCGAAGTTCCGCAGCGCATCCACCGCGGCGAGCCGCACGTTGACGCTCTGATCGCGATTAATGGTGTGAAGCAGCGCGGAAAGAACTTCCGTGTCGGACTGTTCCGCGCGATAGCTCCAGGTGACGCCCTGCAGCCGGTCGCTGGCCGACTGCTGTTGCAATAGAGACAGAGTAACAAGTTGACGCATGTTGTGAATTTCTCCGCGAAGCTGGCTGATTTCAGGATTGGCATGTTCGCGAGCTGTCACCAGATGTCCGCCTACCAGGCCGGCACAGAGGAGACCGAGGCTAAAAGCGAATTGCAAAGCGGGTTGCTGCGGCCACCAACTCCACCAGGCGCGCGGTGCCGCGGCCTCGCGGCGACCCTGTTGATAGGCATCCAGCATCTGGTAGAAGCGGGTGCGCATTTCCGGCCCCGGATCGGGTTCAGGGATACTGTCGAGCGAGGTCCAGGTAGTACGCATGTGATTCGCCTCCTCGCGGCAGGCGCGGCATTCCAGAAGATGGCTGCGAAAATCGGCGGCTGCGGCCGCTTCCAGAGTTCCCGCCAAATCGTCGGCAAAGTGTTCCCTTACTTTTTCGCAATTCATGACGCTCGTTCTCCTGACATTTCCGCGAATATCTGCCCTAATGCCCGGACTGCCCGGTAGACGCGCAGCTTCACCGCGCCCACCTCACATCCGAGAATTTCTCCGATTTCGTGATACTTCAGATTTTGATAGCGGCTCAGCACCAGCACCTCCCGCTTCTCGGCGGGCAGGGCGGCCATCGCCCGCTGCAGCAGTGCTACTTCCTGCCGCTTCCGCAGCCGTTCTTCGATATGCGGCTCCGCGCTGACCGGCTCCGGCTGAGAATCGCTCCACGGCGCTTCGCTCTTGCGCTTGCGGAATGCGTCAATCTGGGCATTCCGAGCCACCTGATACATCCAGGCAGTAAACGAAGTCTTCGGCACGTACGTATCGCGGAATTTCAGCAGCCGGAAGAACACGTCCTGCACCAGGTCTTCGCTTAACTCGCGATTGCCTGTCAGCCGGTAGAAGAAACTGAAAAGCTGGCGGTGATGCCGTTCAAACAGAACCGCGAGCTTACCCACCTGGCCGTCGCGGATCTCCAGCATCAGTGCCTCGTCGGTCAGATTGTCCACCACCAGGGGGCCTCGTTCCTTCACATTATGGAATACGGAGGGCTTTGCGAATGGTTACCCGCTTGGTTCCGCCTGTTTCCCGGTACCCCCTTCGGGTTACTTTGGGAAACTCCGAAATCGTGATGCGGTCCCGGGGGGAATCCTTCACACTATGAACCGAGGAGAACTAACATGATCTTGGCCGCATTCACTTTATTTCACGTTGTCTTGAGCCTGGTTGG
>JBDUEM010000317.1:0-8186 GCA_040002435.1 Bryobacteraceae bacterium
TCGAAGTGGAGATGGGCGACCAACAGATCGACCTCGACGAACACGCAGCCAAAGGCGGCGAAAAAATCAGCATGACGGCGGCCGAGCAGATCGCCATGGGCTATAGCAAGATAGCCAACAACGAAAAGACGTTAGAGCTACTCCTCCGCTACGAAACCAGCTATAGCCGCATGCACGACCACGCCATCAAGGAACTCTTCCGTCTCCGCGAAAAATGCAATTTGCGAAACGACCCTAATCCACCCGAAACCGCCAATACCCAGCCGGTCAGCCCAGAGTCCACTCCGCCAGAGCCCACGGTTTTACACCGGCAAAGCCCGGAGCCGTCTTGCTCCAGCGGCAAACCTCCGGACTCCGGCCCCACAATACGCGTCAAGCCCGGTCCAATCCTCATACTTGAGCGCGCTGTTCCGGACCTCAAGTGATATCCTCGTCTAAGAGATGCGAACCTTCGCCTTCATCGCCCTCGCCCTGTCAGCGTCCGGCCTCTCAGCCGCTGACGATGTCGAGTTTTTCGAAAAACGCGTACGCCCGGTCCTCGCCTCCAATTGCTACTCCTGCCATGGTCCGGACAAGCAATTTGGCGCGCTGCGCCTTGATTCCAGAGACCGCCTTCTCAAGGGCGGCCAAAGCGGGGCTGCTGCCGTTCCCGGAAAGCCCGAAGAAAGTCTGCTGATCAAAGCCGTCCGGCACCAGGGCCCGAAGATGCCCATGGGCGGGAAACTGAGCGATCCCGACATCGCCGCACTGGAAGATTGGGTCCGCAATGGCCTTCCGTGGCCCGAAGAGAAGGTCGTAACCAAAGCTGGACCCGGTGATCCTGCGTTTTATCAAAAACTGATTCACGAACACTGGGCGTTCCAACCGGTACACGCCATCGCGCCGCCGCGGGCCGCCGGGAATCCCGTGGACGCTTTCATTCGCGCTAAATTGGACGAGGCCAAACTCAAGCCGGCAGCCCGCGCCAATCCCCGTGATCTCGCCCGCAGAATCTCCAACGTGCTCACCGGCCTGCCTCCGGACCCGCGCGATCTTCAACGTTTTCTCGATGGCCGGTCCCCCGCCGCGTACGAAGCCTACGTGGATCGCCTTCTCGCGTCGGAGCACTTCGGCGAGCAATGGGCCCGTCACTGGATGGACGTCGTCCGCTACGCCGAAACTTACGGCTATGAATGGAACTATGAAATCCATGGCGCGTGGCGCTACCGCGACTATCTGATTCGCGCCTTCAACACGGACGTGCCTTACGATCAGTTCGTCCGCGAGCATATCGCGGGTGACCTCCTCCCTAAGCCGCGCACGCGGGACAACGGCAAGTGGAACGAGTCCGCCATCGGCACTACGTTTTTTCGTCTCGGCGAGATGGGCCACGACGATTGCATCCAGTTCCGCGAACTGCGCACAGACGTGGTGGACAACCAGATCGACACCATGACCAAGGCGTTTCAGGGCATGACGGTTTCTTGCGCCCGCTGCCACGACCATAAAATCGATCCCATTCCAACAGAGGACTACTACGCACTTTACGGTATTCTCAACAGTTCGCGTCCCGTCACCCGGACGCTGAATCTCAAAGGTCCAAGCGAAGCGGTTCGCACTCGCCTGACGCAGGTAAAAGGCCAGATTCGTATCGAGCTTGCTGATGCCTGGCTAAAGGAGACGGCAAATCTGGGGCACCAATTGACGGCCGCGCTCGCCTGGCGAAAAGATTCTCGCGATGGCGTGGCGCAGGACGTGGACCCTCTCCGCGTCAATCTCTGGCTGAAGCTGCTGAACCGCAAGAAGACAGATCTCGAAGACCCTCTCTATCCCATCATGCAGATCGCCGATGGAAAGCAGTGGGCCGATCTCACAAAGCAATATGAAAAGGAAGCCACGGAGCGAGAGCAATTCAACCGCGAGAAATTCGTCGAGGCAGGGGACTTCGCCAAGGAGCTTCCGCCGGGTTGGAGCGCCGACGGCCTCGGTCTCCGCGGCGGCCACTCGGCCAGCGGCGACTTCGCGGTGGCTACAGGAGAGTATCCTGCCATCGCTGGAATCTTCCCGTCCGGCCTCTATACCAACCTTCTTTCTGACCGCATGAACGGCGTGCTGCGCTCGCCCCTGCTTCCCAAGAACAAGAAGTACATCAGCATGCGCGTGCTGGGCGGAAACGTCTCCGCCGAGCGCACCATCATCGATCACTGCGTCATCGGCGAACAGCATCAACTTCTGGACAATCCAGATCTGAAGTGGATCACCATGCCCACCAAGGGCGATCAACAACTGCCTGTCTATCTGGAATTAAATACGAAATCGGATAATCCGCGCTTGCCGGAAAGGCCGGGCAAGTTTCCCAACCTGACGGATGCCGATCTGGTTTCGCCCCGCTCTTACTTCGGTGTCACCCGCGCCTACTTCCACGATGAGAATGTGACGCCGAAAGCGGACCTGCGCCACATGAAAGAGTACCTCGCCGCTGCACCGGCAGGCGATGCAGCGCAGCAATTTCAAAGCAAGGTGCAGGACGTTCTCCGTGCCTGGCGCGACGGGCATGCCTCCGAAGACGACGTCGTCTGGCTGGATTGGCTTCTGCGGGAAGAGGTAATTGTTAACTCCCGCAACCTCACGCCGGCCCTGCGAACACTGACGGACACGTACCGCTCAGTAGAAGCGGGGTTGGAAGATCCCGTTGTCATTTACAGCATGGGCGACTTTGACAAGGGCTGGGATAACCCGATCTTCAACGGCGGTCAGGCGCTGAACCTCGGCCGGCCCGCGCCGCGCCACTTCCTCACCTTGATGCCTGCGGACCTGCGGCAAGTCGGCACCGGCCAAAGCGGCCGCCGCGAATTGGCAGAGGCAATGGCGAGCCCGCACAATCCCCTGACTGCGCGAATCATGGTGAACCGCGTCTGGCACTATGTATTCGGTCGCGGCATCGTTGCCACCACCGATAACTTCGGCCGGTATGGCGAACGGCCCACAAACCCGGAGCTTCTCGACTATCTCGCGGCCCGATTTGTGGAAGACGGATGGTCGGTTAAAAAGCTGATAAGGCTCCTCGTTACCTCCGAAACTTTCCAGCAATCGAGTGACCCGGACCCAAGCGCTAAGGACGCGGACGCACAGAACCTTCTCTGGAGCCGCTATCCCGTCCGCCGCCTCGAGGCGGAAGCGGTTCGCGACCATATCCTTGCAGTCTCCGGACGGCTGGACTCGAAACTCTACGGTCCCAGTATCGAACCGCACCGCGGCGAACCGAAGGAGTACCGCCGCCTGTTCCAGGGGCCTCTCGATGGCGATGGCCGCAGGAGCCTTTACCTGAAAGTGACACGAATGGAAGGCCCGCGCTTCCTTGAACTGTTCGACCTGCCGCCTCCCCTGCAGACGCGCGGCAATCGCGATGTCACCAACGTTCCTTCGCAATCGCTCGCACTACTGAACGATCCGTTTGTGCTCGATCAGGCCCGCGTCTGGGCTGAGCGACTGGTAGCCCGGAAGGATGATGCTGTGGACGCTCGCTTGACGTCCATGTTTCTGCAGGCGCTCGGCCGTCCGCCTGAAGCCGATGAATTGAACCGCTGGCACTCCCTCACCACCAGGCTCGCCGCAGGTGAGAACGTTGGCGCACCTGACATCCTAGCCAGTAAGACTGTCTGGAAAGACGTAGCTCATACGTTTTTCAATACCAAAGAGTTCCTGTATCTGAAATAATGAGGCTCGCAACGCAATGAACAGATTATCAAGTTGCCCCGGATTTGCGAACAGGCCGTATAGCCGCCGTGATTTGCTGCGGACCGCTTCGAACGGCTTTGGCCTGCTCGCCCTGCAAGCTTTGATGTCTGACCCTTCCTACGCCGGTCCTTCAGCGCCCCGTGGGCCAGACTTCCCGCCCAAAGCAAAAAACGTGATCCTGCTGTTCATGCCAGGCGGCGTCTCGCACATGGATAGTTTCGATCCGAAGCCCAAACTTGCCGACCTGGATGGCAAACCTGCCAAGCTCGATAGCTACGTCGCGGGCCCGACCCGCAAGTGGCTCAAGTCGCCATGGAAATTCCAAACCTACGGACAGATCGGACTTCCTGTCAGCGAACTTTTTCCGCACATCACTTCGGTGGTCGACGATCTCACTGTCGTCCGCTCCATGGTTTCGGAGTTTCCGCTTCACGCCCGCGCAAACGTCTTCTTCCACACGGGGCGCAACTTCGGAGGATTTCCCAGCCTCGGATCCTGGGTGACGTACGGGCTCGGCAGTGTGAATCACAACCTGCCTGGCTATCTGCTGCTGAACCACGGCGATAATCCGCCGGGCGGCATGGAGAATTTTTCAAACGGCTTTCTTCCCGCCACGCACCAGGCAATGAGTGTACGCGCGGAAGGAACACCCGTAGACAACATCGCTCCGGCCGACCCGGATGCTATTCAGCGAATTAAGATGCAGGCGCTTCTCGATCAGGACCACGCTTACCTGGCTTCTTCCGGTAAGGAGCCGGCCGTCGAAGCGGCGATCTCCAATTTTGAGATGGCGTATCGCATGCAGGCCCTAACCCCGGACGTCCTGAACCTGGACAAAGAACCGGAATCCATCAAGAAACTTTACGGCTTGGATGCGGAGGACAAGCACAAACGGGCGTATGGTTTGCAATGTCTGCGGGCTCGCCGCCTCGTGGAATCGGGTGTGCGCTTCGTCGAGGTGACCCCGCCGTCGCTCTTTGGCAACAATGGCACTTGGGACCAGCATGACGCCCTGAAGAAAGGGCACGAGACCAATGCCATGGTTACTGACCAGGCTGTGTCCGCGCTGCTCAAGGATTTGAAGTCTCGCGGACTTCTGAAGGAAACGCTGGTAATCTGGGCCGGCGAATTCGGACGTACGCCGGATACGGGAAACGGCGACGGCCGCGATCATCACACCGCAGGCTTTACCATCTGGATGGCCGGCGGCGGTGCGAAGGCCGGACTGATCTACGGGGCCACTGATGACATCGGCAACAAGGCCGTGGAAAATCCGGTCACCGTTCACGATTTGCACGCTACCATTCTGCAATTGCTCGGAATTGATCACACCAAACTCATCTACCGTTTCGGTGGCCGCGACGTAACGCTGCCGGATGTCCATGGCCGGACCATAAAGGATCTCATCTCTTGAAAAACACACTAGCCGTCCTTCTTCCCTGTCTGATGTTGGCCGCCTGCAGCACGCCGGCTCCGCCGCCGGAAGCTGCCGCGAAGAAAGAGGAGCCTGCTCCGATCCCCGAGATCAAGGCAGAACTCATTGCGAGCGATCCAAGTTGGGGCAATACGGAAGGTCCCGCGCTCGATTCCAAGAACAATCTCTACTTCACCTCTCGCGGAACCTGGAAAGGGATTATCCGCTGGAACCCGACCGACGGCGCCAAGCACTATGCGGAAGTCGCGAAGAAAGCCGGACCAGGCGGCCTCTGGATCGACGACGCCGACAATATTTTCCTCACTGCAACAGACGAGCGCGAAGTCTGGAAGCTATCGCCTGCCAAGAAAGTGACGGTAGTCGCCAAGAAGGGCTTTGAGGCTGACCCCAAGCTGGCCAAAGGCCCAAACGACGTAGTAGTGGCTAAGAATGGCATCATCTATTTCACCGATCCGAACGGATACTACGGCGATGCGCCGAACGGCACAGTGTATTGGATAAACAAAGAGGGCAAGACCCAGGTGTTCAGCGGGGACGTCACCGGACCCAACGGTATCATTCTCGGACTGGATGAGAAGACACTTTACGTCTCACACAACGTGGCGAAGACGACATCCAAGATTCACAGTTGGCCCATCAAGGAAGACGGCAGCGCCGGAGAAATGAAAGAAGTGGCAACCATCCCGGATTGTGTGGCGGATGGAATGGCCATCGACGCCGAGAGCGGTCTGTGGCTCACCTGCTATAGCTTCGCCGCCGCCTACCGCGTCACCCCGGACGGAAAGATCACTCACAAGATTGCCACCGAGCAGAAGGGAATTACGAACATCCAGTTTGGCCGTGGCGCGGATAATCACAGCTTGTATCTCACGGGGTCTGATCTGGAGAGAGTCACTGGCTACGTCTATCGAGCTAAAGTTACGGTCCCAGGAACGCGGTAAGACACAAAGCAGATGCCCTACGAAATGCACCGCATCTTCTGCGCTCCCGCGGGCGATCTGGACGCTGAATGCCGGACCTTCTTTGAGACGGTCGGCTCCTTCAATGAGCAGCATGCCATGGAGCGGGGCGTCCTGCTGGTGGCTGTGTCGTTACCTGCGCAGCTTCCAGACAAACGTTCCTATCAGGGTGTCATCCATCAGAACATCGCGGATTGCCGCTACTACATTCAACTCCTGGAAGATACGTGGGGCCCACCCCAGAAAAATTATGAGAAGGAGCACGCAATTGCAAAACGCTGCCAGGCCGATCCCGGCCAGCCGATGCAGGAGGTGGTTGTCTTCTTCAAGAAACCGCTGCTTCCGCACAAGGTGGAGCCAGACGTAGCTGCGTTCAAGGAGTCGCAGGCAGGCTCATTGATGGAGTTTGAAAACGCGAGCCAGCTTGAGCGGTTGCTTTTGGACCGGCTGGCGATATGGCTCGATACGATCAGGCCGGCCGAATCGGCAGCGGGCGCATGAAGTTCTCGCTCCGCGAATCTGTGGCGGAAGACGAACCGTTCATTGAACGCCTGCTGAAAGTTACCCTGGCTGAGGAATTGATGGCGCACGCCTGGCCCGAGCCCATGCGGGACAATCTGCTCTCAATGCAATACCGCGGACGCCGGCAAAGCGTTGTGTCCGTGTATCCAAATACCGCGGTGCAAATCATCAGCATGGATGGTGAGGATGCCGGTTGGCTGGTGGTAGCGCGGACGGACGAAGCCATTTGCCTGGCGGACATCGCGCTGCTTCCCGAGCGGCGCGGAGCGGGCGTCGGCACGGCAATCCTGGAAACTCTGATCCAGGAATCCCGTGACAGCCGTAAGCCCGTCCGCCTGCACGTGATGATCAACAATCCGGCCGCCCGTCTATATGAGCGAATGGGATTTCGCCCTGTTCATGACGACCAGGTCAATCGCGAAATGGAACGCCTCCCTTAACCGCGGGACGGGAATACGCCGGACAGGGCGATAACCCAATTCAGGCCAATAACCGGTGCTCGGTTCTCATGCGGCTGACTACCGCCGGTTGCTAAGGACATCGCCGGGGCCAGATGCTGATTCAATGGGCTGTTGCCCGGCGCGTAAGGTGTACCCGCTTGCGGATTTCCGAGATAATTATTCACGGGAGTGGTCAACCCTTCCGGACGCCCGGCATTTACAGGCACAGGATGGCCGTGCCCCGGCGTTTCCAGAAGCGTCAGCGTGTGGCTCTCGTCTCCGCCTAGGTCTCCAAGTTGCCGGTCCGTCAACCCAGGCCCTTGCCCGTTGCCTATCGGGATCCGGCCGCGAAGGTCTGGCAGGCCGAAAGTAACCCTGCCGTCACCGCCGTAAGTCGTTCCTAACAGGGAGAACAATGCCGTATTTTGAGCGATCGACATAAGTTGCCCCTGGCAGAACGCCCATTTATAAGGGGGAAAATTAAACCCGACAAGCGCTAATTGACCTAAAAAGGGTTCTGACACAATTCATGTTCTCCTAATCGTTTAATTTCTGGAGGGGAAGACGCCAACTGTCGCGATACACCACAGCACCACCCCAAAGGGCTGCCGATTTTCATGCGGCTGGTTGCCCCCCGCAGGGCCAATGGCGGGCATCGGTTTGCCCCCACCATTGCCATACATTCCGAACTTTCCCAATAACGCTCCGTCAGGAGAAGGTACCGAGGAATCCGTAGCCGTTGCCTGAAAAACATGGGAATGCAAAGGTATGGTCGACACGTTGAGTGTCACGCTCTCAGACCCCACTTTGGTTCCCATGTCATAGGGCGACAGACCCGGCCCCTGACCAAAGCCCAGTGCTGACCGGCCGCGAAGATCGGGCAGAGCGAACGTCGTAATGCCGTCCCCCCCGTAGTACGTCCCCAACAACGCGAACAGAGCCTGGTTCTGAGAGATCGACATAAGCTGGCCGGCGCAAATCGCCCAGCCCTTCGGTGCATAGGAAAAACCCACGGCCATCAGTTGGCCTATCCACGGTTGCATAAAAAATGATTCTCCTTAGATTCTTACGCCTTTAATCGTAAACAGAAATACTTCAACAAATCTTAAGCCG
>JBDUEM010000318.1:0-8171 GCA_040002435.1 Bryobacteraceae bacterium
GCATCCATCAAAATCAGACACCGCCGCGTGTCTTCATGCCGCGCCAGGCTCAACAGCGCACGGCTCACCCGCGGGTCCCGCTGGAAACGCTCCGCGCCGTTGATCAGCCACAGATCCAGCGTGTCCTCGGACGCCCTGACGTCCGACATCAGTTCCGTGTGATAGCCTTCCGGGTCGTTCACCAGGTACCCCGGATGCACTTTGAAGAACCTCGCCAGCAGCATCCTCGTCGAATCGGTCAGGTGCGGCCTGGCTCCGTTTTCAATCTGCGACAGATAGGACTGGCTGATGCTCTTCTTCTGCTCCTTCTTCAGCGCGCGGATCATATCGAGCTGGGTCATTTCGCGGCCCAGCCCCCGCAGCACTCCCTCTACTTCCCGCAGATATCTGACTTTTTCTCCAAGCGTCATATAGCAATCAGCAATAATCTTATTGCAATTTGTAATAGCTGTCAATAGGCATGTTTTGCCCCGCGTTTGGCGCTGCGGGGTCTTAAGGCGAAATCAGGCGGGCTTTACGTCTTCCATCAGGCCAAAGAAACCTTCGGCCAGCGTCGGGTGGATGTAAATCGCACCCTTCAACAAGGTATAGGGCTGATCGGCAAGCATCATCGTGCTCAGAATCTGCACCAGCTCGCCGCCCTCCGCGCCAAGAATGGACGCGCCCAGGATCCGGTCGTTGGCGGCGTTGACGACAATCTTCATCAGTCCGGCGGTTTCGCCTTTCTCAATGGCGCGCGCGACATAGCTCATCGGCAGGCGGCCGATCTTGAGGCTGAATCCCTTCTCCCGCGCCTCTTTCTCGGTAAAGCCCACGCCGCCCAGCTGCGGATCGGTAAACACCGTATACGGCACCAGGCGGCCGTCGGTGCTGAGGTCTTTGCCCTGCCCCACGTTGCCGTAGACAATTTGGAAATCGTTGTAGGAAATGTGCGTGAACGCAGGCCCGCCCTTCACGTCACCGATGGCCCAGATACCGGGAACGTTGGTCTCGAGCCGGCTGTTTACCTTGATGAAGCCCTTGGCGGTTTCGACGCCCGCCTTGTCGAGATCCAGGTCCTCGGTGTTAGGCGTACGTCCGGTAGCCAGCAGCAGGTGAGAACCCGCCACAGTCTTGCCGTCCACCGTCAGAGCCACGCCGCTCTCACTTTTGGCGACTGCGGTGGCATGGGCGTTCAACAAAAATTCGATCCCCTCGGCTTCCAGCGCCTTCTGCAGTTCAGCGGCAATCTCGGCGTCTTCCCGCGGCAGCAGTTGCCCGCCCTGATGCACCACCGTCACGGCGCTTCCAAAGCGGCGAAACATCTGCCCGAACTCCAGGCCGACATATCCCCCGCCAAGAATCAGCAGGTGCTCCGGCAGTGAGGTGAGCTCCATGATGCTGACGTTGGTAAGGTACTCCACCGAGTCCAGCCCGGCCATCTTGGGAATCGCCGGACGCGCTCCCGTATTGATAAAAATCTTGTCGCTCTCCAGCGCTTCGCCGCCCGCCTCCACCAAATGCGGTCCGGTAAACCGCGCTTTGGCCCTGTGCAGGTGAAGCGTCGGCCGCTTGTCCACGTTTCGCTGCTGGCCGGCACGAAACTCCAGCACCACTTTCTGTTTCCGCGCGACGATGGCCGCCAGGTCCACCGAAACGTCGGAAGCCCGCACACCCCAGCGTGACGCGTTGCGCGCGTAGTGGGCCACCTGAGCGCTGGCCACCATCGTCTTCGTCGGCGTGCAGCCTGTGTTGATACATGTGCCGCCCAGTTGCGCCTCCTCAATCAGGGCTACTTTCCAGCCCAGATCGGCAAGTCTGTGGGACAGCGGACCGCCGCCCTGTCCCGCACCAATGACGATGGCATCGTACTTCATGTCATCAGTATAGTTGTGCGACCCTGTAATTTCTCAATCATGAACAGGTTCTTCGCACTCTTCCTCCTGACATCCCTCGCCATCGGTGCCGGCCACGAGCCGTTCCGCGCGGAGCCTTACTTGCAAATGGGTGACAACCCTTCCAGACCCAATGAACTCACCCTGCTCTGGCAAACGGACGATCAGGGCGCGGACTGGTCCGTAGACGTGAAATCGGCCGGTTCATCGAAATGGAAACCAATGGAGAAACCGGCATTTCAGCGCGTGGCCATCCGCGGCATCGCACCTCACCGCGTCTATCGCGTCACGCTCGTCAAACTGAAGCCGGGCGAAGAGTTTGACTACCGCGTATCCATGGCGGGCGCTGACCTTTTCTCGGCCCACGCACGCGCCCGCAAATCCAAAGGCCAGGACTACCGCTTCGTGGTCTTCGGCGACTGCGCCCAAAACACATTGCCGCAGCGCCGGGTCGCCTACCAGACCTAATCTGGCGAAGCCCGACTTCGTGTTCATCCCGGGCGATATCGTCTATTCTCGCGGTCAGGCCTCGGAGTACATGTTGAAGTACTTCCCCATCTACAACTCGGCCAAGGCTTCTCCGGAACTGGGCGCGCCGCTATTGAGATCCACCCTCTTCGTCGCCGCCCCTGGCAACCACGACATTGCCGCTCCCAATCTCGCGGCGTTTCCAGATACTCTTGCTTACTTCTATTACTGGAGCCAGCCACTCAACGGTCCGCTGAAGACCATCGGCGCGCCGAGTACGCCAATCCTGATAGGCGGCGATCCGGATAAGAACGCCTTTCTCTCTGCCGCCGGCGGCCGGTACCCGGCCATGGCGAATTTTTCATTCGACTACGGCAACGCACACTGGACCGTACTCGATTCCAACAGGAACGTGGACTGGACCGATCCCGCCTTACGCCAGTGGCTGGAGAACGACCTGAAATCGGCCCAATCGGCGCAATGGAGATTCGTTGCCTTCCATCACCCGGGTTTCAATTCCTCCGTGAGCCACTTCAAGGATCAGTGGATGCGCGGGCTGTCTGAAGTCTTTGAACGATACAAGGTATCCGTGGTGTTCAGCGGCCATGTTCACAACTACCAGCGGTCGTTCCCGCTCGCGTTCGCCGCCAAATCCGACAGCTTCAATAAGGTAACCGGAGAACTGCCTGGCAGCTGGATCCTCGACAAAGCCTACGACGGCGCCCAGCATACAAAACCGAAGGGTGTCGTCTATCTGGTGACCGGCGCGGGCGGCGCCGGGCTATACAATCCGGAACAGCAGGTGCTGCCCAAGGGCTGGCAGGAGTTTACGTCGAAATTCGTCTCCACCACCAACTCCTTCACCGTGGTGGATGTGAAAGGCAAGCGCCTTACCATCAAACAAATCTCGGCCAATGGTGACGAACTCGATAGTTTCGTGATAACACAGTAGACGGATGCACCGTCTTCTGCTTTTCCTGTTGTTGCCCCTTTTGCTCCCCGCCGAGGACCGCTGGATCGAATTCAATAGCGGCCCGTTCCAAGTGCTTACCGATGCCGGAGATAAATCGGGACGGGAGACGCTGAATTACCTGGAACAGCTGAGGCACACGCTGGGCGCGACGCTCGGCAAACAGGACCTGCAATCCAATTGGCCCATCCGCATCCTGGTGCTGAAGTCCGGCCGCCAGTTCCCTTCCGTGAAGATGGGCAGGGACGCCTACATGGCCAGCATCACCTCCATCCAGCCCGAGACAGTAGCCGGCATCACCCGCATTTTGATCGACGCGAACACCGGCCGGATGCCCGAAGGCATTGAGCACGGACTCGTGTCGCTGTTCTCAACTCTGTCCGTCGAAGGCACCAGGGTATCCATCGGAGCGCCGCCGGCCACAAAGGATCGCGACTGGTCCCGCGTCCACATGTTGACCGTCGATCCGGCCTATAGCGGCCGCCTCCGGGTGCTGCTTGTGAATCTGCAACAGGGCATCGATGAGGAGCCGGCCTACAAGAATGCCTTCGAGAAGACACCGCAACAGGTGGACGACCAGTTGAACGCCTATATCTCGGCAGGGGTCTATGGAACCACCCCGCTGTCCGCGCGGCCCCTGAACGCGAAGACGCAACTGTACGCCAAGACGCCCGATCCGTACATCGTCGCCCTGGCACAGGCCGACGTGCTTTTGGCGCACGGTGCGCCCGGTTTTCGCGAAGCCTACACGGCACTCTTGAATCAGAAAGCAGGAGCCCCGGAACCGCACGAAGGCCTCGGTAACTTCGAAGCCGCCGTGAAGGCCGATTCCCACAACGCGCGCGCCTACCTCGAACTCGGCCGCGCCACCACGGACGCAACCAGAAAGCGAGCCCTCTTCGTGAAGGCCGCGCAGTTGAATCCGCGCTGGGCCGAGCCGTACATCCTCCAAGCGGAAGCCGAGCCGGTCCCGTTCCGCCGCGTGCCTTTGCTCAAGACCGCCGCCCAGCTGGCGCCCCGCAGCGCTTCCTACTGGAGGCTGCTGGCCGAAGCGCAGGAAGCATCGAACCTCTTCGCTGACGCCGGCAAATCCTGGGGCAGTGCCGAGCGTGCCACCGAATCGCTGGAAGAGCGGACCGCCATCCGGCAGGCGCGTCAGCAGGGCGAAGCGCTGCGTCTCGATCAACAGGCCAAGGAGCGCCAGGAAGCGAAGCGGAAACAGGAACAGGAAATGCAGGACCTGAAGAATCGCGCTCTTGCCGATATCCGTGCCTTCGAAGCCAAAGCCAATCAGGGACAGGCGCCCCTCGATCCAAACGTCAAGCTAGGCGAGTATCAGGAAGAAAAGCCAACCATCCTCCATGGCACTCTGCTAAGGGTGGATTGCCAGGGAGCGCAGGCGAAATTGCACGTGCAGGGCGACGACAAGAAAGTCCGGCAGCTGACCATCAAAGATCCCTTAAAGGTATCCATCCGCGGCGGCGGCGAAAAAGCGCTCGGCTGTGGCGTGCAGAAACCTGGGCGCCCGCTGACCATTGAGTCGATGTCGGGAGCGGTTACGAGCATCGATTTTCATTAGGATGCTCACCCCTTCGCAGCGCCGCCTGGCCACTGTGGGAGTGCTGTATCTCGCATCGGCCTTGAACTACCTGGACCGCAACGTCCTCTCCGCGCTCGCAGTCACCCTCAAGACAGAGTTTCAGATAAATAGTGAGCAGTTCGGCTATGTGATCTCCGCGTTCTCCCTGGTCTACGCCATCAGCTCTCCCGTCATGGGCCTCTTCATCGACCGTGTCGGGCTGACGTGGGGCGCCTGTGTGCTGGTCGGCCTCTGGTCGCTCGCGGGCAGCAGCACGGGACTCGTGGGCAGTCTGGGCGGTCTGATGCTCTGCCGGGCCGCCCTGGGGTTCGCCGAAGCCGGAGGCATTCCAGCAAACGGCAAGGCAGGCGCGCTGTATCTCGAACCGCATAATCGCGCCTTGGGACTGGGAATCAGCCAGGTCGGCATTACCCTCGGATCGACCGCGGCGCCGCTTCTTGCCACCTGGATTGCCGCGCGTAGCGGATGGCGGTCCGCCTTCGTGTTTACCGGCGTTCTAGGCTTCGTTTGGATTCCCATATGGCTTTGGGCGGCGCGCAAAACGCAGCCCGTCAAACCCGCCGAGGCCGCCGCCCGCATCCCAATCCTCCCCATCATCCGCGACTCGGGCTTTCTCGGCCTCATCGTGGCAAACATGCTCTCCATGACCGTCTACAGCCTGTGGTTCGGTTGGAGCACGCTCTTCCTGGTGAATGTGTACGGGCTATCGGAGGCACAAGCGAATCTGCGCTTCGTATGGATCCCGCCCATCTTCGCCACCCTCGGCGGCTTACTGGGAGGCTGGCTCGCCCTTCGCTTAATACGCGGCGGCATGCCGGTATTGCCGGCACGCCTGCGGATCTCGCTGGGCGCTGCGGTGTTCGTGCTCAGCACCGCGGCCGCACCGCTGTTGCCTTCGCCGGCGCTGGCAACCACGGCGATTTCCCTCAGCCTCTTCGCCGTCACTTGCCTCAGCGTGAACTATTACACCATCCCCCTCGATCTTTTTGGACCAAGCCGGGCGGCTTTCAGCGTCGCCGCGTTGACGGGATCCTTCGGTCTGATGCAAGCCATTCTGTCACCGCTCATTGGCAAGTGGTCAACGGTGTTCGGATGGAGTACCGTCTGTTTCTCGCTCGCGGCCCTGCCACTGTTATCCGTGGGCGTGTTAAAACTGTCACTGCGGCGGCCGTGAGGATCAAACATCTTCTATACAAATTGTTCGGGAAGGATCCCGAGGCAGTGGTGGTCAGCTTCCTCTCTGGACCCGCGCCGCTCGCGGTCCGCATGGTGGAGCAGATCCGGGACCTGGTTCCGGACCGGGAACATTACGCCGTTTCGCTGGACGCGGAATCATTCGAAATCCCCGGTGTGACATGCGTCCCCCTCAGTTCCCTTTCGCGAATCTTGCGGCGCAAGCGCATCGGGCTGGCCCCGGTTCTCTATAGCGCCATCGCGAGATACAAGCCGCTGCGCCGCGCGGCATGGCGGCGTGCCCCGCACAAAATTCTCGCGTTTAACGAACGGCTGGAGCGGCATCACCTTTCTCCCGGCTCGCTCATTTCCTCCTGGCTCTTCGTGCGCGGTGTCCCCCTGGACCGCATCTTCCTGCGGCCCGGCTGGCTGGTGCCCTGGAAGCGCGACCGCTCCGTGTTCCCCACGGAGGCCATAGTCCATGACGGGCGCCCCCTCTCCGCCGGGCGCCCTCGCGTGGCCGTGCTGTCACCCTACTTTCCCTATCCCTTGAGCCACGGAGGCGCGGTCCGCATCTTCCATATGTTGCGCGAGGCCGCCAGGGACTTCGACGTTTTCCTGTTCTCGTTCGCCGGTGTGATCGATGCCGCGGATCTCCCTCCAATTCTGGCCCTCTGCGCAAAAGTCGCAATCGTCCCCAATAATCGCTACCGCGAACCGCGCTGGTCCACACTGGAACCGCCTGAGGTCCCGGAATTCCGATCCCCTGTCATGAAGCGGTTACTGGCCGAAATCCGCAGCGAATACGACATTCCCGTGCTGCAGGTGGAATACACGCACATGGCGTCTTACAGAGGCGACATCCTCGTCGAGCACGATGTCACCTTTGACCTCTACCGGCAAATTCACCTCCGCGAACGAACTTTGTCTTCCTGGTGGAATTATCACCGCTGGCTCTGGTACGAACGCCGCGTGGTGGCGAAATTCCAACGCGTAGTGGTCATGTCGGAAAAGGATCGCGGCCTCCTGCCGCAGGCTGCTACGCGACCCATCCCCAACGGCGTGGACCTGGAACGGTTCCGCCCGCAACCGGAACCGGAGTCGGCGCGGCTCCTCTTCGTGGGCTCCTTCCGGCATTTTCCAAACATCGTCGCCTATCGGTTCTTCACCGAAGAGGTATGGCCCGGCCTGCGCGCGCGAGTTCCCGGCATCACACTCACCGCGGTGGCTGGACCTGAACCCGAACTGTACTGGAACTCGCCCCAGCCTCCCTACACGGACGATGCCATCGATCTGCGCGGCTTCGTGCGGGACGTTCAACCGCTGTACGTGGATTCGAATGTAGTAATAGTACCCACCAAGGTTTCCGCCGGCACCAATCTCAAGGTGCTCGAGGCGATGGCGATGGAACGGGCCGTTGTATCCACTACGTCGGGATGCGCGGGCCTCGGGCTGGAACACGGCCAGTCTGTCTGGATCGCCGATACGGCGGAGGAATTCGCAGACGCTATCGTGCAACTGATCGAAAGCGCCGGGCTGCGGCATCAAATCGCGGTCGCCGCCCGCGAGATTGCCGAGAATCAATTCGATTGGAAAGCGCTCGGCCGCTTGCAATCCGCTCTTTGGTCGGAGCTTCTGCCCGGTAGCTTCGTGCGTATTCGTGCAGGGTCGCGAGACGACCTCGCCCAGATTCAGAAAATCCAAACCGCCACACCCGATGCAGCCCATTGGGAACCGGACAACTACCTCAGCTATGATCTCCACGTCGCCGAACTCCGCGGACAGATAGCGGGCTTCCTGGTCAGCCGGCGCGTGGATCAAGACGAAGTAGAGGTGCTCAATCTGGCCGTTGACCTCGACTTCCGCCGCCAGGGAATCGGCACTAGCCTGCTGCTCCACATCGATTCGCAGCACGTCTTTCTTGAGGTCAGGGAGTCCAATGTGTTGGCACAAAATCTCTACCGGAAGCTGGGATTTGCCGAAATCGGACGAAGAGAAAAGTACTATGACGACCCGGTGGAAGCAGCGATTGTCATGCGGTTGTCACGTTGATTAAAACGTGTTAACTTCTGAAGTGTCACGAGCC
>JBDUEM010000319.1:0-8160 GCA_040002435.1 Bryobacteraceae bacterium
CCGCGGGTGCGCCGCGTGATGGCGATAGACTCCCGGTACAGGCGCTCAGCCTCGGCCAGCCGATGTGTGCGGGCCGCAACCTGGCCCAGGTTTTGCAGCCGCACGCCAATCTGTATTTCGTCGTCGCCAAAGGCAATGCGCGTTACCTCGAGCGACTTGCGGTAGTGCTCTTCCGCGGCCGTGTAACGGCCTTGAGAAGCATACAGGTCGCCCAGGTTGTTCATGGCAACCGCATACTGCCTGGAATTCGTCGCTTCAACGGACTTCAGGTCGGCTATTACGGCTTGATAGAGCCCTTCGGCAGCGGAGTCGCGGCCTTGCAGACGTTTCAGGTTCGCCAGTTTCTCGTGGGCATCGATCGTGGAAAGCTGCATTGGTTCGATGGAATCGAGCAAACGGATCGCTTGTGTAAGAAGGGTTTCCGCCCGCGAATATTGAGCTTGCGCTTTGGCCGCGAGAGCCGCGTTACACAGGCTGATAGCGCGTCGCGGGTCGAGCGGGGGAAATTCCTGCGCTTCAATGAGGGCGAAGTCGAATTCAGATGCGGCGAGCCGGTAATCGCCCTTTTCATACGCCGCCTTACCGGCCGCGGAATGAGATTCGGCGCCAGCCAACGTGGATGTGACAACCAGAGCAATCCAGGCAATGGGTTTCATAACTGCAAATGTAGCCCGAAAGTGGTCTGGTCAAAAGGTCCAGTATCTGTTATTATCGCAGTGCCACTCTGGGAGGACGAGAAATGAAGCAGGTCACGGCGATTGCTTTACCGTTGCAGGCCGATTCCGAAACGCCTTACTACATCCAGCTGTATGACGAAATGCGAAAGGCAATCCTGCAGGGCACTCTTCCGGCAGGTGTAAGACTGCCTTCCACCCGCGCCCTGGCCAAGCAGTTCGCTATTTCCCGTAACACCGTCACCACTGCCTTTGACCAGTTACTCGCGGAAGGTTATCTGGAGGGGCGTGCCGGCTCCGGTACATTCGTCGCCAGCCGGCTTCCGGAAGAGTTGCTGACGGTCCGGACCAAACGCCGTGAAAATCCGGCATCGGTGCGGCGCGAGCTCCGCTTGTCCAAGAGTGCAAAGCGGATGATGGAGACACCGCTGACGGCATCCGTTTTTTGCTCCGTGGGCGAGTCTGCGGCGCCGCGCGCCTTCAAACCTCACCTCTCCGCTGTTGAGGAATTTCCGGTGGAGGCGTGGCTGAAGATCTCAGCACGCTGCTGGCGAAAGCCTCAGTCGGACCTTCTCGGTTATGGCAGCGCCGCTGGATATCGGCCACTCCGCGAGCAGATCGCGGAATACGTAAAGACGTCGCGGGCGGTGCATTGCGAACCGGAGCAGGTAATCGTCGTATCCGGTTCCCAACAGGGTCTTGACCTGGCCGCCAGAATTCTTGTGGATCCGGGCGAAAGCGTCTGGCTGGAAGAGCCAGGCTACTTGGGCGCCAGGGCGGCATTCCGCTCCGTGGGAGCCAACTTAATACCGGTGCCGGTAGATGGAGAGGGTCTTATGGTGGAGGTAGGAATCGAGCGGGAAAGACGGGCGCGGGTGGCTTATGTCACGCCGTCCCACCAATATCCGATCGGCGCCACGATGAGCTTGTGCCGGCGCCTGGCGCTGCTCGAATGGGCCCACCTCTCTAACGCCTGGATCCTCGAAGACGACTACGACAGTGAATACCGCTACGCCGGCCGGCCTCTCGCCTCGTTGCAGGGCCTCGACACGCAGGGGCGCGTCATTTACCTCGGCACCTTCAGCAAGGTGCTGCTGCCCTCGCTGCGGCTTGGTTACCTGGTGGTGCCTCCGGATTTGATTGACGCCTTTACCAGAGCGCGGGGCCATGCCGACGGCCATTCGCCGCTTGTGGAACAGGCGGCGCTTGCCGAGTTCATTGCCGAAGGCCACTTCGCCCGGCATATCCGGCGCATGCGGAATCTGTATGAAGAACGGCAGGGATATCTGGTATCCGCTTTGCGGCTGGAACTGAGCGGGATCCTGGAGGCGGCCCCAACGGAGGCAGGGATGAATCTCATCGGATGGCTTCCCGAGGGCGTAGACGACCGTGTAATGGCTCTCAAGGCGGCGGAGGCGGGCATTGACGCCACTCCTCTTTCGCAGCACGCACTGGAGCCAATGAAGCGCGGCGGGCTGTTGCTGGGATATGCGGCTCTGACCAAGCGCGAGATTACGCTGGGAGCCCGGAAGCTGGCAAAAGCGCTACTTCCGGAGCGACAAGTAGTAAGGAACTAGCAGCGCAGGCACTCCCGGGTCCAGCGACTTGGGCGGCAGAACTCCTGTCTTCATCAGCTCAACCGCCTCCGCAGTCCGCCCGGCTTTCCGGTAGCAGTATGCCAGGAGCACCTTTGCCTCTCCCATAGCATCCAGCCCGGCTTCGTCATAGGCGGCGTTCCATATCGGGATAGCATCTTCGTACTGCTTTGACAAAAGAAGCGCGTATCCCAGAATCTGCCGCTGTATGGCGAGTTGACCTGGCACGGCGCGCTCTGCCCTCGCTTTCCACTCCGAAGCCGACGCCTTCGGCCCTGCTAGAAATCCGGCCACGCCCGCGAAATTGCGGGCACCAGCCGCACTGGCGCGAGTCAAGCCCTTCGATACTTCCTCAGCAGCCTTTCCCCTCTGATCCGAATCGAGCAAGAAAATGGCGAGCTGCGCATAGGCAACGGCCGCTACGTCAGGGGGCGTCTCCTTCCGTTCCGCAACGTCCCGTAATTGTCCAAAGGCGGACTTGTCTCCCTTTTGATAGGCCCACATTGCCTGCCGGACCGCCAGCAATGGATCGTTAGCACCCTTCAAAAGAGCGAGGTAACCCTGGAAATGCTCCTCGGCACTTTTGACGTTTCCGCCGACCAACGCCGCGGCGGCGGCACGATAAAGCTCCTGGCCATTGACGAGCGACCGGTTACGGCGGTTCGCCTCCACAAAACTTCGCTCGGCCTGATCGAACCGGCCGAACAGGAAATGAATCTCAGCCAAAGTATCGTCGACATTGGCGTCATTCGGGGCCAGTTTGCGATACTGCTCCAGGCTGGCCAAGGCACCGGGGGAATCTCCGGCGTACGCCTGCGCGTAAGCGAGGGAATTCCATAGAACGACATTGGCCGGCTCCACTTTCAGAGCCTTCTGATAGGTCCCGATCGCATCCGTAAATTTCTTGCCGGTGATCTGGAGGCGCGCCAGCGCATCGAGCGCCTGGACATCGGTGGGCGCGGCCGCCGCCATCTCCCTTAGCGCCGCGGCGCGATCGTCGGGTGAACCACCGAGATTTGCGGCCAGCATGGTAATTTGCGCTCGCTCCAGTGCTGAAAAGCTGCTTGCATGTTGCGACGCTGCGGCGAGCGCTGCTTTTGCGCCGGCTGTATCGCCCCGCGAGCCGAGTAACTGAATCTTGCGTAAATAGGCTGGCGCGAACGCGGGATCCGCTTTCAGGGCCAGTTCCAGGTGGGCCACCGCCTGGTCCGGCAAAGGAGCGGAGGCGGCTAGAAACAGTTCCCGCGCCGCGGTTTCATTCCTGGTGCCGTAGGGATGCGCCGCCGGACTGATCTGGCGCGCCAGGCTGTCCAGCAACGGTAACACGCCAGCGGCCAATTTGCCTGAAGCAGTGATGAGCCTTTCGTTCTGCAACGTCGCCGGATTTCGAAGCTGCGCCGTAAAACGGATCTCGTCCCCCGCTACGCTGTAATACCCGTAAATCAGTTCGCTGACGTTAGCCGAAGCGACATCCCTGACACTTGGCAAATCCACAGGAACAATCGACGCCGGAGAAGCAATTTGACTGGAGATGACACTGGTGGCGCCTACGGCAAGCCAATCGAGCGAGACGTCACTAGAGAGATTTTCAAAAAGTAAAACACCGATGCGCCGCGGTAGTCCGGTAATAGGGGCGTCCGCCGTTCGGGAGCAACTGGTGAGAACAACGATTAAAGCAACTGCCGGCCAAATCGGTTTTCCTCTAAAGAACACGCGGCTCCAACACCAGAAGCTCCTGAAACTCCGCGTTGTCCTGCAGTTTGGCGAAATCCTGATCTTCGCGGAATTTCTCCCGCTCCCGGAAGCCTTCCTCGATTGCCTTGCGCATGTAGGCCAGAGCGCGCTCCACATTCCCGGCTTTGGCGTAGGTCTTGCACAGATAGAAGTGGAATTTAGCGCGCTCTTCCACGCTGCGTTCCTGCAGCAGAACTCCCTGCGTGCTGCGGTGCTCAAACACTTCGGAGTCCAGAGCGAGAGCCTGCTGATAGGCTTCCAATGCTTCCTTGTACTTCTTGCGCGCGAATTGAGCGGTGCCAAGGTTGCTCATGATGGACGCGGAATTCGGCGTCAGCTTGAGCGCCCGGTTGTAATATGAAACCGCGCGGCGATAACTCTTCCTGGCATAGTAAACCGTGCCGAGGTTGTTGACGGCTTCGGCATAGTCCGGCTTCAATTTCAAGGCGCGCTCGTAATGCTTGCGGGCCGCATCCATGGCGAGCATCTGGTGGTAGGCGATGCCTGTCTTGTTCGCCAGAACCGCGGAAGTGGGAGAGCCCTCCGCATATACCTCCGCAGCCTCGCGGTACATCTTGCGGGCCATCAGGATGTCGCCGCGCATTTCCGGCGACAGCGACGGCGGCGGAGTAGGTTTCGACACGGGCGTGGCAGTTTCAGCCTTGGTTTCGTTGAGAAACCCTATCGGCGTGGCGGGAGTAGGGCTAACGGGGATTTGCCCGCTCATCGACGAGAGCGCGGCAAGTGTGACTATCGGAGCTGAGAGACGAATGGAAAGCACGTTTGCCTCCTCTGTTTCCTTATGTCAACTATATCGCGAAAAACAAGTGGTGACACAGGGCCTTAGATCCAACATCGGCGGAAAACTCGCTAAACTACACGAATGGGATTTGCAAGCATGAGATTTCTGCGAAGTACACTGCTGGCCGCCCTGCTTTTAAATACAGCGTTTGGCGAGGAATCCACCGCGCACCGGCAGATCAAGGATCTCGTCGATCGCAGCAGCCCTCGGTATGTGAAGGCTTCTGAGACGATCTGGGGATACGCCGAGCTTGGGTACCAGGAAGAAAAAAGCTCATCCCTGTTGCAGCGCAGCCTCCAGGAGGCGGGCTTCCGCGTGGAGGCTGGCGTCGCAGGGGAGCCAACGGCGTTCGTTGCCAGCTACGGCCAGGGATCGCCGGTCATCGCCATTCTCGGGGAGTTCGACGCCTTGCCCGGTCTCTCGCAGGCTGCCGCTCCGGATCGCAGTCCGGTGATCGCAGGCGCGCCGGGCCATGGCTGCGGCCACAACTTACTTGGCTCGGGCGCGGCATTGGCCGCCGTGGCGCTGAAGGAATACATGGAGGCCAACCATGTCAGCGGCACCCTGCGCTACTACGGCACTCCTGCCGAAGAGGGCGGAAGCGGCAAAGTGTACATGATCCGCGCCGGACTGTTTCGGGACGTGGACGTCGCTTTGCACTGGCATCCGGAAAACCACAACGCCGTCTTCAATGGCGGCTTCCTGGCAAACACCAGTGCGAAGTTCAGGTTTCACGGGAAGGCGGCACACGCCGCGCTGGCGCCGGATCGCGGGCGTTCGGCGCTGGATGCGGTGATGCTGATGGGGAACGGATTGGAGTTCCTGCGGGAACACGTTCCCAGCAATACTCGCATCCACTACATCATCACCAACGGCGGCGCCGCTCCGAACGTTGTTCCCGATACCGCTGAGATCTATCTGCAGGCGCGCAGTCCAGCCCTGACGGCGCTCGATGAAGTTTGGGAGCGCATCCGGAAGATTGGGGAAGGCGCCGCCCTGATGACCGAGACGACGTTCGACATCAACATCATTCACAGCTCCGCGAACATTGTTCCCAATGATGCTCTGGCCAAAGTGGCGCAGAGGAATCTGGAAGAGGTGGGCGGATTCCGCTACACCGCGGAGGAGACTCATTTCGCCACCGAGTTACAGAAGAGCCTTCCGCCCGAAGGCATTGGTGAGCTCAGTTCGACCTCGGCTGTCCGGCCGCTCACGGCAGTGGATCCGAACGCACCAGCCGCATCCACCGACGCGGGAGACGTCAGTTGGAACGTCCCAACCATCGGCTTCCTCACGGCAACATTTGTGCCCGGAGTGGTGCCTCACACATGGCAATCCACGGCTTCAGCGGGAATGAGTATCGGCCAGAAGGGAATGCTGGTTGCAGCGAAGGCGCTGGCGATCACCGGCGCGGATCTGTTCTCGAATCCGCAGTTGGTCCAAGACGCCAAGACCGAATTTCAACGCCAGCTCAAGGGAAAGGCTTACAAGTCCGGAATCCCGGCCGGCCAGAAACCGCCCCTGGATTTTCGAAAACACTAGACTAACGCGCCAACGACACGGCAAGCAATAATGCTCGCTGCGTCCCGCGCCAGGAATCCTTCGCGTCAAAAGATTCGCTCAGCGAGTGAGCGCCCGCGCCCACTCCCCCGCCGGATATGGTGACTGCGGGGATACCCATATTCATAGGCACATTCGAATCGGTCGACCCCTCGCGCAAGACTTCTTCGATCTGCATCGCCTTGGATACAGCAATGGCCGTCTGCACAATCGCACTGTCCTTCGCGGTCTGTCCGGCTGGGCGCATTCCCACCAGTTCCGCCGAACCGGTAACAGGGCCCCTCCCGTTCCACCGCGCATTCTCTTCCTCGACGGCCTGTTGGACCGCTGCCTGAAACTTAGTGTCAAGTTCCTTCAGTGAGGCCGCATCCGCGGAGCGCATATCCACCTCCATCCAGGCCTCGAATGGAATGGCATTCACGCTGGTTCCGCCGCCAACCCGCCCCACGTTGAAAGTGGTCTTTGGCTCGGCCGGCACTTGGAAGGCGTCTATCTTGGCGATAGCGCGTCCCATTGCGTGAATGGGATTGGCCATGCCGAATGCACCATAGCTGTGACCGCCCGGGCCTTTAAAGGTCACTTTGTAACGGTTGCTGCCGACGCCGATGTGCGTGATCCCGAGCCCAGTGCCATCCACGGAAACAAACTTGTCAATCTGTCCTTTCAAGCTATCGAAGAACAAGCTCTTCATGCCGCGCAGATCGCCGAGTCCCTCTTCTCCCACGTCCGCAACGAATGTGATGGTTCCGGGGGTCTCCAGATGCGCCTCGTTCAACGAGCGGATCACGGAAAGCATCACTGCAAGCCCGCGGCAATTGTCGCTGATGCCAGGGCCCCTCATTACGTCTCCGCTGCGCGTTACCTTTACGTTAGTGCCTTCGGGGAATACGGTGTCCAGATGGGCGCTGAAAATCAGGTTCGGATGCACGCTCTTTCCCGGCCGCACTCCAATCACATTGCCAGCCTTGTCGATACGGACATTCTGCAGATGCAGTTCCTCGAACAGGCGCTTCAGTTCCAGGCCGCGCTTCTCTTCATGGAAGGGTGGCGCCGGAATTTCGCAAAGGCGCACCTGCATGTCCAACGTTTGCGCCTCTTGACGTTTGGCCGCGTCCATTGCAGCACGCACCGCGGCGTGTTCCATCAGTTGAGCCGGTGTTTGCGCAAAGAGGGCCGAAGTCAAAAAAAGGAACAGGCAGATCCGCATTGGTGACAAGCGTAGCAGGTCTATAATCGGGCGTGTCTGACCTTCACGTCCTCCTAGGCTAGACGGCGGAGTCGTGCCCGGCCTCGCTACGCTCGACTTCCAAAATCGGGTGATCACGACAGCACCAAGCAGCAGGACCCCCTACAGGGGAGTGTTCAACGGGTCGGGGCCGGGAGGTTCTTATCGTCTACGTAATGGAGGCCGTGCTCACGGCTTTCGACCGTGCCGATATCAAGCACCAGCCGGACTGGAAAACTGAGATTGTGCGCGATGGCCTGCTAGGTCCCGGGGCATCGGGGCAAGGTGTTAAGGTGGCACGGGCCACCGCCAAAACATTAAGGCTTTCAGTTGCCATCTGGGGCCCGGAAGACTCGAACCCCGCATGCCAGTGGCTGCCTTGAGTTGCTTCTACGAAATCAATTTCCACCAAAGACTTCCCACGCCCAGCCAGATCACGACATTCACCAGCGAAAGTTGAAAGCCCAGTTTCCACCAGGCCGCTTGCGAAACATACCGCGCTCCGAAGAAGATCGGTGCGGATCCCGTGCCGTAATGTGTCAGGCCGGCGTCCAGGTTTGAGAACGCGGC
>JBDUEM010000320.1:0-8146 GCA_040002435.1 Bryobacteraceae bacterium
ATGGGTTGTGGGCTCCGATGCGGGGCAAGACCGGATCTACGTCTGGAAACTGACCCCGGGAGCCACCCCGCCTCTGACTCCGGCTGCGACACCCTTCGTGAACACGCCTCCGGGCGATGGGCCGCGGCACTTCGCCTTCCATCCAAACGGACTTTGGATGTACTCGATTCAGGAGGAGGGCGATACAATCATCTTCTGGCGGTTCAATCCGGCAACCGGAAGCCTGACCAACACGCAGCAGGTCTCGAGCCTTCCGCCAGGATTTGTAGGCACAGTCTTCACCTCGGAAATCCGCGTTTCCGCGGACGGCAAATTCGTGTACGGGGTAAACCGCCTGAGCGACACCATCTGCGTTTTCAGCATCGGTCGCGATGGCACGCTTACTCAGGAAAGCCACGCTTCAACGCTCGGAGATTATCCAAGAGTAATCACCATGGATCCCTCCGGTCAGGTCATGGTCTCTCTGAATCAGCGTGCCGACAACGCTACCACTTTCAAGGTTAACCCGGGAAACGGTAAGTTGACTTTCACAGATAATTACACGGCGGTGGGAAGCCCGTCAGGTATGGTTTTCCTGATTTGATCCCTTGTGGCAGGCAAGAGCCGATGCGGGTTATCGCGCTTTCGGCTCTTGCACTGCCCCAGAAGCTGTAGGAAGTGGTGAGCCCCGGGGAGTAACGCGGGCGCTAATCCGAGTTGCGAACCCAGAGCAGCTACTGCGAAATCATCCCGATTGTCCTCAGCCAGGTTTCCACCAATTGCGGCCATCGCGTTATCGGAAATGCCGTGGGACGCAGTCCGAATGCATGCTTGCCTTCCGCGTACAGATGCATTTCTGCCGGGACACCCGCGCGCTTCAGCGCAATGTAGTAAACCAGCGAGTTGTTGACGCTGTCTACGGGATCATTCTCTGCGTGCAGCAAAAACGTGGGAGGCGTATAGCGGGTGACAGGAACATCCGGATTCAACACAAAGCCTTCCCTGGAAATCCAGAGATGCCCAGGATAGAGCGCCACGGCGAAATCAGGGCGGCAGCTGACTGTGTCGGCCGCATCTACGTGGGGATACAAACGTTTGTCGAAGTGGGTGCTGATATCGGTCACCAGGTGTCCGCCTGCTGAGAACCCGAGTACGCCGATCCTGTGTGGATCGATATGATAGGACGCGGCACGAGACCGGACCAGTCCCACCGTCCTCTGCGCGTCTTCGAGCGCCATCGGGGCTTTTGCCTTGATCTGCCGCCGCCCATCCCCATGCATTCCCGAGTTCGGAACACGGTACTTCAGCAGCACGCACGTGATTCCCTTCGAAGTCAGCCAGTCACAGACTTCCGTACCTTCAATATCGATTGCCAGGACGTAATAGCCCCCGCCGGGAAAGACGACGATGGCGGCGCCTGTATTCTTACCTTTTGGCGAATAGACCGTCATGGTGGGCTGTGAGACGTTGTCCACTTCTCCCGGTTCCGGCACCGTTTCGGTATTGGGGGCCGCGCCAAACCGCGCATCGGGGGGAGTGCCCGGCCATATGGGCACTTGCGAATGGCCTGGCGACGGCTGCCAGCCGGTCTTCTGCGCGAACAGATTAGCGGATGTGAGCGCAGCGCAGAGAAGAAGGATGAAAGACTTCCATACACTCGCTGCAAGAAAACTTACTTCCACGCGCATGATGGGCCTGCCGTTCTACGTTAAGCCGCGCGGGTTTGCAGTAATGTTTCCAGCTCGGTGATCTTGGCGTCCAGCGTGCGCCACATTTCCAGGGAGTGATCCGGCACCTGCGAAAGCAAATTCCGCGCGCGCACCAGCGATTCCACGGCGTTACCGTGCGCACGGATGGAAGCGGCGCCATCGTTCACGGAATGCTCGGAATAGGAGAGGCGCTGCAAGGTGATCGCCAGCTCTATCTCAGCCAATATGACTTCCAGCAGCCGCTGTTCAGCCTCTGTTCGCAGTTGTTCCGCCGTATCGCTCATGCGTCAAGTCTAACCTACTGAATGACGAACAAATCCAAATCCTGCTGCGCCTCGCGACCGGCTTCCACGCGCAACGCTTTCGCCCCGGCATTCGACATCGCCGCAGGATCGGGCATCTGATATTCGAAGGAGCTGAGCACGCGGTAGTTGCCCGGCGCGAGGTCACTGAAACGGTACTCGCCGCGGGTGTCGGTGCGAGTGACAAACATGTCCATGACCCGCTTTCGCGGCTCCAGATCGGAGTTTTCGAGGAAGACGGGAGCACCGGGTGCCGGGTCGCCCGCGGTCTTCACCTTGCCATGCAGTGCGCCAGGGCTTGCCGAGAGCGAATAGCGGATGCCCGAGTGAAACGAGCCCACGGCTATCTCATTCCAACCGTCCGCGCGATTGCCTGGCGCCGATTGCGGCAGGCCCGGACCGGAGAAGGCAGCGACGTAATAACCCGGCACAGGAAGCACGGCCAACTCCCACGGGCCGGGTGCAAGCGGCACATGGCCGTTCGCCACCTTCAGCAATTCGGAAGCTCCCTCCCCTGCAAGATCTTTACGGCGGCCAAAGAGCCTGATGGCGCCAGCGTCCTCCAGTCCTTCAAAAGAGACCTGTAGCGGGGTTATCTGACGAAGAAATAACGCAACGGTTTTGTCCTGGCTGAGGTTTACTTTCTCGTACGCACCGACGACCGTCGATTTCGCGGAGAATGCCTCAGCGAATACTTCATACGGGCCAGGCGGCAAAGGACCAAACTGATGAACCGCGCCTTGCCTCGTCTCCCGCCCCAGGTTCGAGGTGAGCGTCACGTTCACCGGCGAAAAGTCGCCGTTGCGGTCGGCAAGGGTTACTTCCACTTTGAGCATGTACAATCGGCCGGCGGTGGGCCGGACGTCAGCATGATCCACCTGCTGGTCCAGGTTCACGTCGACCGCATATGCCTGGTCCACGATCTGCGTTTCCTTGGAGAAGGTGGGAAGATACTCCTCATCGTCGTACTTCTTTCCGGCGGTGCGAAGCAGATAACTGCCGGGCTTCAGGCCGTACAAACGGAAAATTCCCCGGTCGTCGGTTTTAGCATGAGTCACCAGTTGAGGCGGACGTGTGTTGCGGTAGGCGACTACTTCGTGTTCCGGAAGGCCTACATCATTCTCATCCAGCACTGTGCCGCTGATAGCGCCCCAGCGCGGCAGGCGGATGGTGAGAGAGGGCGAATCTGCATCACTGATCACGACGGGAACACCGGAGGATTGCCACTGCTTCTGTCCATACTGCACGCTGGCAAAGCCGGTTCTTGAGGCGGTGAGCAGGTAGCTGCCGGCAGGCAGTGAATTGAATTGGAAAGTTCCGTAGTTACTGGTGCGCACTGAGAGAGCGGCGCCCGCGGTTCCTGGAACCGGCTGAAGGTTGACCAAAGCACGGGCCAGCGGATGTCCGGTCTGGTTCTCCAACACCGTCCCGCGAATGGTGGCGGCCGGAAGCGCCGCGCTGAGCAGCAGGAATAGCAGGCATTCTCGCATACCTGTTATTTCATGACGCGGCGAGAGCCTGCAGAGTGCAGGGAAATTCAGGCCTTCGGTTGAGGACCACCGGGTGGTTTCGATAAGGCCTTTGCCGACTGCCTGCCGGCGACCAAAGATCCTAAAAAAGCTCCCGCGAATCCGGCGATTTGAGAAACGATGGGGCCAACATTCGTTTTATCCGCGGCCAGGGATACAACGCAGAAACCCGCCAAGCTAGCCCCGGCCACCTTCGCAATTCGGGAAACCTTCATACTTCATTATCGAACGGACCGTGAAGAGGGATTCGAAGTCCCTCACCACGGCATTCCTGCGCTTGAGAGTCAGAGGGTATTTCCATGATGATTAGCAAGCTCGCATTTTCCGCATTCGCCGCAATTTTATGCGCGAACGCCACCACTCCGGATTCCGATACGCCGGCGGCGACGGACGGTACAAAAGCCCAAGCGGAGACGCCTGATCCCACAACCGATGGAGTCGAAATTTTGTTAGGTGTTGGCTCCCGGGTCCGGGGAACAGTCTCAGATTACATGACTACATCCGCGAATGTCATGGAATCGAAGACACTCGGCCGGGCGACACCACAGGCGATGGCCGGCCTTGGTTTTCCGCTGTGCAGCGCGGGAGATTCAAGGGATGCCAAGAAGCGAGTAGACGCGAATGTTGCCAGAAAGAAAGCTATCGACGACAGGGCTTCAGAAACCCGATCCGCTGAGGAGAAGACGGCAGACGAAAATGCCAAAACAACAATTCATTTCACTGGCTTCAATTGTAAGGCCGGATTCCAGCCGCTGAGCGCCTTCGTCAGCGCCACGTTCTCGTCCGACACGAATCACACAATTTCTTCGTACACCATCGGGCTGGGTTATCACGTCAGCAAGTACCTGCATGTGGTAGGTGGATTCTCGCTCAGCCCGGTGAGCGAACCAGCGCCAGGATTCAGAAATGCGGCGGCGGCCTACGTCAGCGGTCACCCCAGTCAATATCCGACATTCGATCCGGAAAAGATGAGGAAGAACGAACTGGATGCATTCGATGGTTTTCAGTTCGTGGCTCCGCCTGCTTCAGGGACCGGAAATGGGACGCCGATCTATCCCGGGGACGTTCTCACCACGCACTATCGCGGGGGGCTATTCATCGGCGTGGCGTTTCCACTGTCCCTGAAGAGTCACCTGCCGTAGCTCAACTGGCTCTTAATTTCCCGGGCCATTCCTCGCAAGCCGGCGATCTGGACCAGGACGTCATACCAGGGTTTCAGGTGAGACCGCAGGTCTCCTCCGGCTTGTTGAATGCGCCGGGCTCCCTCAACGTACGGCATGAGTTCCGGCTCCCATTTGGCGGCATAGTCCTTGCCGTAGAGCAGGTCCGTGCGCCAGCGGTCAATGCCCCGGTCGAGGTACTGTCCGAACGCCGGGGCAAGCGTTGCGGAAGGAGACGCAAGTCCGCCGGCGATGTACCGTGCCGCCCAATCGGCGCCTTCGGTGCCTGACGTTCCATTCAGCAGCGCGCTGAGTTCCTCTTCGAGGTGAGGCCAGTGTGCAATGCGATCCAGGCATTCGCGCCGGACGGCTGCATTTGGTGAGAATTGAAACGGGAGGAGGCGCGAGAGCGGTACATCGGCGGGGAGTTCGTGATACTCCGCAAGGTCTCTGCTGGAAATCTGCTCCGAGGCGGCGATAGATTCCGCGGTGCGCAGGTCTACCTGCTGCATCTCACGATTGGCGCGATCCATCACGTTCTGAAAAAGCAGTGCCCATCCGAACAAGCCCCCGCAGCCGAGAACGGCAACGGCGGAGATCATTCCGGATCTCGGGGGCCAGCCATGAAGCACTACCGCGCAGCATGCAATCACGGCGTAAGGGGATAACGCCAGCAGGCGGTTGGTCAGCGGGCCAGAGTTCTCCAGCGCGGCCAGCATGGCCGTACCCAGGCCAATCATCAGACCGACGAAGAGCAACGAGCCCGAGCCCTTTCCGCCCGGGATCCAATCGAAGGTGCCACGGAGCAGCATGCCCAGAATCGCGAAGAACGCGAAGGTCAGAGGTGGAACCGCGACCAGCCAGAGCCCTACGCCGCCTTCCGGACCGATTGGAAACAGGGGTGCGAAGCTAACCAGCAGCATTCCCGCCAAGGCGAGGGCAAGACAGATGTCGAGTGCCTGAACGCTCATCGCAGCTCCATGATGCTCTTGATCTCCATGGCCATGCCAGTCAGCCCAGGAGCCTTGCTCACCAGGTCATACCAGGGCTTCAAGTGCGGCCGAAGATCTCCTCCTCCCTCTTGAATGCGCCTGGAGGCCTGAATGTAATGGCTCATGTTCGGCTCCCATTTCGCAGCGTACTTGTCGTAGAGGAGAGTGCTGCGCCATTGCTCCAATCCCTTGTCCAGATACACGATGAACGCAGGGGCCAGTTTCGCCGAGGGCTTAGGATGCGTTTCGCCGATGAATCGCGCGGCCCACTCCGCATCGCCGTGATCGAGATTGGCAATCAACTCTTCATCGAGGTTGGGCCAGTTCACGAGACGTTCGCGGCATTGCCGCTTGACTGTCTCGTTGGGCGAAAACATGAAATGAAGAACGTCTGATATGGACGCATCCGCCGGCAGAGCCTGATAGGACGCGGCATCCTCTACGGATTTCGCATCGTCCCATTGACGATCGCGAGCCGCGGTTGCCTCGGACTGCCGGATCTCGTCCCGGACATGATCGATTGCCACGAATCCGAGGAAGCCCCAGCCGCCGACTGCACCCAGTCCCAAGACGGACGTGGCCACCAGCACGCCCGCGCGGAGGGGTGCGCCATTTACTGCCCAGGCGGTGCAAATCAGGACTAAATAAGGAGCGATCGTCATTAAGCGGCCGTGCAGCGTGCGGGGTGCATCCAGCGAAAAAAACATCACTACAGTCAAGCCGATGAGCAGCCCGGTCATGGCCAGGGCTCCGGTAATCCTGCCGCCCGCCACCCAGTCGAAGCGTCCCAGGAGGATGGCCCCAGCCAATGCGACGGACAGGAAAAAGAGTGCCGGTATGAAGACGAGCCAGGCCCCCACGGGACCTTCGGGCCCGGAGGGCAATCCGGCGAGAACGGAAATCAGGATGGTGGAGAGAAGCGCGAGTGTCAGTAGAACATTCAGAGCAAGGGTGGCCATTTTGTTTCCCGCAAAGAAGTGCGGAAAAACAGGCCGGAAACGATCAGAAAGGCGCTAGCGCGTGCCCCACTCCCATAAACCGAACATCGCGCTCTTTGAGACGGGATGGCCCAACTGCCGGGCAAGCATGGAGATCTGACCGCGGTGGTGTGCGTCATGGGCCAGCAGATAGGCCAGGAAGCTGGCGGCATCCGGCTTGAATCCCTTGATCCGGCCGTCACCACGAAGCGAACCGCGCAAAACCTCTTCCAGGGCCAGGCGGCTGATTTCGAGCGCGGCGACCGCCTCTTCTTTCGAAAACTCATCGCCTTCCAGTTTCTGCGGCATTGGCGCGTCCGCGGCCGCGCTCTTCAACCACATCAGGCGGACGTTGTGGATGTGGGCCACCATGGAGGCGATGTTCCGGCCCTTTCCTCCAGGCGGTTTTTCGCGCCAAGCCGGGTCTGGAACATTTTGGATCAAGAATGTGTTGATGCGATTGTTGGTGGCGTATGCCGCAAGCATCGCTTCGACGGCGTCAAAGGGCATGGAAACTATTTCACCCCGCTGGCCACCCGCGCGGGGAGAAATTCATCTCCGGCGTTCCAGGTGGGCATTACCGCAGAATTTGCCACGTTCAGCCCGATCAGCATGCCGAACTTCGCCGCCTGCTCAATTCCCGAAAAATCCCATTCTTCGTGATACTGATCCGACGGTTGATGATAGTGCAGCGTGTTGTATTCGCCGAACATTTCGGCTGAGTAGGCCGGCGACTTTCCGAAGATCAGCGACCCGGTCTTCACCGAAAACGACGGTACACCAGCCCGCGCCAGCATGAAGTGATCCGAACGGTAGTAGCTTCCCTGCTCCGGCCTCGGGTCCGGCTGAATCTCGTACTGATAGCGCTGGGCCGCCTCCTGCACAATGGGCCAAACCGTGGTGCGGTCCGCGCCCAGCGTGACGATGTCCCTGGTCCGTCCCCATGGATACAGTGCGTCGTAGTTGATATCCACGGCGGTTTTGCTGAGCGGCACCAATGGATGCTGCCCGTAATACTCGGACCCGCGCAGGCCCGCTTCCTCGGCGGTGACCGACAGAAAGAGTGCCGATCTCCGGGGCTTCTGTTCCATGGAGGCCCAGGCACGCGCGGTCTCCAGAAGAATGCCACAGCCGGTGGCGTTATCAATCGCGCCGTTGTAGATGGTGTCTCCGTTCACAGCCAGCGCGATGCCTAAATGGTCCCAATGCGCCGTGAAGATGACGTACTCGTCTTTCAATCGAGTATCGCTGCCGGGCACTACAGCCGCCACGTTATTGCTCTCAATGGGCCGGATCCTGGCGTTGAGGTTGCCCTTCATGCGGATCCCAAGCGGGATGGGACGGAAGTCCCGCGAGTCGGCCGCCTGCAGCATCTCCTGCACGGTTTTCCCTGCGAGTGCGAATAACTTCTGCCCTGCGTCCTGCGTCATCCATGCTGCCAGCGCCAGCGCCGGTTTTCCCGGCTCAAGGCGCACCTGCGGATCTTCCTTGCTCCAGG
>JBDUEM010000321.1:0-8090 GCA_040002435.1 Bryobacteraceae bacterium
GCCATCACCGAATATGAGAAGGCCGCGCAGATTAATCCCGTCGACCTGGATAGCCAGAACAACCTGGCCACTGCCTATCTGGAAAAGGGCCGCCTCGCGGAATCCGAAAGGACGTTCCGATGGATTCTCGCCAACGATCCCTCCTACCCCGCGGCGCAAAACGGAATGGGACTGGTGTCCATCCAGAAAAAAGACTTCGGAGCCGCGCGGGGCTACTTCGAACGGGCTGCCCAGCTCGATCCTGATCTTGTGGAAGTCCACATGAATCTCGGGCTACTCTATGACATGGCGGGAGACCGCGGTCGAGCCCGTGCCAGCTTTGAGACATTTCTCGCGAAGGCGTCTCCGGCGCAATACGGCAGCGTAATTCCCCGCGTGCGCGAGAAGCTTGCCACACTGAAGTAAAACCAATGCTGCTAGGATTATTGTTGGCAATGGCGGCACAGGCGCAAAACGCCAAATGCGATCTCGTGCGCGGAGCGGAACTCCAGGAAGAGGCGCGCAACGCCACCAGCCAGCGGCAGTATGTGCTGGCTGCCAAACGTCTGGAAGAAGCCGTCACCGCCTGCCCCGCTAACCGCGCCGCACTGCTTCGACTCGCCGAAGCGCGGGCCGCAGCCAGGGAGTTTGACGCCGCCATTCGCGCCGCCCAGCGCTACCTCGAGGGCGATCCAGCCTCCGTAGACGGCCGCACGCTTCTCGCAGGCGCCTTCCTCATGGCCCGGCGTCCAAAGGAAGCGCTGGCAGAAGCTGAGAGCGTATTGCAGGACTTTCCGGACGAAGCCGCCGCATTAAAGATCAAAGCGAATTCGGCGTACTTGCTGGGCGACACCGGCAAAGCGATCAATACCTTCATTCATTTGCTCGACCGCCATCCGGCCGATGATGAAGGCGCTTATATGCTCGGCCGGATTTACTACCAGGAGGGCCGCATCGATCTTGCCAGCGGCCAGTTTGCAAGAGCCTTGAAGATCAGCCCTGTCTCCTACAAGGCGCTGGACAATCTAGGTCTTTGCTCCGCGGCAAATGGCGACGACGAGAAGGCGATGCGATACTTTCTAGGCGCCATCAAGCTGGTACAGAAAGACCATCCGGAATACGAGTGGCCCTACATTAATATCGCGGACCTGCTCCTGAAAAAAAACGATGCCCGCAAAGCCTTTGACGCCGCATCGATGGCGGCCAACCGCAATCCCATGTCTCCGCGCGCATTCTACACCGGGGCCAAGGCACTGGACTTGCTCGGTAAGCCAGAGGAATCTCTGAACTGGGCCCAGCGGGCCAGTGCCCTGGACCCCGACTATTCAGACGCGTGGTATCTGATGGCCAGGCTATACGCGAAACTGGGCCAGGATGAGAAGGCCAGGGAAGCCCGCGAGAAATTCCAGGCAGCGAAGGCAAAAGAACCAGCCCGCCGCAAGTAATTCTTTACAGTGCTCCGGCTCTCTAAATTAGCGCCTGACAAAGCCCCTCGGCCTTGGTCAAAAAGAGCCGGCTATCATAGGCAGGCTCAAACTCCGCCAGTCCGGTCTTAGTCTTCAACTGAATCGTATGTTTGCGCCCTTCTTCCAAGCAGACGAACGGGCTGGCAGCCCGCTTTCCCAGATCTCTCGTCCGCTTGAGCGCATCGTGTTTGGTGGATTTCAGGATGAACATAAAAGCGTCGTCACTCCAGCGGCCAAGATCCACGTCCTTTCCAAATTCTTCGCGAATCCGGTTGCAGAATCCGGCGAGAGCTTCGCCCGTAAGAAACTCGCCGTGCCGGCCTCGAAGTTCACGATAGTTTGCGATTTTCACGATGACCAGGCAGACAGGTTCATCCAGGTGAATGACGCGCCGGATGCGCGCCTCCAGTGCGTCGCGTTTCAGTGCGCCCGTCGTGGTGTCAATGGCCGCACTGGCCTCGGCCTCCTCGAGCCGCGCCTGCATGATCCGGATCTCATCACGGAATTGCGCGACGACCATCTCGTTTTGCCGTCTGATCTGCTCCACGCACTCGGCAATGGTGACGACAGCCGATTGCACTCCCCGCCGCAGGGCGTCCCCGTCTTCTGCCGCGGCCAGTGTCTCCAGCGTGACCAACTCATTCCTGAGACTGGCTTCCTGCCCCTGACCCGACGTACAAAAGGAAGTCATCACCTCCTGCAG
Organism: Bryobacteraceae bacterium; assembly: GCA_040002435.1. Classification (GTDB taxonomy): domain Bacteria; phylum Acidobacteriota; class Terriglobia; order Bryobacterales; family Bryobacteraceae; genus JANXXV01. The sequence continues at coordinate 2,149 of JBDUEM010000321.1, forward strand.
TGACACCAGCGCCGTGGTCATGTCCTGGCGCAGCGCCGCGATGTGGAGTTCGCAACTGTCATGGTAGTCGCGAAGTTCCGATTCGAGCAGCGGCTGAATTTCCTGCAGCGCCTCGGAACCTCCTGCTTCCAAAGCATGGACCTGAAAGGCCCGCAACCTCGCCCGGTGCTTTTCGGTCGTTCCCGGGTCCACCTCCACGGCATGAGCCGCCAGGGATTCCAGCGCCGCGGCGTAGCTGGCCAGCGTCGCCTTTTGCGCGGTCTCGAAGCGGTCCAGCTCGGCCACATGTTTGAACAAGGACATCACTGGGAGATCTCATCGGCGAAATCGACCGGGACATTAGCTCCGGCGGCGCTCGTTACACATACGAGGAACGCTACCCGTGGCGCCCCCCTAGCCCGTTATACTGGAATTTCAGCCAAAGAAGCAAAATCATGATGCATTTTTCCACCGCAATCCGCTCCATCTCCCTTGCCCTCGCCGCTACTCTCGCGGCCTCCGCGCAGGAATCCTTCCAGCAGGTTCAATCCCGTATCTCCGAATTTACGCTGGCCAACGGACTGAAATTCATCATCCTCGAACGCCATCAGGCCCCCGTCGCTTCCTTTTACACGTATGTCGACGCCGGCTCGGCCCAGGAAAAGACAGGCCTCACCGGACTCGCGCACATGTTCGAGCACATGGCCTTTAAGGGTACTTCCACCATCGGCACCAAGAACTACCAGGAAGAGAAAAACTCGCTCGATCGCGTCGACGCCGCGTTCAAATCCCTGCAGCACGAACGCGACAAAGGACGTGCCGCCGATCCCGAGGCTCTTAAGAAACTCGAAGGAGAGTTCAAAGCCGCCCAGGATACCGCCGGACAGTTTGTGGTCAGCAATGAATTTGGTACCGCCATCGAACAGGCCGGCGGACGCGGCCTGAATGCGTCTACCGCCAGTGACAAGACGGACTACTTCTTCAGCCTGCCCTCAAACTCCGCCGAACTCTGGTTCTTCCTCGAATCGGAACGCTTCCGCGATCCCGTTTTCCGCGAATTCTACAAAGAGCGCGACGTCGTGATGGAGGAGCGCCGCATGCGCACTGATAGCAACCCCATCGGCAAGACGGTAGAAGAATTTCTCGCCGTCGCCTACAAAGCTCATCCCTACGGCCAGCCCACCATCGGCCACATGAGTGACCTGCAGAACCTCACCCGCAACGACGCAGTCAACTTCTTCAAAACCTATTACCAGCCCAGCAATATGATCGTGAGCATTGTGGGTGACGTGGATCCAAAGGAAATGAAGCGGCTCGCCGAGACGTACTTTGGCCGTATCCCCTCGGCTCCAAGGCCTGAGCCGGTCCGCACCATCGAGCCGCCCCAGGAATTCGAGCGCCGCGTCACCGTGAAGCTCAACGCGCAGCGGCTCTTCATCCTCGGCTATCATAAGCCCGGTACGGACGATCCTGACCACGCGGTCTACGTTACATTGGGCAGCATCCTCTCCGACGGCCGCTCCTCCCGTCTCGACACCGCCATCGTGCAGCAGAAGAAACTCGCTGTGAATGCCTTCGGCGGCCCTGGATTCCCCGGAGAGAAGTATCCCAATCTCTTCCTCTTCGGCGCCTTTACCGCGCCCGGCAAAACGAATGAGGAACTGGAAAAGGCGATGCTTGCCGAAATCGAACGCCTCAAAACCGAGCCCGTCACAAAACAGGAACTCGACGGCGTAAAGACCCGTTTCCGCGCTGGCCTCATCAAGCAGTTCAACGACAATACGCAAATGGCCGGACAACTCGCCGAATGGCAGGCGCTCACCGGCAACTGGAAGAACTTGTTCCTTTACCTGCAAAAATTGGAGAAAGTCACGCCGGAGGACGTTCAACGCGTCGCCAAGGCTACCTTCACCCCGGGAAACCGCACTGTTGCCGTAATCGAGCCGATCGAAGCCGCGGAGGCCAAATGACAACCACACAACTGGTTTCGGTGCTGCTGCTCACAGCGGCCGCCGGCCTGGCACAAAACAAGCCCGCCGTCAGTTACAAGGACATCAAATACCCGCCGCTGCGCAGCGTAAAGGTTCCGCAGCCGGCGCGCATCGAAATGCCGAACGGCATGACGCTGTTCCTGCTGGAGGATCATGAGCTGCCCGCCATCGGCATGGCCGCCATGATCCGCACTGGCTCGCGTTACGTGCCGGCCGACAAAGCCGGTCTTGCCTTCGTCACGGGGCGAGTGATGCGTACGGGCGGCACCGCGACACGCAGCGGTGACGATTTGGACAAGCTTCTCGACGGCCTCGGCGCCTCCGTGGAGACAGGAATCGAGACGGACGCCGGAAGCGCCTTCGTCTCTGTCCTGAAGGAAGATGTCGACAAGGCGTTGCCCATTCTTTCTGATGTGTTGCGCAACCCGGCCTTTCCGCAGGATAAGGTAGACCTCACCAAGACGGAGCTGCGCGATGGCATTGCACGCCGGAATGAGAGCAGCCACGCCGTCTTACAGCGGGAATTTGGGCGGCTGATCTATGGAACCAACAGCGGCTATACCCGGCTGCCGCAATACGACACCGTGAACTCGATCACACGGGCCGATCTGGTGGCGTTCCACAAGCAGTACTACCAGCCGGAGAACGTCATATTAGGGGTGTGGGGCGACTTCAACACCGCTGACATGCGAGCCAAAATCGAAAAGGAGTTTGGCTCCTGGGCGCGCGGCGGTCATCCGAAACCCGAGGTTCCCGCGGTGGATCCGGCCGCAAAGATGCGGTCGGGAGTGTATGTCATCAATAAGGACGACGTCAACCAGTCCGAGATCCAGATCGGCGGACTCGGAGGCAAGAGGAACGACCCGGACTATTATGCGAACGTCGTGCTCGCCACCGCCCTGGGCGGCGGTTTCGGTTCGCGGCTGATGAACCGCGTCCGCAGCAACGAAGGCCTGGCCTACTCCACCTTTGCCGCTTGGGGCGCTCAATACGACCATCCCGGACTGTTCTTTGCCTCGGCTGGAACCAAGTCGCAAACCACCATGAAGGCGCTGGAGCTCATCAAACAGGAGCTCGAAAAAATCGGACAAAGCGAACTGACCGACAAAGAGTTCCAACTGGCCAAGGATTCCATCCTCAAAGGAACCGCCTTCGACTTCGATTCCACCAGCAAGATTGTGTTGCGTCTCATGAACTATGAGTACAGCGGCTACCCCAGCGATTATCTCCAGCGGTTCAACGAGAACATCAATAAAGTAACCAAGGCCGACGCATTACGCGTGGCCAAACAGTATTGGAATCCCGCGAACATGGCGGTGCTCATTGTAGGTAAGCAGGCGGATTTCGATAAACCCCAAACACCGCTGGGACAAATAACCAGTATCGACATTTCGATTCCCAAACCGAAGGCGGCCGCCGTCGCCAGCGCCACACCCGAATCTCTGGCCAGCGGCAAGGCATTACTCGCCAAGGTCCGTGAGGCGATGGGTGGCGACAAGCTGGAATCGGTCAAAAGCGTCGTTAGCAAGGCCAATCTGACGGTGACCATGCCGCAGGGTGAAATGAACCTCAAGACAGAAACCATGCGCAAAGCGGGCAAATCTCTGCAAAAGATGGTTACGCCGATGGGGGAAGTGCTGCAGGGATTCGACGGCGAAAAAGTCTGGATGAAGGCCGGCGGTCAGGTCCAGGACGCGCCTCCCGCGGGAGTGGTTGCGGCCAGGGATGAGGCTTTCCGCGAGACCATCCGGCTTCTCTCTGCCTCCCCCGGCCTCACCGTGCAGTCGCTGGGCGAATCCAAACTGGCGGGGAAGTCTGTCATGGGGTTGCTGGTCAGCGATCCCGCCGCAAAGCAGGAGGTCAAGATCTTTGTGGACCCGGCGACGAATTACGTGGCGGGCAGGGTGTACAGCGGGGCCTTATTCGGACCGCCAGGCGAAGTGGAAGAAGTCTATCTCGACTACAAAGACGTGAATGGCGTGAAGTTCCCAAGCCATTCGGTTTTGTCCCAGAACGGCGCCAAACGGGCGGAGTTGAAGATAGACGACATCGTAGTCAATTCAGAAATACCGGACAGTGCGTTTGCCCGGCCTTAGCGGTCTTACCGTCCGCAAGGACGTGCCGCTCAGCGGCTATACCAGATTCGGCATCGGCGGACCGGCCGACGTCCTCATCGACGCGGCCTCGGAAGAAGAATTCCAGGCTGTGATCGCGGATATTCGCGCATCCCGCCAACCCTGCCTCGTCATCGGGGGTGGCACCAATCTCATAGTGTCTGACGAAGGCTTCCGCGGTGCGGTCATCCGCTACACGGCTGACCGGATTAGTGCGCGGGAAAACCTGGTCACCGCGGACGCCGGCGCAATGCTGCAGGACCTGGTCGATTTCAGTATTGATCACGCTCTGGCCGGAATTCACACCATGACCGGCATCCCCGGCTGGGTCGGCGGCGCTGTCTATGGGAATGCCGGAGCCTACGGCCGGTCCATTCATCAGAGCGTCGTCTCCGTGCGCTTCTTCGATGGAGAAACGGTCCGCGATTTCCAGAATGCGGACTGTCAGTTTCATTACCGCGACAGCATTTTCAAGCACCGCAAAGAATGGATTATCTTCTCCACTACCCTCGAATTGACGCCCGGCAATGGCGCGGAGCTCCGTGCGAAAGCCGAAGGCATCTGGAATGTGCGGAATGAAAAATATCCCCCGACGATGAAGTGCGCCGGCAGCATATTCAAGAATCTGCTGTTTGCCGAGCTCCCGGAATCGGTTCAGCGCCAGGTGCCGCCGGAATTAGTTCGCGAGGGCAAAGTTCCCTCGGCCTATTTCTTGGAATTAGTGGACGCCAAGGGCGTCAAAAACGGTGATATTCATGTGGCCGATTACCACGCGAATCTGATTTACAACGCCGGAAACGGCACCTCGCGCCAGGTCTGCGAAGTGATTGACGATTTAAAGGCCCGGGTCCGCGCGCGCTTCCAATTCAACGTCGAAGAGGAAGTGCAGTACGTCGGATTTACCGGACGATAATCCCGTTTTCAACCATTTTCCAGGGCGGCGATGGCAACTTTCAATTCCCGCTCCCCGGCTTCAAACACGTTCCTCACGGCCCCCAGCAGCCCGAACGCACGTCTCGCGTCAGCGTCCTCGCAGGAGTGCTCCAGGTCCCGTGAGACAATCTCCAGTTTCGCCAGGCCAACGTTCGCCGAACCCCCCACCAGACAATGGACGGCCCTCCCGGCATCCCGCATGTTACCGCTGTCCAAATGTTCTTCCGCTTCCGCCAGAAGCGCCGGCGCCGTGTCAAGAAATGACCGGATAATCGCTCGAACTTCGTCCGGTTCCAGGCCGGCTTCGAGAAGTTCATTTAGCCACGGATTGAGTTGTGCCGCTTCTATCATCGTTTTCGCGCCAATTAACATCGACAATTATACTGCATTTCGATAGATCACATTCCAGCCGGACAAAAATATTAAGGTCAACCTTAGGCAGACACCGCTCATTGTGGGGCATAAGCCTTACATGGGTGGGGGTTCGTGCAATACCGGCGTACCCCGGTCTAAGAGTTATTGCAGATATCTATTTTTGTGTTTAATCGCTAAAATCGAACTACAATCCGCTTATGGCACCGTTGCTGTCCAAAATGTTCCGGCTGCTCGCCTCCCGCCGCGGAGCGGTGATCACCGGGATTTCCGTTTGCCTTCTCGTCCTTGCCGTATGGTGTTTCCGTTCCCCTTCCGTCCACGCCGTCCGCAGGTATCGCATCGCCTACGACAACGCGCCGCCCTATTCAGAAGTGTCCCCCGGCGGAATGCCGCAGGGCCTCGCCGTAGACATCCTGAAAGATGCGGCAAATCGACTGGCGATCGAACTGGAATGGGTAGCTGTCATGGATACAGCCCCTGACAAAGCACTACGGGAGGGGTTGGTGGACCTCTGGCCGATCGTCGGAATTACGCCCGAGCGGAAGCGCGT
>JBDUEM010000322.1:0-8082 GCA_040002435.1 Bryobacteraceae bacterium
GCCCTGGAGATTGACGCGAGCCGGCAGATTGGCATTGTCGATTCGATGGTGAACCGGCATTTGGCTGGGATCGTGCTGGCGCCGGTGGACCGCAAGGCTCTGGTGGCGCCTGTGGAGCGCGCGATGAAGGCGGGTATTCCCGTCGCCATTTTCGATTCCGAAGTGGATACACCGCAGCGGATCACCTACGTCGCGACCAACAACCGCGAAGGCGGCCGGATGGCGGCGCGGCAACTGGCGGAGTTGATCGGGAACAAGGGGAAAGTAGCGCTGATCGGATTCATGGCGGGCAGCGCGTCGACCATGGAACGCGAGCAGGGATTTGAGGACGAACTACGGGCGAAATTTCCGGACATCCAGCTGATCCAGACCATTTATGCCAAGGCCAGCCAGGCGGCGGCGATGTCGGGTACCGAGAATATTCTGACGGCGCATCCGGATCTGGCCGGTTTGTTCGCTGACAACGAATCGAGTTCGGCGGGCGCCGTGCAGGCCTTAAAATCCCGTTCCGAGACGAAGGTGCGGATGGTTGCTTTCGATGGGTCGGATCAATTGATTGCGGATTTGCGGCACAGGCATCTGGACGCCATCATCCTGCAGGATCCGTTCAAGATGGGGTACGAAGCGACGAAAGCGATCGCGATGAAACTGAAGGGCGAGACCCCGCCGGCGACCGTCGATTCGGGGGCGCTGATGGTGACGCGGAGCGATCTGGAGAAGCCGGACGTGATTCCGCTGCTGTATCCGGATATCCAGCGGTATTTGCGGGCGAAATGATGACCGGGCGGGGGCCTGCATGTTATAAAGGGAAGTATAGAGGCCACCCTAGCTCAGTTGGTAGAGCATCTGATTCGTAATCAGAGGGTCGCCGGTTCGACTCCGGCGGGTGGCTCCATTCTTTCAAGTAGTTACGTCTATTGAATTATCTTTTCGAACTTTTCTGTGTGGGAAATTGTGGGGACCACGGATAAAGTTGCCAATCTTAGTGCTCCGACTGCCTCCCTCTTTGCTTCCATGCGAACGTGTGAATAGCGCTCGAGCATTGCACGACTTACATGACCAAACAACGCAAGCATCGTTGATTCTGCAGTACCCGCCTCGGCCATCTTTGTAGCCGCTGTATGCCGGAGGTCATGAAACCGGCAATTCACGCCAGTCCGCCGCCTAAGAGTGTTCCATGCGGTCTTTACGTGTTGGATATGTCTGGTTGGGTCCCCGGAGGCAGAAGAGCCGAAAGGAAATAGGTACCAATCAGGTAGCGGTTCGCCGAACCGCAAAACAAACCATTCGCGATGGGAGAGCAATACAGGCAATAGGTCATCACTGACCGGAATCAGTCGCCCGGAGCCGGCGTGAGTTTTGGCTTTACCAACGCGTAAGATTCGCTTGGACAAATCGATCTGTCCCCAAGTCAGCTGCTGGATTTCCCCCGAACGCATGCCTGTGAGCAGTGCGATTTGGACAAACGGCCCTAAGATCGGAGACTCAGAAGCCCTCAAACCATTCAAAAGTGCCACCTCTTCCGTTGTGGACAGAGCTCGTCCAACGTCTTTACGCTCTTCAAGCTTTCGGACCTTTGGCCATATCTGCGACCATTGGCGGCCGATCGCTCGCGAGAGTTCTCCGATCTCCATGTTTATGGTTCTGCCAGATGCGCCCTCCGCCAGACGTAGCTTCATGTACTCTAAAACACGATTCTCGTTAACGCTCGGCACCAGAACTGACCCGAGCTTCGATTTCACCTGCTTCAGTCGTCCGTTAGCAGACGAGACCGATTTCGCACGATGATCGACCGGATACAACCGCAAGTACTCGTCGATAACCTCGGCAATCGATGCGATTCGACTGTTGTTTTCTCCGGCCGGCATTCCGGCCAAGGCTCGCTCCAGGCTCTCGCGATGCCGTTCCATGGCTTGACGAGCAATCGTCTTCTTCGCCGTGTGACAAGATTCGCGTACGCGCTTGCCGAGCAGAACAAACTCGTACCACCAGATGCCTCCCCTTTTGTACAGACTCATTTCGTTTCCTCGGAAGGTGCTGATGGGGCTGTCGCTAATTTGCGTGGTCTTCCTCCCGTCTTTCCCCACGCTCTTAGTTGTTCCTTCGAATGTCGCTGGGCGCGGCTTCTGCCTCCAGCAGCGCCGGTCTGACGGAAAAAGTCAATTACGGTTTTGGGCATCGGAGGTCTCTGCATGTGACTGTAATTAACATAGGCCATAAGTTATGTAAAGAATATACTGCAGAGAGCGTTGAAGAAGTTATGCCGCATTGCGCCGCCATCCCTCCGAATCCCAACGTTGACCGGCTCGCGGACCCTTGATTTGCTCGTCTCGGTTGTCTTTCACTGAGTCAACTCCGGACCAGCCTCACCGTCTGCGCCAGGCGGCACCCCGCCACGAACTCCCCCCGCGCCAGCACGGCCTTGATCGCGCCCTTGTCCGGCGTTGGATCGGGCACCACCGGCTTTGGAATGCGGAGAAACTCTGCTGGCAGCCCAGCCGCGTCGTCGATCACGACCGAGACAGGATTCGTCCGCGCGGCGAGCGTGCTGGTGAATCCGTCTAGTTTCTTGACGCTTGCAGCAGCCAGCACACTGAGGACGTAGCCCTCCAGCCGTTCGCGTTGGCGCACGATGCGGTCCTTCCTTGCGCCAAGCCGTCTCATTTCGGCGGTAGCGGCCAGCTCGGCAGCTTCGAATGCCGCGAGCACGGACGCTGTGCGGTCGATCTTCTCTCGCGTGCCAGCAATGGCGTCGTTCAGTTCGCGCTCCAGCTCGTCGCGGAGTTCAGGTAAGAGGTCTTCGGCGTCGATTGCCTCCAGCGTGTTCGCGATCAGATCGATCTCGGCAACGCAGTCGTACAGCGAATGCGCGAAGGCGGCGCTCATGCGCCACCTCCTTTGCAATCGCTGATGTAGACCGTGATGGCTAGAGCACGAACGTCCTCGCTCGTGAAACGGATCTCGCGACCATGCCGGGCGCAGTAGATCTCGGCTTCCATTACGGCGTCGACGGCTGCGGCGAGCGCCCCCATCAGTTTCGTGCCGGTTTGCGTTAGCTGTGCCGCAGCCGCGGGAATTGGGGCGGCCATGGCCTGATCGTGGCGTCCGTCGTCGTTGTATTCTTTAGGGACAGTTTGATTACTCGATCGAACCTGCGCGGCAGTGGGCGTCGCCTCAGAAACAGCGCCCGCCGCCGCATTATGTGTCCTCACCTGCCACTCGATAGAGCGGCCGACTTGCTTCTTGCAAATTTCAAATGGAATCCGCGCCGCGATGCCGGCCGCGCGGATTTTCTCCGCGACAAACGGCGCGAGATACATCCGGCGACCGTCCACGGTCGAAAACATCACCTGAGCTCCAGTGAATTGCGATTCGACCGGCTTGCCCTCGGCGAACGCGAGCGCCAGCACTTGCGGCATGTTGGTCTCGAACTTAATAGTTTCCATAGTGCCTCCGTTCGCCTTCGTCTTCCTTTAATTCAGCACGCATGACGCGCCGGTCAGCAGCGTCGTCAAAGTCGAACGGTGAATCGTTTGACGGCGCCGCCGCTGCCAGCGCTTCCGCTTGTGCTTCTGGTACTTGTTTCATTCCCTATCTCCTTAGAGGGTGTGTCTTTGGTGGTACTCCTCTAGTAGACTGTAATCGCTTATAGCATACAATGGGGTAAACAAAGATTATTTAAGCGCTTATGGTACTCTTGAAATCGCAATGGCAAAGTCAAAGGACATCTCGCCCGAGGTGATCTCTGCGGTGATGGCCGCGATGGGAAGTAAAGGCGGAAGTGCGGAGGTTCCAAGTAAGGGCTTCGGTTCGCTCACGCCCGAGCAGAGAGCTGCGAACGCCAAGAAAGCAGCGGAAGCCAGATGGGGGAAGAAGAAGGCGAAGAAGAAGTGATGCTCACGCTGGTTTGCACAGCAGGTTTAGTGGCTCTCGCCGACCTCGGTCCGCCGCCTCTTGTCCCAAAAGAAATCCTGACTCAGACAGGCTTCCGCAGGCTTGCCGGAAGGCCAAAAATCAAGGCACCGGCCGCCTCTCCATCCGATTCATCCGAAACCGAAGCGAGTGTCCTGTCAGGCGAGTAAGGAATCGACCACGTTTCCAGCCACGTCAGTTAGCCGAAAAGGCCTGCCTTGAAACTTATACGTCAGCTTCGTGTGATCGAAACCCAAAAGGTGCAGCAGTGTGGCATGCAGGTCGTGAACGTGGACGTTATCCTTGACAATATTGAAGCCCAATTCGTCAGTCTCGCCGACGCGAGCGCCTGCCTTGATACCTCCGCCAGCCATCCACATCGTGAAAGCCTTCGGATGATGATCGCGCCCGTCGGAGCCGCCTTGCACCATCGGCGTGCGGCCGAATTCGCCTCCCCATATCACTAAGGTGTCCTTAAGCAGCCCGCGCTGCTTGAGATCTTTAATAAGAGCGGCGCTGGCTTTGTCCGTGTCGCGGCAGTTCTCGGCGATATCGTGCGTCAGATTCGTATGCTGGTCCCACGACTCGTGGTACAACTGAACGCATCGCACTCCCTTTTCCACTAACCTCCGAGCCAGCAGACAATTATTTGCGTACGAGGCCTTCCCCGGTTCGGCGCCATACATCTCAAGAACGTTCTTCGGCTCCTGCGATATGTCCATCAGCTCAGGAGCCACGGACTGCATCCGGAAAGCCATCTCGAACGAGTTAATGCGCGTCGCTACTTCGGGATCGTTGGTCTTATTGAGGCGCATGGTATTAAGCTGCCGGATGGCATCGAGCGACTCCCGCTGGAGTTCCTTGTCGACCCCGGCGGGGTTCGACAGGTACAGAACAGGATCTCCCCCGCTGCGGAACTGAACCCCCTGGTAGAACGACGGCAGGAATCCGCTGCCCCAACAACTATCCCCGCCGCTCGGTCCTTTTTTCCCGGAGCTGAAGACTACGAAGCCGGGGAGGTCACGCGTCTCTGACCCTAGACCGTACAGCAACCACGCCCCCATGCTCGGACGCCCGAACTGCATCGTTCCGGTGTTCATAAGAAGCTGGCCAGGAGCGTGATTGAAGGCGTCTGTCTCCATCGATTTCACGATCGCGATGTCGTCGACGATCTCGCCGAGGTGAGGCAGCAGTTCCCCCAATTCAGTGCCGCTCTTTCCGTAGCGGCGGAATTTGAACTTAGGTCCGAGCAGCTTCGAGTTGGGGTTAATGAAGGCAGCCCGATAGCCTTTGAGCAATTCCGGCGGCGGCAGTGTACCGTCGAATTTCGCCAGCTGCGGCTTGTTGTCGAACAATTCAAGGTGACTTGGCGCCCCGGCCATGAAAAGGAAGATGACGCGCTTGGCCTTTGCCTCAAATTGTGGCTTCTTGGGAGCGAGCGGATCGGGCAGTTCTGTCGCGGCGTATCCCGATTCCGTAAACAGGCTGTGCAGCGCTGCGGCACCGAGGCCAACGCCGCACTGTTCAAGAAACCATCGGCGCGACACCTGCTTCGCACTCATATTCCGATACAGATGATCCTGACAACTCATGATTATTCCTTGGTAATCGTCTCATCGAGGTTCAGTAGAACGCGAGAGACCACTGTCCAGGCGGCCCAGCTATTCGGCGTTATGCCAGGTGGGAGAGGTGACTTGTCACCGGTTGCAAACCCGGTAACCTCACGGGCGCTCAACCATCCGCTTGCAAGCCGCTGCGCCTGGTTGTGCAGAACTGTTACTAACACATCCGCCTCAGCAGCGGTCGGAGTGCGTGCGACGCACAGGCGGAACGCATAAGCGAGCCGGTCCGCATCATTTTGGCCGCCTTCGCGCAATGTCCGCAACGCAAGCGCCCGGGCCGACTCTACGAAGATCGGTTCATTTAACGTGATTAGCGCCTGCAGCGGGGTGTTCGAGCGGGCTCGACGGACACACGAAGAATCGCCGTTCGGGGCGTCGAATGCCTGAAGCATGGGGTAGGGAGTCGACCGGAACCGAAACGTATATAAAGCGCGCCGGTAACGTTCGCGACCCGTATCTTCAATCCAGCTTTTCGGCGCATAGCTGGCTGGAGGCTGGAACAAAAACGCAGGTGCGGGAGGATGGACGCTAGGACCGCCCACTTCAGTGTTCAAAAGGCCGCTCGCCTCCAAGGCGACATCCCGCACGATCTCCGCATCCACGCGGAACCTCGGCCCTCGGGCAAGAAGGCGGTTCGCCGGATCTTTCTCGCCCAATTCGAGTGTCGCATCGGAAGATTGCCGGTAAACGCTCGACATCACAATCAGACGATGCAGTTTCTTTAAACTCCAGCCATCGTCCATAAATTGAACGGCCAGCCAATCGAGCAGTTCCGGATGGGAGGGAGGATCACATTGAGTACCGAGATTCTCAGTCGTCGCCACGAGTCCGGTCCCAAAGTAGGATTGCCAGACACGATTCACGATGGACCTTGCCGTTGTTGGTGATTTGCGATCGACTAGCCAGTTTGCGAATGTAAGACGGTTTGGCGGGGCCCCGGCCGGCAAAGGATTAAGAAAGGCGGGAACTCCCGGCCGCACGACCCGATCGGGTTGAAGGAAATCTCCCCGCTTTAGGATGTGAGTCTGGCGAGGCTGTTCCCGCTGTTTGAGAACGAGTTGACTGGTCCCTTCGGGATGCTCGCGCCAGATCGCGGCAATTTCTTCGTTGGCAGCTTTCCATTCGGGAACCGTCGTGCGCCAGTAAGAGAAGACTCTTCGGACTTGCGCGGGCGAACGCTCACCCGAGGGTATGGCAAGAATCTCGCGGACGTTTTGGGGTACCGGATCGGCAGTCGCGTCCGGGGCCGTTGTGAACGAGAGGCGGAGCCGCCCCAGGCTGTTCTGCCCGTTGTCATCGGATTCTTCGTTACCGTGGAACTGCTTGAGGTAGATACTCAGAATCGTTCCCTGCGGGAATCCTATCGGCTTTTCTGCGACAAACACCGCCTTTCGCGACTGGTTGCGGAGACCGGGTCCGGCATCCGTGCTCCAGCCCGTGTCCTGCTTGCCGTCTATCGCAAACTCAACCGGCCCTCCCATTTTCACTACGCCGCTCTTCTTGCTTTGGTACCGCGGGGCTAGAGGCGCCGCTGGAGGATTCAGGTCAGCCGTAGCTTTGATGAACTTGATCTTCGTGATACTCTTCGGATCATCAACGGGAGCCGCTTCGGCCTCAAACTCCGTCAGCACGGCGAGCCCATTCACTGCCCTGCCCGGTCCGCTGCACGGCAAATCCGCATCCGTCATCTCTTCCAGGCGGAAGGCCGTAATATTCGGGACATCGGTTTTGGCGATGAACTTGACCCGGTGGAAAACAGGAGCGAAGCCTTGAGCGAGAAATGAGCCGTCCGGTTGTGGGAGGTAACGCGAACCCCCGGTAGAGATGTCGTCCACCTCGGGCCGAATCACCGTCCACACTGGCTGATCGTTGGCAACAGTGGCCTCCCATTGCGCCATCTGTTTCTGCCACTCAGGGTAGGTGTGACGTAACCGGTCCTCGATTTCGCTGGTACGGCGCAGGATCTCCGCACGCTTCATCAGTTGATCCGGCGTGTACACGGCCGCGCTACCCTCATGCGTATCGTTCAGAAACGCGAACATACGGTAGTATTCTTCCTGCTTCAACGGGTCGTACTTGTGGTTGTGACACTGTGCGCACTGAATGGTAATGCCGAGTATTCCCTTTCCAATTGCATCCATGCGGTCGAACATTGCTTCCATCCGGAACTGCTCCGGATCCACTCCGCCTTCTTCGTTCAACATAGAGTTGCGCAGGAACCCGGTCGCGACGATCTGGTCCTGGGTTGGATTCGGCAAGAGATCACCGGCGATCTGGTCGATTATGAATTTGTTGTAGGAAAGGTCGTTATTCAGAGCGCGGATGACCCAGTCGCGGTAGAACCAAACGCCGCGTGGAGCATCCTTCTCATACCCATTCGAATCGGCGTAGCGCGCTGCGTCAAGCCAGATGCGCCCCCAGCGCTCGCCGTAATGTGCTGAGGCAAGAAGCCGATCGACCTGCTTTTCGTATGCGTTCGCACTCCGATCGGCGACGAACCGGTCAACTTCATCGATGGTTGGGGGCAGACCGATTAGATCGAGACTGA
>JBDUEM010000323.1:0-7828 GCA_040002435.1 Bryobacteraceae bacterium
CCCACAGCTTCTCTCGGTCAACCACTACACTGGATCGTCTGAACTGATCGCAGGCGGTCCTGAGGGATTCGCTACGGCGTTTGCAGTAGATGTGCCCGAGAAAATCTGTAGCGCGGCGACTTTATCCGTAAGGGTGGGCGAGACGGAAGCACGGATTCGGTATATTGGGCCGCCCTACGCCGAAGGGCTGAGACAATTCAACTTCCAGATCCCGGCCGATACACTGCTTGGCCCCCAGTCAGTGACGCTATGCTCGGGCGGCGTGCCGGTTTCCAACTCACTCTCGGCCTTCGTGCGGCCGAGTCCACGAAGGGATCCCAGGTTTATTAGCGTAACGGATGCAGTAGAGATCGCTTCGGTGAATCGCATCCTGAGCCCACTGTTACAACTTACCGTCGACGGCTGCGACACCATAGAAGAGTTGGAGGTCACCATCAGCGGACACGAACTCGAATGTGTAAGGAGCCACTGTGAAGACTCCCTCTCCAAGAGGTATAAGGTAAACGTGCTTGCACCCGACGAACTGCGAGGACTGAACGTGCTGCGAGTTAGCTTGAAGGGCGTTCTCCTATATGAGGGTGAAGTCGAGCTCGTGAGGAAAGTAGATTCTGGAGGCGCGGGGCGGGATCGAACCGCCGGATAAAGGCTTTGCAGGCCTCTGCCTTACTTGGCTACCGCGCCGGAGTCTGGGAGGGATTACGGTTCAACAGATGAACCCCAATAGCCCTAGCAGAGGCGCAATTCTACTCCTTTGAGTGCCAAACTTTCTCTAATATCCAGCGGGAAGTCTTCAAAACCGTGCAGTTCGCCTACGTCGGTAGTCAGGGGCGGCACCTCCACCTCAACGGCGACTATTACCACGGCATTGGCGCCGTGCGGCCCATTTCCGCGTTCTCCAGTATCAACACGCGGGAATCGTTTTCGAATTCGAATTACAACCGGATGTGGCTTTCCGCTGAGAAGCGATTCTCGAAAGGACTTTCCTTCAACGTGTCCTACATGTTTTCGACATCCCTCGACAACAATTCCGTGGGGTTGGAATATTTCGCCCATTGTGAACCTGCAGCACCGGGATCCCTTCAGCCCGATCGTCGCGCTGACACGGTCTATCACTCCGGGGCAGCCGCCACTGGCCGGGACCATCTACAACAGCGGCAGCCTGCTGGCCTTTGACCGGCCAGATATCGTCCCTGGTCAATCGCTGTATGTATCCAACCCGTCGCCCACGCAATGGCTGAATCCGCTGGCGTTCGTGCGGCACAATCTCGGGTTAGGCAACGCGGGCCGCAACATCCTCACAGGGCCTGGCTTGCAGGACATCGATGTAGCGCTGGCGAAAGCCACCACCGTCAAGGAATTCTGGTGCAGTTCCGGGCCGAGCCTTCAACCTCTTCAATCACCCAAACTTCACGCAGCCCCAGAACGCATTCACGGCGACCACGTTCGGCCAGATCACCGCCACCCGCACCACACGCGGAGACCTGGGCAGCTCACGGCAATTTCATTGGGCATCAAACTGATTTTCTGAACACGTTCAAATTTATCTTGACCCGCCGGACAACTTGCCTTACTCTATTATTGAACATGTTCAAAATAGCATGATTCGAAGGAGTAAGCGATGTACATTGAATGGAGTTATTTCGCCTATCTGGCCATCAGCCTGGGCGTGACCATCTGGGTGGCCCGCACCCTGCACAAGAACGGGCGCATCTTTCTGGTGGACGCGTTTCACGGCAACAAGGATCTGGCGGACTCCGTGAATCACCTGTTGGTAGTCGGCTTCTACCTGATCAATATTGGCTACGTCACACTGGCGCTGCGCACTGCCGGCACCATTGCCAGTCTGCGGGAATCCATCGAGTTGTTGAGCGACAAAGTGGGCCTGGTGCTGCTGATTCTTGGCCTGATGCACTTCTTCAACCTATTCCTGTTCTCCCGCATGCGAAAGCGGGGACAAGCCGCTTTTGAACCGCCGCCGTTCCCTCCGGACGCTGTCCTGAACATGCCCGGTCAGAAATGAAGCGCTTGTATGTGCTCTACGATCCCACTTGTGGACTGTGTACGCGGGTGAAAGTCTGGCTTACCCGGCAGCCCGCCTACGTAGCCATCTATCCGGTGCCGATGGGGTCGCCGGAAGCCGCCCGGCTATTCCCTGCCCTGCCGCATTCCGGAAAATCGGGAGAACTCGTGGTGATCGGCGACAACGGAGGAGTATACTTCGGAGACCATGCCTGGATCATGTGCCTCTACGCGCTGCGTGAATACCGCGCCACCGCGAAGCGATTGTCCTCGCCGGCGCTTCTGCCCCTGGCTCGCGAAGCCTTCACGTTCATTTCGCGATACCGGCACTCCATTTCGCGATGGCTGGGTACGGTGCCCGAGAGTGAAATGCAACTGATGCTGCAAGGCATGAACACTCCGCGGTGCGCGCCGTGAATAAATCGAAGTCGGAAGAAACCCGGGGCCGTATTCTTTCTGCGGCCCTGCACCTCTTCCGGGAACGCGGCTTCGACCAGACAACGATGCGGGAAGTAGCGAAAGAGGCGGGCGTTGCGCTCGGGTCCGCTTACTATTACTTTGAATCGAAGGAGACCATCGTTATGGCCTTCTATCACCAGGCGCAGGACAAAATGGTCGCGGCAATCGATGAGGCGCTGCCAAAACAGAAAGGCCTCAAGGCCCGCCTGCGCACCATTCTCGACGTAAAATTTGAGCATTTCGAACCCAACAGGAAGTTCCTGGGGGCGCTGCTGGCGCACACCGCGGACCCAAAGAATCCGCTCTCGCCCTTCAGCGAGGAAACCCGCGACCTCCGTGAAAAGGATGCCGCGCAGTTCGCCATGGCCCTGGAAAACAGCGGCGTCAAGGTGCCTGACGATTTGAAGCCGGATCTGCCCAATCTGCTGTGGATGTTTCAGATGGGGCTGATTTTGTTCTGGATGTATGACCGGTCGCCCGGCCAGAAGCGGACCGCGGTTCTGGTGGATAAAAGCCTCGACCTGGTAGTGAGCCTCATCAAATTCTCGGGGTTGCCGTTGATGAAGCCGGTGCGGCGGACGGTGTTGGATGTGGTGCACGCGGTAAGCGGAGACTGACGATGGATGCGTTTCGGGTAAGTGTGATTTGCGGCTTGTGTGGAGTGGCATCAGAACAGTGGACAGCTGAATCGCCCAGGCCGAAAGAACCACCTGACTTCGACACGCGGCCCGGCGAGCCGCTGCGTTCCACGCTGCCGGTGTGGGTACAGCGCTGTCCGCACTGCGGCTATTGTGCCGATAGTATCGCCAGTATCCACGACAACGCAGTGGATTTCGTGCGTGGAGATGCCTATCGCGAGCAGTGGAAGGAAGAGGGATTTCCGGAGAAGACAAGGGAGTTCCTGTGTTACTCCGCGATCCTGAGCCATGTGGGCCAATACGCCGACGCAGGCTGGAGTTCGCTGCACGGCGCGTGGGCCGCGGACGACGCCGGCGATGAATCGTCCGCCATGCATTGCCGCGAACGCGCGATCGGACACTGGCAGCGGGGCAAGAAGGAGGGGCAATCCTTTGGCGACGATCTGGCGATGGAGTATTCGCTGGTGACCGATCTCTACCGCCGCGCCTGCCTGTTTGAAGCGGCTGTGGTAACTTGCTCAGAGGCCCTGGACATGGAAGATCTGCCGCCATTGCTCGAACAAATGCTACGCCGGGAGAAGGCGCTGATCGATCGCAAGGATCGTAGCGCGCACTCCATCCGGGAGCTGCTGCAATAGCCATGAACCGCCGAACATTTTTTGCCCTGCCGGGTGCCGGTCTTGTCCTGCCTCCCGCCGGTGCTGCCCAAGCCCAGACGAAGCGTCCGCGCGTGGCCGCAATTCTTAACGCCTACTACCCCGACTCCCACGCCGACGTGTTCATGGGCCGGCTGCTGGGCGGCTATAGGCTGAACGGCAAGAGCTATCAGCCGCGCGTGGAAGTGGCTTCGCTTTACGTGGACCAGTTCCCGTTGAAGGACATGGCACGCGAGCAGGCCGAAGAGTATGGAATCAAGATTTATCCCACGGTGGCGGAAGCGTTGCGTCTTGGGGGCAAGACGCTGGCGGTGGACGGGGTGGCGACTATCGGAGAGCATGGCGTCTATCCCCGCACGCCCCGTGGAAACTTTCAGTATCCTCGCTATCGCTACTTTGAGCAGGTCACCCAGGTATTCCGGGAAGACCACCGCGTGGTGCCGCTGTATAACGACAAATACTTCGCCTACGATTGGGCAGACGCACGGCGCATGTACGTCACCGTGCGTCAGATGAAAATCCCGTTCATGGCCGGATCCACGGTGCCGCTCACCTGGCGCCGGCCCGCGCTCGAATTTCCGCAGGGCATCCACTTGAAGGAGGCGCTCTCGGTGAGCTACAGCGACCTGGAAGAGCACACCTATCACGCCATCGAACTGCTGCAGGCGATGGTGGAGCGGCGCGCCGGCGGCGAGACCGGGATCCAGTCGATCCGATGCGTGGAAGGACCGGAGGTGTGGGCCATGGCCGACCGCGGCGAGTGGTCGCGCGCATTATTGGACGCGGCGCTCGCCAAGCGCGTCAACAAAGTGGAGGAGGATCGCAGCATCCCGCCGCAGGCGATTTTCATCAAGTATCGGGACGGACTCCGCGCGACCGTGCTGAATCTGAACGGCTTCACACGCGACTACCTGTTCGCCGCCAGCGAGGTGGACCGCGCCGAGCCGCAAGCCTGCTGCGCCTATATTCAACTTTACAACCACAACCACTGGAGCTTCATGGTGCGCAATTTCGAGGAGCTCATCCTCAACGGCACAATCCCAAATCCGGCGGAGCGGACGCTGATGGCCACCGGAATTCTGCTTTTCGGCTTGGAATCCCGGCTGCAGGGCCAGCAGTGGCTGCTCACGCCGGAGCTTTCGATTCGGTATTAACCCGCCGTTCGTGCTATACTTTGGAAGTTGTAAAATCCCCAGGAAAACTTCTGAGATGCCCAAGTTAAAGACACACAAAGGTGCGGCCAAACGGTTCAAGAAGACCGGAACGGGCCTTGTAGTTCGCGGCCACGCGAACGCCCGCCATATCTTGACCTCCAAGACGCGCTCGCGTAAAAGGAAGCTCGGCAAGCGTGTTGTTGCCGATTCCACCGATCAAGCCAAGCTTCGATCGATGCTTCCGTATTAGTAATTCACTGAGTGCGAACGGTGCGCTGCACGTGCCCGTAACGCCTCAAGCTGGCCGGTAGAGGCCAATTCACTCCAAGGAGAAAACGTGCCAAGAGTAAAAAGAGGAAATAAGCGGCGCAATTCGCGCCACAAGACATTAGCGAGGGCGAAGGGGTTCTTTCTAACAAAGAGCAAACTTCACCGTTCGGCGCAGGAAGCAGTCGAGAAGGCGCTGAAATATGCGTATGTCGGCCGCAAACGCAAGAAGCGCGAATTCCGCGAATTGTGGATCATCCGCATCAACGCAGCCTGCAAGGCCCTGGGCACTTCCTACAGCAAATTCATGGGTGGTTTGAAGAAGGCCGGCATCGATCTGAATCGCAAGGTGCTTGCTGATATCGCCGCCAGCGACGACTCCGCATTTCGCGGGCTCGTTGACAAAGCCAACTCCGCTCGGGTATCTGTTCAGTAGAGGCATTTTTAATTCCCATGGCAACCACTGCTCGCGTAGAAGAGACCGATTCACTCACAAGCCTGGAAGAGCGCATCCACCGCGCGGTTCAGCTTGTCTCTCAACTCCGCCAGGAGAAGGATGGCGTTCAGAAACAGTATGAGTCGGTGCTTGCCGAGAAGGAGGCCGCCATCAAGGCGGCCACTGATCTGCAGGCCCAGCTCAATTCGGTTTCCGAAGAGCTGGACTCCCTGAAATCCGAGCGCAAACAGGTGCGGACGCGCATCGAAAAGCTGCTCGGGCAAATGGACCTGCTGAGCGCGACTTAGATTGGCTATGGCATCCGGTACCCCTGATAAACAACCGGTCCGGCTGTCCATTTTCAATCAGACTTATTCGCTTCTGGTGAGTGGCGATCCATCCGAGATGGAGCAGGCAGCCGAGGAAGTGGATGAGTTGATGACCACGATCGCCAAGGCCGGTAACAACGATTCGACGCGAATCGCGGTGCTTGCCTGTTTGCATTTGCAGGACCGTCTGCACATGCTGGAGCGAGAGCTAGATTCCCTAAAACATCATGTTGACGACCGGACGAAGCGGCTTTCGGTGCTGCTCGATCAGCTGATTCAGGAGTAATATCCCGTCAACGACGGCGCTGGCTAACTGTCCACTCCGAAATTGATTTCAGAGTACGCCAGGCGGGCAGTGGCCGGGCTGGACGAAAGGGTACTGATGGCTGGCACAATCGTCCGAACTCGCAGGCCCGCAAATCGAATGCGCAGGTAGATTTGCAGGTTGGTCCCCAGGAAATTCAATGACCCTGTCCTCGGAGGATTCCCGTTCCTGAGCCAATCCCGGAACGGATCGGCGAAACCTTCAGGGGTGATGGTAAGGACCAAATCCTCAAAGACACCGGCGCCAACGTCAAAGGCTGCAAGCCTCGAGACGCTCCAGTCGGCGCCCAGTAGCCCATCGATTTTCAACTGGAACGCGTAGCTCGCCACGTCTTTTGTCCAGGCACTGCTCTGGTAACTCGACACTGCCGCTGCAGCGGCCGGGCTGCCCTGCGTAACCCCTGTGACTCCGAGGTGGATAGTGAAGCGGAGGGGCTTTGGAGATTGGTTGTCGATCGCCGGAAAACGGATCTTATCGACCTTGGTCTGATTCCACGTATAGCGCCGCACTTCCTGCAGAGCGGTATTTACCAGAATCAGCGACCATCCATGAAGCGGCAGGTAACCGCCCTTTTCGTTCAGGCCGTCGAAGAACGACTTATCCATCCCCAGAGGGGCCTGGAATACGAGCGAATTCGGCGTTGGAAAGAAGGGATCCAAAATGAACCCCAGCCTCTTGCCGCCGGCAACAAGAATATAGAAGGCTGCTTCACTGGGCAGAGAAGCGGGCATAGCAGGCTCTACGAACGCAGGACGTGTATAGCTTCACGGGATGGAGAATTGTAACATCCCTTGAGCCGCTGCCGCCCAGCCTGGTTGGGTTGGGCGGCAACAGTTCCAAAGGACACTTCTTCTTTTAGAACAACACCTTCAGCGCGAGTTGAAGGTTTCTAGCCGGGTTGGACTGGCCAGTGACCACACCGAAGTTTACTCCGTTAACCGACCCGCCCGGGGCGCCGAAGACCGGTGTGTTGGTCAGGTTGAACGCTTCGCCCCGGAACTGCACTTTGATCCGCTCCGTCACACTGAAGTTCTTGAACAGCGAGAAATCCAGATTTCTCGCCCAGTCTGCGCGAACCCCGCCGTACGTGCGCGAGAGATTGCCACTCGAGAAGTTGGCCGGCTGAGCAAACGCCGCCGTGTTGAACCACTGATAGATGCTCTTCCCGCTGGAGAGCACCGGATTCCCCACCACATCCGGATGCTGACCGCCTCCGAACGAATAGCTGGTGTTTGCGGCCGTTCCGAAGACCAGCGGTACGCCCGTGGCAAGAGTCAGGATCCCGTTAGCCTGCCACCCTCCCAGAATCGTGTCCACGCCTCGATTCCAGCTCCTACCAAACTTCTTGCCCTTTCCAAACGGCAACTCGCCTACGCCGCTCAAAGTGAAGCGGTGCGGCACATCGTAGGCGGCGTAAGAATGCTCGCAGCGCAAGCAGTATTGGCTGCGTATGGACCCCGCGGCGCTCCAGACACCATCCGAGATGTCTGTCATGAGCTTAGACCAGGTGTAACCGACGATCAGACTGAGGCCATCCGAATATCG
>JBDUEM010000324.1:0-7801 GCA_040002435.1 Bryobacteraceae bacterium
CCCGTTGAAGTTCTCGCATTTCAACTTTTTCAGGAAGTCGGCAGCGTTCTGTGGCAGCTCGCCAGTATTGACAGGTTTGCAGCTCGCCATGATCTTGCTGGTGGGTATTGGACATGAGGCCCAGTGGGTCGCCTCCACGAAATTCTGCTCTACGCCATAGCCAGTGAGGTACATGTAAGAGAGCTCTCCTCGCGCCGCCGCATCGCCGTTTTCGGCTTTTTGGAGCAGCTCGTTCAGCCGGATGGTGTCGCCGTTCGCCCGCTTCTGGTCGTAACCAGGGATTGCTATACAAACCAAGGCTGTGACGAACACGCTTGTTCGCATGTCAGGACCTCCTCCTTCTGAGCGTCCTACAACTCAATCCGAAATCAGAAGCCCCGGGTACGCCTGCCACGTGAGCGCTGGCCAAGCTGCGATGTGAGCTTTTATACTTGCCCTCATTTTATGCCTAACGTTACTACTCCCTCGTCTTCACCAAGCGCCTGGCTCTCCAACGCAACGCGCGAGACCACGAGCCCTTCCCGCGTCCACCCCCACGCCCGCTCTCCTACATGCGCGCGAGGCCGCCGAGTGCAGCGAAACGGGTCGCAAAGCTCTCGTGATCCAGCGCGGCGCGGCGGATGGTTTTCGCGATGTCAGCGGAAAAAATGTCACAACAGATCACAGAATTGGAGGGTACCCTCGGGGTTGAACATACTTCTAGGACTTCGCGGGCGGGGCTGCCTCAAGAATCGCCGCGGGTGCCGACAGTTCGACGTGTCGGGCCCAGGCGAGCAGGGAAGCGGGCGCGGCGGGCTCCGGCAGGCTCCTCGCGCGTTCTCGTCGACGTCGGGCCGGGATCGCGACGCGCGGCGCGAAGCTTGAGGAATGCCGTAAGGGACTGACTAACGTCCAGCCCCGTGGTGCTGCGCGCACACTCATGCTGGCGCCAACCGATCAGGGCATGAAGTAATCAGGTCATTCAATCCCAGCAACCGAACGTGCGAAAGTACTTCGCTAGTCTCGAACCGCCGCAAGGAGCCCAACAGGTTGATAATTGAGTGGTGCAAAAGAAAATCTTGGAAAGAATCTCACCCAATTGCGAGTGGTGGAATTTGAATGAGAGGGTTTCAGAGATAACCGTGACTTCTGAAGATCCCGATCACACAGTGGATGCGATGCTAGCGGGGGGACACCAGTGGCGGGCGGCCAAACCAGGAGAGCAAACGATGCTACTCACGTTCAGCGAGCCGCAAACGGTAACGCGCATTTTCTTGCGGTTCGTGGAGAAGCAGCTGGAACGAACGCAGGAATTCGATCTTGCTTGGTCGGATGAAGGTGGAAATACCTTCCGCAGCTTGTTTCGCCAGCAGTGGAACTTCAGCCCGCACGGCTCCACCGAGGAGGTCGAGGATTACCACGTCAGTCTTACGGCCGTCAGCGGAATCGAGCTCACTATCCGGCCGGGGCATCCGGACGCGATCGCATCCCTCGCGGAGTTCAAGTTCGCTTAGAGGATACACTCCCTCGTCTTCACCCCTCCGCCAACCCCCCTACGTACGCGCGAGACTGCGTTCGCGACGAGTTTCGCGGGAACCCGCCGCCAGGCTAGTCCCGTTCGAGCCAGCGCGTACGGACGAAGTTTCACACGATTTCGGCTGAAAACAAGATGTCACAACAGATCACGCTTTTGGAGCCCCAGCTAACGCCAGTCCCGCCATTGTCGCCGGCAAGATCGCCGCGGCCGTGAGGCCGCATTCGCGCCGCAAGCCTTTGGAAAACTGCGTGACATGAAACGCAGCGCGTACTGCCGGGACACTGGGTCGCATGACCGTGAGCCGATGCGTTAGCGGTCGTTGTTTCTCGCGAGTTCAGTGAAAAAAGATGTCACAACAGATCACAGTTTTGGGCCCCAGACGCCACAGTCGCGAGGCAGCTCGGCGTGTCGCGCGTGGGCGAGCAGGGACGCGAACGCGGCGGGCACGCGCACAACTCGTGACGTTGGT
Organism: Bryobacteraceae bacterium; assembly: GCA_040002435.1. Taxonomy (GTDB): domain Bacteria; phylum Acidobacteriota; class Terriglobia; order Bryobacterales; family Bryobacteraceae; genus JANXXV01. Next base: position 1,986 of record JBDUEM010000324.1, read on the forward strand.
GTTCTCGTCGACGTGGGACCGGATCACTTCGCGCGGTTCGAAGCCGTGAAGATTAATGCATCACGCGAGCGCTGGATATGCGGAGTTCCGGAATTCCATAGTTACGAAGTGATCTCATTGCCCGGCATCAAGATGGCCGCGGTCGCGAAGCCACTCGGCGAGTACCGCAGGCTCGTCGCGGAGTCGTTCGTTCTCGACGCCGTGCAGTTGAACGCGGCCGCGGGGGAGGATGCGTCGCTGCGGGGGCATGGCGGCCGACGCGGGCGGGAGTGGTGCCCATCCTCGCCGGCATCAAAATCGCCCGTCGGGCGGCAGCTCGGCGTGTCGCGTTCCTGGGGGGCTGGGACGGGGACGCGGCGCGCACGCCGAGCTGCATCGCAGAGTTTCTCGAGCTGCCCCTTCAGCGCCTGAATCGCGAAACTGAGTCAGAGACGAGGTTTACTCTGGCTGTATACTCTGAGTTTTGCGCAAAGGAGTTTCTCTTGAGGTACAAGAACACGATACTTATCGCTAGCGTGCTATTGCTGCTGGCGGGTGTTGGCTTCAGTCAGCCACTGATCGCGCCGAAAGGAATCGTCAATGCGGCGGCAAGTCTGACGCCGGCCGGCCTTCCTGGAGGTTCAATCGCCCGGGGTTCTTTGTTCTCGGTCTTTGGCTCTCGTCTGGGACCGGCTACGGGAGTGAGCGCGTCCGCCTTCCCACTTGGGACTACCTTGAGTGGCGTTTCGATGAAAATCACGCAGGGTAGTGTCTCGGTAGACGCAATTCCGGTATTCGTGAACTCTACGCAGATCAACGCGATTATGCCTTCGAACGCCCCGCTCGGCACTTCGTCGATGGTGATTACTTATAACAATGCCGCTGGACCTCCGAGCCCGGTACAGATTGTAAATAGCGCCGTCGGCATCTTTTCGGTGCCTGGTGGTGGCATCGGACCGGGAGTGTTTCTGAATTTTGTGACACAGGAAAATCAACCGGTAAACGCGCCTGGAGTAACCGCCAAACGAGGGCAGGTCATCACTATGTATGCTACCGGGCTGGGTCCAGTGCCGTATAGCGATGCGATGCCCGCGTCGGCGGGAAATTTGCTCACGCCCGTAGAGATTTTCGTTGGTGGGAAACTGGCGAACAAGCTCTATACGGGACGTGCTCCCGGCATCGCGGCGGAAGATCAGATGGTATTTGAAATTCCCGCTGACGCGCCGCTCGGTTGCTGGGTTCCGGTCCAGGTGCGCACTGAAGGCCAAGTAGTCAGCAACTCCGTGAGCATGGCAATCTCCGCCGGCGGGGAGGCTTGCTCGGAATCGGCTAACGTGCTAGCCAAACCGCTGATTTCGGGGAGCAAGACCGGCATAGTGGCATTGTACCGGGTTGACCAACAGCATGGACGAGGACGAACCAAATACGATGATGTGCTGGATTTCGGCGCGGTCACACTGAGGCAGGATCTAGGCGGTGCTTTCGCATTCAACCCCCTGTTCTCGTTACCGCCTGCCGGCAGTTGTACAGTCTACGCGGGTTCTATTGATTTCTTTGGCGGGAACAATCCATTGCTAACCGCACCTTCCGGAAAGTATCTGAGCGGGGGAGCAAACTTTTCATTGATCACACCAAAAGGTGCTCGGGCGATTGCAGGTCCCAAAGTGGGTCCCGTTAATATAACCACCTTGGGTGGCAATTTCCCAGGGACGTACACCCCCCGCCGAACTCCGGTTCTGGACAGTGGGACTGACTTTCAACTTAATGGAGATGGCGGAGCCGATGTCGGACCGATACGCGCATCGTTTTCGGTGTCGGCCGCACTCACCTGGACCAATCGAAATCAGATTGCGGACGTGGACCGGTCCCAGCCTTTGACTATTAACTGGACCGGCGCACCGGCGGGACAGACCGTATTGATCATCGGAAGCAATTCCGATATTTCTTTGAACTCGAACGTGATGTTCGTTTGCACGGCAGAAGCGGCGGCGGGTACGTTTGCGGTTCCTTCCCAAATCCTGCAGGCGCTTCCGGCGTCGCGTGCAAGCCTCATCCAGTCGAAAGGCATTCTTTACGTGGGGAACGCGCCTTTAGGTAACCCGTCCACCTTCACGGCTACGGGGCTGGATCTCGGCGTCGTAATGCCCATTCTGCTCAGCGGCAAAGATTTGAATTTCAAATAGGCGCCCACATGATGAAACCACACAAGCGCAAAATGTTTGCAGCCTCCATGGCGGGCATAATCCTAGTCCTTACGGCTTGCGACGACGGATTGACGCGGGCGACGATGACTTCCTACCCCAACGATCCGCCCAACATAATAGTGATTGCCGGCGGGAAGCTGGTGTCGGTTCGATTTCACGATTTTGGAACTGGCTACAGTGTGACCCCGATCAACACATTTCAAGTGCTGGGACCAGCCCTCTCGCCCTTGAAGCCGCCATCTTCCGGCGAGCGCAGTGCAGGGGCTCGTCCTGGCGGCGAATTTGGAGGTGGGCCGACCGACCCATTTACCGACCCCGACCCCGACGAACATGATTTCGATCCAGATTATTGGCCCGATGACGATGACGATCCGTTTCTAGACCCGCCTCTACCCCTCCCGGACTTCCCGGACGACGACCCTTTTGACGGGCTTCCGGATCCACCGCCTCTTGATCCAGGCGATCTGAATACGACCAACCTCTCAGATGGATCGGTGTCGACGACCGCTCCGGGAGGGAGTGCAACAGGTCAGGATGGCGCGCGGGCTGCGCAAGCTGACCCTCGCGCGGCCACTATTAAGAGAATACAAATCGGAGCGCGGCCCATCGCCATGAAAATCTCGCCGGATAAGAAAAGGCTCTACGTTTCCTATTCGCAGGGTATCGCTGTGGTCGACCGTGCGGCGGGTGCGGTCGTGGACCGGATCACGCTTCCGCCTGAAGCCAGACCGCATAGTTTGGTTCTTACTCGCGACGGAAAGAAACTATATGTCACCAGTTACCTGAGTTCGGCGGCCCAGGTTTATGTGGTAGACCTTGCCACCAAGGCCGTAATCGCGACGATCCCAGTAGGGGGCTTTCCCTCGGGTATCGCCATCACCCCGGACGGTACACAAGTGTGGGCTACCAGCTTTTTCTCGGGTAATGCCACGGTGATCGACACACTTACCAACGCCCGCGTGCTGGTGATCCCGGGTCTCTCGGCGGCTTGGGGTATTCGCTTCAATCCGACCGGCACTAGGGCATATGTGACCAGTTCCGAGAGTGTGGGTGCAAGTCTTCGGGTGCTGGATACGTCCACTTACAGGGAGATCGCAAACATTCCGACTGGCAACTATTCGAGAAGTATCGCTGTTACTCCCACTGGCCGCCATGTATTCGTGACGAATGCTGTACAAGATACGATCGTCCAAATCGATGCCGTAAACAATAATGTGATTCGCATCATTAAGGTGGGAGCGAGGCCGCAGGGTTTCCAATTCATACCGTAGTGGTTCTAGATTAACAGGCTGAGCAAAAGTCTATTGGGCACTTACAATGGCGATTGGTAACAGGCTGCAAACTAGTTGATTTTTACGCCCGGTAAGGCGCGCGCTCCGCGGTGGAATGTCGTGTTGGGCGACGAGGGGCGGGGCTGGCATACGGCCCGCGCGACCTGAGGCCACATCAAATCGCCCCCGAGGAGCGGACCGGCGGAGCTATCTCGGCGAGCAGAAAAGCCAACGCGGCCCGTACGCACAGGGTCTTCGCGATGTTGGCGAACAGCGTTCTTCGTCGACGTGGGGGCCGGGTCACTACGCGGGCCTCGAAGCCATGGACATGTTCATCAGGCTGATGCATCACGCCAGCGCCGGCGGTTGAACGCGGTCGCGGGCGGTGGGTATCACGTGTCGCACTCGTGGGCCAGCCGGGACGCGCAAGCTCACCGGCGGAACAAGAATGTGAAGCCCGCGTCACTCAATTTGCGCGAACGCCTCGGTGATCACAGTCGAATTCACAGGGCGAACTAGCTAGGCGTGCGACTTCCTTGCCGTTGGTGAGGAAGACCAGCGTGGGCCACAGCTTCACCCGGAAGGTACGTCCCAGAGGAAGTCCCTTGCCATCTTCGATCTTGATATGGGGTATGAGCGGACAAGCGGCGAAAGCCGCCGTCAGGAGCGGTTGCGCAGCGCCGCAATGCCCGCACCACGGCGCTCCAAACTCAATGAGGGCCGGCCCTTCGAGCGCATCTATCTGAGCGCGAGGGGGTTCGATCTTTTGCGTAGACGGTGCTCATTGCCATTGAATCTATCTTCCTTCAGTGCCCGACGCTGGTGGTGCCCGGCGTCAAGATCGCCGCGCGCGGGTCGAAGCGGTGAAGTTGTTTACTGCGTTATGCATCACGCGAGCGTTGGCAGGTGGTAAAGCCGCGGCGCGCCGGTGAACGCGGTCCCGGGATCGTTCAGGACTCATGGATGTGCGGAGTCCCGGTAATTCCATACCTGCCGCAACTGTCGCTGCAGCGTGGCGTGCCGCGCTCGTGGGCGAGCAGGGAAACGAAACGCGGTGGGCAGGCGCCGCGCCGCCGGTTCACCAGGAGGGCGAGAATAAATCTGAGCCAGCAACGCGGAGAGGTGAAAGCAATGCCCGAGTTGGGAACATGCAAACTCTGTCTAAATGTTCGGCCCCTACGGAAGAGCCACATCTTATCGCAGGCCGTCTACAAGTACTGCAGGGCAGATGATTTGAAGAATCCAAATCCGGTAATTATAGTTCCGGACAATATCGCCCAGAAGTCAACCCAGTTTTGGCAATACCTGCTTTGTGCCGAATGCGAAGGGCTGTTTGACCGAAAGGGTGAGAAATGGGTCAACCCAAAGCTTCTGACCTATGAAGGGCTGTTCCCGCTGTACGATGAAATCATCACATCCCCATCAATCGACTAGGATGGAAGGAAAGTATATGACGCTATGGTTGCGCTCGGGCCACGAGTTGACGATCTTGCCTACTATGGCCTAAGCACATTCTGGCGAGCAGCCGTAAACAATCGCAGTGCCTGCAAACTTGGTCCATATGCTGAGCCGTTACGATTGCACCTGCTTCAGTTCGATCCACTCCCACCAGAAATCGATTTGGTTGTGACGATAGGACCACCCGGATCGGCAAAATGTATCGCGACCTTGCCATCGGGCAAGAAGGCAGAGGGTTACCACACGCATCTGTTCATCGTTCCGGGGGTCCAATTTATTCTCTTCACGGGACAAACAATTCCCGCGGATGTGGCGGATTCGAGCCTAACTCGCAACGGTAGGGTGCATGTGTCCGCCGAAGTCCACTCGCACATCGTTCGGGATACCGCAAAGATAACGAGCGGCATGGCTCAAAGGACTGGATTTGTGTCGAAGCCACTCGTGAAAAAGCCGTAAAGGCGATTCCGGGGACTTCGCGTTCGAAATTCCTCCTACGCGAGGCGGCTGGTCCACGCGCCGCGTCGTTGAACGCGGTCGCGGAATGTGCGGTCTAGGGGCGGGGGGTGCCGGGCTGACGCGGTCGGCCAGCCTGGCGTGAAAAACGCGACCATCGCCAGGTAGCTCGCGCGCCGCGCTCGTGGCCGAGCAGGGAAGCCGCGGCGGGCACGCGACATCGGGCCAGATCACGTCGCGCGGCTCGAAGGGGTGGATGTGTTCCCCCGGTTGATGCATCATGCGAGCGCTGGCAGGCGCTAAGTTGGGCGCTCGTGCGGCGGCGTTGAACGCAGTCTCGGCGAGGGTGCGCAACGCGTTGCCTGCCGGGCTGACGCTGGCGAAGGGCAGCCGGGTCATTTTCTCACTGCGGTTTTTCCAACCGAAACCAAAGATAACCGGCGATCCCAAT